>JANOPP010000557.1:0-21491 GCA_031421915.1 Myxococcales bacterium | reverse complement strand
GATCGAGCTGCCCGGGTGCGTGCGCGCCGTCGACGAGGACCGGGATATCTCGCGCCTCGAACAGCGGGATCAATCGCTCGAGTGGGAGGCGGAGCGCGGTCGCACTGGTGATGTGATCGAGCAGCGCGAGCCGGGTGTGCGGCGTGATCGCGGCGGCGACGCCGTCGACAAGTGCATCGGCATCGAAGGGCAGGGCGATGTCGACGACGACGAGCTTCGCGCCACGCTCCGATGCGAGCCGCTCGAGCTGAAACCGGCACGCGGGATAGACGTGCGAGGTCGTCACGATCTCGTCTCCCGCCTGGATCGTCGCGGAGTGGAGCGCGATCGCGACGCCGGTCGTCGAGCTCGGGACGAAGGCGAGGCGCTCGGGTGTGGTGCGAACGAACGCGGCCAGATGGGCCCGCGCGTCGTCGATCTGGGTCTGCCAGGCGAGGACGAGGAACTGCATCGGCGCGGCCTCGAGCCGGGCGCGCATCGCCGTGGCCACGTCGATCACCCGTCGCAGGCAGCCGCCGTAGGAGCCGTGGTTGAGGTGGACGAGCGCGGGATCGAGAACCCACCGCTCGATCGGCGACACGGGGTCGGTCAGCAGCACGCCCCAACATACCCCTTGCCGGCCGCGTTCGTTAGTGTAACATGGACACCATGAAGGAACGGGCACGGGGAGCGCTACTGGGACTCGCGGTCGGCGATGCCCTCGGGACAACGTACGAGTTCGACGCGATCGAGCAGCGCGGATACCCCGAGCTTGCCACCGGACCCGCGACCGATGTCGTGGGAGGCGGACCGTTCGACCTCGTGGCCGGCCAGATCACCGACGACACGCAGCTCGCCGTCTGCCTCGCGCGGAGCCTCGTCGAGCACCGCCGGTTCGACGCCGCGGACGTCGCACGCCGCTACGTCGCCTGGACCGACGAGGCGTTCGACATCGGCAACCAGACCCGCGACGCTCTGCTGCGGATCTCCGCCGGCACGGCGCCCGAGGTCGCGGGCCTCGCGACGTGGCGGCAAAGCGGGCGGCGCGCGGCGGGGAACGGTTCATTGATGCGCACCGCGCCGATCGCGATCGCGCTCGGAGCGACGCGGACGTACCACCCGCGCGCGGGTGGCGAGCGCGATCCGTTCCCGCCCGGGGTCCGACGCGATGCGGCGGTGATCGATGCGGCAATGGCCGACTCGATGCTCACCCACGCGGATCCGCGCTGCGTGCTCGCGTGCGCCGTGTTCGATCTCGCGATCGCCCACGCGGTCGAGGCGCCGATCTCCGGGATGGAGATGCTCGCCGTGGCGCGGCGAGGACTCGCGAACGCGGCCGCCCGGATCGCCGAGCGCTGGCGCGATCCGGCGTTTGGTGCAGAGCGCGAGGACCTGGCCGCGATCGAGTCCGCGCAGGTCGACCTCACCTCGGACCTCGACGCCGCCGAGGCGGACGATCCGCACCTGTACTCGTCGGCGCTCCACATGCACCGCACCGCGGGCTTCGTGCGCGTCGCGCTCCGCCTCGCGTTCTGGCACGCGGTTCACACGCCGTCGTGGCGCGATGCCCTCGTCGACGTGGCGAGCCGCGGTGGCGACGCCGATACCAACGGCGCGATCGTCGGCGCGCTTCTCGGTGCGCGCGATGGCGTGGCTGCGATCCCGCCGGCGTGGGTCGATCGCGTCCTCACAGCGACGCAGCCGGGGTCGGCGGAGTGGGCCGACGCGCATCATCCACGTCACCTCCTCGCACTCGCGGAGTGATCTCCGGGGATCTCCCCGCGCGCTCAGTTCCGACGACGATCGATCCAAGTGGCGTAGATTGAGCGCGTGATCGAACCCCGCGTGCGCGTCGAGGAGTGGAAGTCGTCGTTGGTGGATCTCTCGCCGAGCGATCCGTTGCTCGATGCCAAGGACGGCGCGACCTGCATCCCGCTCCCCGGCGTCGAGCCGATGGCGTTCGCGCAGATGCTCGCCGAGGGCGCGGCCTTCGCGTTCGAGGCTGGCTGCGATGTCGCTGTCGATCGCGGGTGGCTGCGGATCCCCTTGCCGACGCCGGAGCTCGAGCGGCGGCTGGTCACGATCCGCCGCGCGCATCGCGCGGAGCTCGCCGAGACGGGTGCTCACACGCTGTGGCTCGCATTCGGCCTCCTGACCTGGTGCGAGGCCGACGGGACGGCACACACCGCGCCGCTCGCGCTGTGGCCCGCGGATCTCGAGCGCTCGCCGGGAGGCGCGCTGCGCCTCGTCGCGGCAGCCGGTGGGGGCGAGCCGTGCCTCAACCCCGCGCTCGTCGAGATGCTGCGCCGGGACTTCGACCTCGTGCTCGCACCGACTCTCGGCGATGCCATCGGGACGATCGATCCCTCGCGCCGTCCCCCACCTGACCTCGCGGCGCTGTTCGAGGCCGCAGAGGGCCTTGCTGTCACCCGCCCAGGCTGGCTCGTCGAGCGCGCCGCGAAGCTCGGACTGTTCTCGATCGGGAACCTCGCGATCTGGCAGGACCTCGAGCTGCGGGCGGATGCGGTGTTCGCGAACCCGGTGATCGCGCACCTCGCTCGATTTGGCACTCCGGCGTCGTCGCCGTTCGCCCAGCCGTCGATCGCCGCGGCCGAGGCCGTGACGCGGCCGCGCGCGACGCCCGAGATCCTCGCGCCCCTCGACGCCGACGCGGGCCAGCTCGCCGCCGTCGCCGCTGCGGCAGCGGGCGCGACGTTCGTCCTCGACGGTGCACCCGGCACCGGCAAGTCGCAGACGATCGCGAACCTGATCGCCCACTGCATCAGCCACGGCAAGACCGTCTTGTTCGTGTCGAACAAGCTCGCCGCGCTCGAGGTCGTTCATCAGCGCCTGGCCGCGGTCGGCCTGGGCGAGTTCTGCCTCGAGCTATTCGGCCCCAAGGCGAGCCCCGACGTCGCACTCGCGCGGCTCACCCGTGTGCTCGAGCGGTCGTTCCGTCCGGGCGCCGGACCGAGCGGCGACGACGCGCGGCTCGCGGAGCTGCGTGGCGCCCTCGACGCGCACGTCGCCGCGCTCCACAAGGTCGGCCCGTTCGGCCGTTCGATGCACGAGGTGATGGGCCGGCTCGTCGAGCTGCGGACCACGCCGCGCGCCGCGCTTGCCGAGCGCGATGCCGTCGGCCTCGACCGGACGACGTTCGAGCGCCGGCGGATCGCTGTCGAGCAGCTCGCCGCGGCCGCGATCCCGGTCGAACCGGTCTCGACACATCCGTGGCGCGCCTCCGCGATCGAGCGCCCGTTCTCGACAGCCGAGCTCGATGGTCGCGATCGCGCGATCTCCGCGCTCGACGAGACGGCCCAGGCGGTCGCGGCGCTCGGCGTCGCCGTCCAGGAGGTCGCGGCGCTGGTGCCCGGGTTCATCACCAGGACGCGCGAGCAGGTGCAGGCCCTCGGTGCGCTGGCTGCGCTCGCCGCCGCATCTCCGCGCCCGGGTGCCGAGCTGTTGACCCAGATCCGTAGTGGTCGCACCGACGACATCAGCGAGCGCGTCGCGCTGATCCGCGCACGTGGAACCGGGACCGTCGAAGTTCCGCGTGATCCGATGACGTTCCTCGTCCTCGCGCACAAGCATCGCGCGCTCGCGACGGAGGTCGACGACGTGTTCACCGAGTCGGTGTCCGCACTCGACGCGCCGGCCTTGTGGACCCAGCTCCGCAAGTGGACGGGCAGCATGGGCCCCTTGCGGTACGTCGCGCTTCGCACCGCCCGTGCGGCCGTTCGCGCGGCCGCGCAGCCCGCGCAGCTCGCGAGCGACGACGCAATGATCACCGCGCTCGAGGCTGTGGTCGCCGAGCGGGCGTGTCGCACGGCACTGATCGCCGCGGCGGAGCCGGCGAAGCGCTGGTTCGGTGATCTGGGCAACGACCCGGCGCAGTTCCCGTTGGCGCTCGACCTCGCGGCGATCGACGCCGCGGTCGCCTGGGCAGCGGAGCTGCGCCGCGCGTTCGATGCGACCGAGGTGGCTGGCGGCGAGGCTGGCCGGCAAGCGGCGTGGCGCGCACTCGTCGCGCAGGTGGCCGCTCAGCCTCCGGGGGGTACGGCGACCGATGGCGCGCTCGCGCGCTCGTTCGGTGCGCTCGCCGATGCGGTGGCGCGCTGGCTGCCGGCCCTCGACCGGCTGGCCGAGGCAGTCGGGATCGATGCAGCCGCGCTCGGCACTGGCGACGATCATCTCGGTGCGCTGCGCGAGCGGGTCGAGACGCTGCGCCATGCGGTCGACTCGCTGCGCGACTGGGTCATGTTTCACGCTGCCCGCCGCGCTGCACTCGCGGCCGGCGTCGGTCCCGCGGTCGCTGCGATCGAGCGCGGCGACCTTGGCGCCGACGAGCTCGCACCGGCGTGGGAGCGCGCGACGCTCCTCGCCTGGGCCGATGCAGAGATCACGGAGACACCCGCGCTCGCGCGGTTCCACGGTGCGTCGCACCACGCGCAGGTCTCGGCGTTCGCTGACCTCGATCGCGGAGCGCTCGCGCTCGCCCGCGCACGTGCCCTGGTTCGCCTCGCCGACCGCGTTCCGCGCGCGGTCAAGCCGCACGATCCCACGTCGAACGAGCCGAGCACCGAGCTCGGCATCCTGATGCACGAGCTCGAGAAGCTGCGCGCTCACCGCGCAGTGCGGCCGCTGCGCCAGATCCTCGCGGAGATTCCGACCGTCCTGCCGCGGCTCGCCCCGTGCCTCCTGATGACCCCGCTCGCGGCGGCGCAGCTCCTCTCGCCCGGGGCCGGGAGTGAATCCCAGCCCCTCCACCTTGGGCCAGCGCTGCCGGCGTTCGATGTCGTCGTGCTCGACGAGTCGTCGCAGCTCTCGATGCCGCTCGCGCTCGGTGCGCTGTCGCGCGGGGCATCGGTCGTGATCGTCGGCGGTGAGTCGCCCGGCGGTGTGTTCGACGCGGCCGTCGCGGCGAAGCTGCCCGTGGTCCGCCTCGGCTGGCACTACCGCAGCAAGCACGAGGACGTGATCGCGTTCGCAAACGAGCGTTACTTCGGTAACCGGCTCCAGGTCTTTCCTGCCGCGCAGGCCTCTGCGGAGCTCGGCGTGTCGTGGCGGCGCGTCGACGGCGTCTACGATCGCGATGGGACGCAGCACAATCTCGTCGAGGCACAGGCGGTCGTGGCCGATGTGGTGGCGCGGCTCCGCGATCCGTCGCAGCGAACGCGTTCGATCGCGATCGTGACCCTGTCGGCAGCGCAGCAGGAGCTGATCGAGGATCTTCTCGACGCCGCCCGCCGCGACGACAGCCTCGATGCCCTGATCGAGCCGCCATCGGATGCGGCCGCGACGTTCGAGCCGCTCCTGGTCAAGCGCGTCGGTGCCGTGCACGGCGATGACCGAGATGTGGTGCTGCTCTCGGTCGGGTACGCGCCCGATCCGGGTGGTGTGCTCACGATGGAGCTGGCGCCGCTGTCGGAGCCGGGCGGCGAGCATGCCCTCGCGATCGCGATCACCCGCGCCCGCGAACAGCTCGTCGTGTTCTCGAGCTTCGCACCCGAGGATCTCCATGACGACGCCCCCGCGGGTGTGCGCGACCTCGCGGCGCTCCTCGCCTACGCGCGCAATGGCGGCGGAGCGGCGCGCCAGACCGAGGAGATGCCACCGGCGAGCCCGGTCACCGCTGCGATCGCGCGCGCGCTGCTCGAGCGCGGTTGGGCCGTCCGTCATCAGGTCGGTTGCGGCAGCTACAAGGTCGATCTGGCGGTCATCGATCCCAATGACAGCGAGCGCTACGTGCTCGCGATCGAGCATGACGGTGGCGTGTACGCGAACGCTGCTGGGGCACGTGATCGTGACCGTCTGCGGCCACAGGTCCTCGCACAGCTCGGCTGGCGCCAGCACCGGATCTGGGGCCTCGACTGGTGGGCCGACCCCGAGCGCGAGACCCAGCGCGCGCACGGCGCGATCGTCACGGCGATCGCCGCGGGCCGCCAGCGCCGCGCCCCCGTCGCGACGCTCAAGCCGCGGTCCTCGCGCGCGAGTGGCCGCATCGCGGTCGGCTCGGCACCGATCGTCCAGATCCCGCCGAAGCCGGGAGAGATGATGCTCGCCGCGGGTTCGGGCCCGGCCGAGGCGACGCCCACCCTCCCGCTCGAGGGCAACACGACGCCGACCCGGATCCGCCTCGCGCGCGGCGCGATCGCGATCGGGCCGTACACGGCCGCAGCGATCCCGAACGGGCGCCGCACGCCCGACGATCTGTTCGCGCCGCGCCACCTCGCCGAGCTCGGCAAGGTTGTCGAGCAGGTCCTCGCCGCCGAGGCGCCGATGCACGTCGATCTACTCGCGCGTCGCGTCGGTGGATACTTCGGCATCGGTCGCGTCACGCAGCGGGTGACCGATCAGGTCCGCACCGCACTGTCGGGTCGCGGCCGCTACGGCGACGAGCAGCAGGTCGTGTGGCGCCTCGATCAGGATCCGGGTGCAATCCCGGCGGTGCGTGTCGCCGGCCACGGCCAGGCAGCGCGTCGCGAGATCGGAGAGGTCCCGCTCTCGGAGCTCGCGGCCGCAGCGCGGATCGTCGTCGAGCGTGCTCACGGCATCGCGGCGAGCGAGCTGGTTCGCGACTCGGCCCGGCTGCTCGGCTTCGCGCGGATCACGGAGGAGGTCACCGCGCGGATCGCCGAGGGCGTCGAGCTCGCGGTCGCGCGTGAGCTGATCCGGATCTCCGACGGCCGCGCGCTGATGCCGGTCGACTAGACCGATCAGACGGCGCGCAGCACCGCGTGCTTCGCTGGGACGAGCTCTTGCTCCTTCGACCAGTCCGGCTTGCGGAAGTACTGGAGGAGGCCGGCAGCGAACCCAGCCGCGTGCGATCCATGGAGGACGGGGAACATCCGCCACACCGTCGGGATGGCGGCAGCTCCGAGGTGCTTGCCGACGCGAATCGCCTCCGCGCCCGTCGCGAGCGCATACCCGGCGAACGCGATCGGAGCGATCGGCCACAGCGGCGGCACGAGCAGTGTGGCAGCGAGCCCGCTCACCAACAGGAACGGACCGAGCGGGCGCAGTGTCGGGTACTTGCCGAGCTTGAGCAGGGTGCGTGCGCGACCCTTGCCGTAGCGGAAGTACTGGACCGCGAGCTTCTTGAACGAGTCGCGCGGGTAGTAGTGAACGACGATGTCTTTCGACAGGTAGATCTGGCCGCCACTCTCGAGGATGCGCTGATTGAGCTCGGAGTCTTCGTTCGTGATCGCCCTGGGATCCCACACGCCGACGGTCTCGAACACCTCGCGGCGGAACGCACCGAGGAACACGGTGTCGACGTAGCCCTCGGCACCTTCGTGGCGGTACTTGACGCCACCGGTGCCGAGCGGGCTGTTGAGGGCGGCGCACAGGGCCTTCTGGAAGAACGTCTTGGCCTTGCTGCGCTGGGCGCCGCCGACGTTGTCGGCCCCGGTGCGCTCGAGCGCCGCGACGCACTGGCGGACGTAGTCGGGGGCATACTCGCAGTGAACGTCCATCCGTACGATCACGTCCCCGGTGGCCTGGTGCACGATCTGCCCGAGTCCAGCAGCCTGGATCTTGTCCGGGTTGTCGATCACCTGGATGCGCGGATCTGCCTCGGTGAGGCGTGCGAGGATCTCCCGGGTCCTGTCGGTCGAGCGGCCATCCGCGACCAGGATCTCGATCAGCTCTCGCGGGTAATCCTGCGCCTGGACGCTCGCGATGCAGGTCTCGATGTAGTTCTCCTCGTTGAACGCGGGCATCGCGATGGTCACGCGCGGCGGGGTAGTCATGATGTGGCGGGCTTACGTGCAACGTAGATGCCGGCTCCGAGCACCATCGCCCCTCCGACCGCGGCCAGTGGGCGCAGGGGCTCATGCCACACGAGCACGCCGACCGCGACCGCGACGATCGGCTCGGCGAACGTGAGGACCGCCGCACGCGCGGCCCCGATCCGCGTCAGGCCAACCGCGAAGATCATCCCCGAGCCGGCACCGATCGTCGCCGCGCCGATCGTGAGCAAGCCGAGGTCGGGAGCGGTGATCTTGTCCGCATAAAGGAACAGCAGCGGCGCCGCCACGACCGCGACGATCAGCGAGTGATACGACATCGCGCGCGGTGCACCGATCCGCTCGGCGAGTCGGCGCACGGTGAACATGTTGCCCGCGTAGCAGACCGCCGAGCTGACACCGAGCATGGCGCCGACCACCGCGCCCGGCGCTGCCTCTCGCCACGGCTCGAGGATCACGACGAGGCCGAGCAAGGCGACGAGCGCCGCGGGGCGCGCGCCCGGCGTGTGGACTCGATCGATCCGCGGGGCCGCGAGCGAGATGAACACCGGCGCCACGTAGTGGGAGAGCACGGCGATCGCGACCGTGGTCCTCTCGATCGCAGCGAAGAACGTGATGATGTTGAGCGCGTCGAACGCCGAGTTCAGGAACAACAGGCCGACGGTCTTGCGGTCCCACGTCGAGCGCGGCCCCCGCAGCGCGAGCGGCAAGGGGAGGAGCCCCATCACGAGGAAGATCACCGGCGTGGTGACCTCGGCCGGCAAGCCTGTCGGGCGCAGGAACAGGCTCCACGTCCCCCACGAGGCGGCGGCCAGCGTGACCATCAGCAGGCCGGAGAGCACGACGCGGTATCGTAGCGCGCGTGAGTGAACGCGAGGCCTTCGTGCGCCGGTTCCATGCAGCGCATCCCGGGATCACCGGAGACGCACTCGCACGCACGGGCAGCTACGCGCGACTCGCCGCGCTCGTGTCACCTGCGGCGCGGGTCCTCGATCTCGCGTGCGGCGATGGCCTGCTGCTCGATCACCTCGGCGAGCACGCGATCGGCCTCGATCTGTCACGCGAGGAGCTCGCACGCGCCCAGAACCGCACTCTGCCCCCATGTTCGCAGAAAGGGGGTCGGAGTGCCTTTTCCCCGAGCGTGGTGCAGGGGAGGGCGCAGGCCCTTCCGTTCGCGGATGCGAGCTTCGATGCGTGTGCGTGTCACCTCGCGTTCATGCTGTTCGATGACATCGAACGCGTGGTCGCCGAGCTCGCGCGCGTCTTGGTTCCGGGCGGTGTGTTCGTCGCGCTCCTCGGTGGTGGGCCGACCGCGACCGGCGACGACGCGTTCCATCGCTTCCTCGCGCTCCTCGCGCCCCACGTTCGGGACGCCGTGCGCCTCGGTGATCCGCGCGCGCGCTCGGAGGCGGGCTGGACCGAGCTGTTCGCGGGCTGGACCGAGCTGACGTTCGAGCGCTGCGAGCTCGATCTGGGTGGCACGTTCGACGAGGTGTGGGCGTTCCTCGGTGCGAGCTACGAGCTGACACCGTGGGCCGCGGCGGGGATCCGCGCGGACCTGGTCACGGCAACGGCTGGCATCACGGATCCCGACGGCCGGATCCCATGCTCGGTCGTGACCTGGCTCGCACGCGCCGTGCGGACTAGCTGATAACATCGTCCTATGATCAGAGTGACGTTGCTGGGCATCCTGGTGAGCGCTGGCGGTTGCATCATCACGTCGGACTCGGACCCACTCTGTGGTGACGGCGTCCGCGAGTCTGTCGAGGAATGCGACGACGGCAACCTCCAGAGCGGCGATGGTTGTACGAGCACCTGCAGCATCGAGCCGTATTGTGGTGACGGCGTGAAGGACAGCGACGAGGAGTGCGACGACGGTAACAACGCCGCCAACGATGGTTGTTCTGCGAGCTGCGTGATCGAGCCATTCTGCGGCGATGGCGTGCTCGATACGGCGCAGGGCGAGACCTGCGATGACGGCGGGCGCGATCCAAGCGATGGCTGCTCGGCGACGTGTCGGACCGAGCTTCGGTTCGCGACAACTGCCCGGTGGACCTTCTCGACGGTCGCTTCACCAACGGTCAACCTTGCCTGCCCGGTGGGCTTCGATACGGTTCAGGTCCACTCCCAGGCGCTTCGTGACGATGGCATACCGATCGGATCGCCGTTCGTCGACCTGTTCACGTGTTCGACGGGCATGGGTACGATCACGCCGGTTTATCAGGGTCGCTACCGAACGTTCCTCGCAGTGACCAATACGAACGGCACCCAGACCTACGCGACGACGACCTCGGCGATCGTCGACCTGGGGCTCCAGAACCAGACGTACACGGCGAAGGTGTTCACCAACGGTGGCTACTTCAAGGTGGGATGGAACCTGATCGGCGCCGTGTCGAACAGCGCGCTGTCCTGTGCCCAGGTACTGGGCGAGGATGGCGTGAGCGCACTCAGCACGGACGTCGCGAACAGCAACTCGTTCTTCGACGACATCTTCGATTGCGAGGCACTCGATGGGCTGACGGCAGTGCTGCCGGCCGCAACGTATACTGTGTCGATCTCCGCGATCAACACCGCCGGTGCTGCGCTCGGCACGCCGGTGAACCTGGCCAACAGGATCATCCAGGGACCGAACAAGGTCACCGACCTCGGCACGATCACGATCCCGATCGACGGGCTCTGATCAGACGTTGAACAGGAAGTGCATGATGTCGCCGTCCTGGACGACGTACTCCTTGCCTTCCACCCGCATCTTGCCGGCGGCCTTGATCGCAGCCTCGGAGTGATGCGCCTCGAGGTCCGCGAGCGAGTAGACCTGCGCGCGGATGTAGCCCTTCTCGAAGTCGGTGTGGATCACACCGGCGGCCTGGGGGCCCGTGGCGCCCTTCTTGACCGTCCACGCACGGACTTCCTTCTCTCCGGCCGTGAAGTACGACTGCAGGCCCAGGAGCCGGTAGCACTCGCGCGCGAGGGTCGCGAGCGCGGGCTCGGTCAGGCCGTACGAGCCGAGGAGCTCGGCGCGGTCACCTTCGGCGAGCTCGGAGAGCTCCGCCTCGACCTTGCCGCACAGGATCACGACGCCGGCGCCTTCCTTCTCGGCGCGCGCCCGCACGAGGTCGCTCCACGCGTTGCCGTTCGGGAGGTCACCCTCGCCGACGTTGCAGCAGTAGAGGACGGGCTTCGCGGTGATGAGGCCCATCGTCGCGACCTGCTTCTTCTCGTCGTCGGTGAGCTCGAGCGTGCGCGCCGCGTGGCCCGCGGACAGGTGCGCGGTGACCTTCTCGGCGATCGCGAGGTCGGCCTTCGCTTCCTTGTTGCCGGTCTTCGCGCCGCCCTGCGCCTTCTTGAGGCGCTTCTCGGCGCTCTCGACGTCCGCGAGTGCGAGCTCGAGATCGATGATGTCGATGTCGCGCATCGGATCGACGGAGCCCGACACGTGGATCACGTTCGGATCGTCGAAGCAGCGGACCATCATCAAGATCGCGCTGGTCTCGCGGATGTTCGCGAGGAACTTGTTGCCGAGGCCTTCACCCTGCGACGCACCCTTGACGAGGCCCGCGATGTCCACGATCTCGACGATCGCGGGGATGATCTTCTGTGGCGGGATCCACTTCGTGATCCGGGCGAGCCGCGGATCGGGGACCGGCACGATCCCGACGTTCGGGTCGATCGTACAGAACGGATAGTTCGCGGCCTCCGCCTTGCCGGCGGTGAGCGCGTTGAACACCGTGCTCTTGCCCACGTTGGGGAGCCCGACGATGCCGACGGAGAGTGCCATGAAGCGCAATGCCTACCCCACAAATCCGCGGCATGGCAAGCTGCCGGACATGTCCCGCGCCCTCGCTGTCGTCGTCCTGGCCACGGCAGGCCTGCCGGCATGTGGCGACAACATCCATCCCGAGCCCGAGCTGGTCTCCGGCGAGCTCCTCGACCGCCTCCGTGCCCTGCCGGGCGTGAGCGCGACCCCGACGATGACGGAGACCGACGGCTTCTCGTACATCGTGCTCCAGTTCACGCAGCCGGTCGATCACGAGGATCCCGACGGGCCGACGTTCGAGCAGGAGGTCTCGCTCCTCCATCGAGATCTCGCCGCGCCCATGATCGTGCAGACCTCGGGGTACTGGGACTACTACCTCGACAGTCCGGTCGAGCTGACCCGGCTCGTCGACGGCAACCAGATCTCGATCGAGCACCGATTCTTCGGGACGTCGCGACCGGATCCGGCGGACTGGTCGAAGCTGACAATCAAGCAGATGGCCGATGACCAGCATCGCGTCATCGCGGCGCTGCGGACGATCTACGACGGCGCGTTCGTCACGACCGGCGGCTCCAAGGGCGGGATGACCGCGATCTATCACCGCCGGTTCTATCCCGACGATGTCGACGGCACGGTTCCGTACGTCGCACCGCTGTCGTTCGGTGCGCCCGATCTCCGGTATACGGCGTTCGTCGATGCGATCGGCCCGGCGACGTGCCGGACGGCGCTGCGCGAGGCCGCGATCGAGCTGCTCTCGAATCGCCGCGCGATGGTCGAGGCCAAGGTGACGGAGCAGGCCGCCTCCGACCTCAACGCGTACACGCGGATCCCGATCGCGCCGGCCGTCGAGTCCGCGATCCTCAGCCTCGAGTGGGCGTTCTGGCAGTACTACGGCGTCAACCTGTGCGACCAGGTCCCCGCGAAGACCGCGACGGATGCCGCGCTATGGGGCTTCCTCGACATGATCTCGCCGCCGAGCGACAACGACGACGCCTCGGTCGCTGCGTTCGACGCGTACTACCACCAGGCCTACGCCCAGCTCGGCTATCCGGACGCGGGCGCTGCGTACCTCGATCCGTTCCTGCAGTTCACCGACGCTGACTATGCGGGCTCGCTGCCGACCGCGATGCCCACCTACGACGGCGGCGCGGCGATGCGTGACATCGACCAGTGGGTCAAGACCGAAGGCGATCGGCTGCTGTTCATCTACGGCGAGTACGATCCGTGGACCGGCGGAGCGTTCGAGCTCGGTGGCGCGACCGACTCGGCTCTGCTCGTCCAGGCGCGCGGTAGCCACGGCTCGCGGATCGGCCGCCTGTCCGACGCCGACGAGGCCATCGCCCACGCCAAGATCGCGGCCTTTACCGGCGTCACCCCGACGCCGCCACAGCAGAGCAGGGCGCGCACCGTCGAGAACCCGCGTCACGAGCCGCGGGTGCCGCCCGCCATGCTGCGTGCGCTGCGCGCTCGCTGACCATCGGGCCGCCGGCTTTGTTATGGTCGCGTCATGAGTGATCGCCGCGTCGTCCTCGTCACCGGTTCGACCGATGGGATCGGTCGCGCGACCGCACGTGCGCTTGCCGCCGCCGGCGCACACGTGATCCTCCATGGCCGCAGCAAGCCGAAGGTCGACGCCGCGCTGGCCGCGATGCTCGAGGAGCTTCCCGGCGCTCAGCTGGAGGGCGTGTCGTTCGACCTCGGTTCACTCGCTGCGGTCCGCAAGGGTGCCGAGCAGATCCTCGCGCGGGTCCCGGCGCTGCACGTCCTCGTCAACAACGCCGGCGTCTTTGCCGACGAGCGGACGTTGACGTCCGACGGCGTCGAGCTGACGTTCGCGGTCAACTACCTCGGTCACTTCCTCCTGACGGAGCTGCTCGCGCCGCGCCTCGAGGCGAGCGCGACCTCGTCGCCGTCGCGCGTCATCAACATCTCGTCGATCGCGCACACCCGGGGGCGGATCCATACCGACGACCTGACCATGGGGAACGCGTGGACGGCCTACGCCGCGTACGCCCAGGCCAAGCTCGCCAACGTCATGCACGCGATCGAGCTCGCGGAGCGCCGCGATGCGACCAAGCTGGTCGCCTACTCGCTTCACCCCGGTGTGATCGGCACCAAGCTCCTGCGGCAGGGCTTTGGCCCCGTGCAGGGTGCGCCGGTGGAGCAGGGCACGCGTACGCAGGTTCGGCTCGCCGGCGCCGAGACCGTCGACGATCCATCGGGCACCTACTTCAGCGAGGGCACCGCGACCCCGCCCGCCGCCACGGCGCGTGATGCCAAGGTGCGCAAGGATCTCTGGAACGCCTCGATCAGTCTCGCGAAGCTGTAGCGCGCGATGAGCGACGAGGAGTCTGCGGCGTACACGGCGCTGCGCACCGAGCTCGAGTGGCCCCGCGGTCGCGACCTCCCGCGCGAGGCGCTCGTCCTCGGCATCTCTCGGCTCGGCGAGCTCGCGGCCCGGCGTGGTTCCGAGCCACTCGCCGAGCTTGCCGCCGCGGTCGTCGCGGACCCCGATGCCCCCAGCGCGCTCTTCGACCTTGGCTACGCGCTGATCGATGCTGGTGCACCCGCGATCGCCGCAACGCTCCTCTCTCGATGCCTCGCGATCGTCGGCGACAGCGAGGACGTCGTCACGGAGCTGGTCAGTGCACTCGAGAGTGCGCTCGCGTATCCCGATGCGCTCGCGCTCCTCGAGCAGCACGTCGCGCTCCGCGAGCGCAGCGTCCTCGCGCGCTACCTCCATGCGTTCAACGCAGCGATGTCGGCCCGGCTCGATCTCACCCGAGCGGATCTGCCCACGCTCGACGCGGACACGCCGGAGACCGCCGCCCTGCAGGTGACGATCGCCGGGATGGTCGAGCGCGCAGACCGCCTGGCGGGGGTGTGCCCGCTGGATGGGACCGATCTGCGCGGCTGGCACTACGTCCTCACGGGTGGGCTGCTCACGCATCGGTCGCCCTACGGCTTCGACGATCCGATGCACGGGCGCTATGCGTGGCTCGCCGATTCACTGTCGCGAATCGCGACCGGCATCGAGCGCCTCGTCGCCCTCGTCGCTGATCGTGCGTTGCCCTGTGTCTACGCGCCGCCGGGTCTCGGGAACGAGGTCGTCGCGGCCGCGGTCGCCGTGAAGCTCGGCATCCCGGTCGCGCCGTGGCCCGCGGTCGGTGTCCCAGCGCCAGGCCTCGTCGTCCTCTACGACCTCGCGGACCTCTCGTCCGTCCACGTGCCGCTCCTCGTCGCCCGGCGACCCGACCAGATCCTCTACGCACACGCGAGCCCGTGGACCGTCGATCATCCGATCGCTCCCGACGTGACAACACTTCTCTACCAGTCCCTCGTGGCCCCGTGGGACGACGATGCCGACCCCGCGGCGCTCGTGGCGCAGCTGGCCGCCAGCACCGGCCTCGACGACGGCGAGCGGGCCGCCGACGACCCGACGGGCTTCGCGGCGCTGATTGCCCGGGCCTGGCCGCCGGAACCCGGAACGAGATCACGGCTGTGGGCGGGGGGGCCCGTCGCGTCGAGCCGGTTCACGTGACGCGCGTGCTACGCTGATCCTCGTGAAGAAGATCCTGGTCGTCGAGGATGATCCGGTGAATCAGATGATTCTGCAGGACTTCCTCGCAGCCAACGGCTACCTGACGGTCGCCGCATCGTCGGGCCCCGAGGGCATCGAGAAGTTCGAGGCCGACGCGCCCGATCTCCTCCTCGTCGACGTCCAGCTGCCGCGCAAGAGTGGTTTCGAGATCGTCCGCGAGATCAAGGCGACACCAATCGGCAAGACCACGCCGATCGTCCTGATGAGCGCCGTCTATACCGATCGCGATCAGTCGAGCCGTACGATCCAGCTCGGCGCGCTCGCCGACGGCTACCTCAGCAAGCCGTTCGATCTCGTCCAGCTCCTCAGCACCGTGCGTCAGCTGCTCGGCGAAGCCTGATCGCGGGTACCATCGCGGCGTGCCTCAGAAGCGAGCCCCGGTCGGCAGCTTCTCCGCGTCGCTCGCGGAGCTGACAGCACCCGCGAACCGTCCCAAGCTCTGGTACGGAATCTGGAGCGGGTTCGCGGTTTCGATCGGCTTCGCCGTACTCGCCGCCGCCGCCGCGTTCTTCGGACTGACGCCGTGGAAGTGGGCGTACATCACGCTCGTCTCGGTCAAGCTCCTCACCAACTCGGTCGCCTGGCTCGCGCTGTCCCGCGATCGGTGGGTGCTTCCAACGCAGGCGCTCAACACGATCGCCGACGTCGTGCTCCTGACTGCCGCGATGTACTTCACCGGCGGCCCGTACAGCCCGCTGCTCCCCACCTACGTGATCATCATCGCGGTCCTCTCGCTGCTCTCGAACCTCGCGGTGACGATGATGATGGCGACGATGATCGTCCTCAGCTTCGCGACCATGCTCACGCTGATCGCGCTCGGCGTGCTCCCGGCCACCCCGGTCCCCGGTTCGCCTGGGCAGGTCCCGACGGTCGGCTACACGATCACGGCGATCATCTACTGCGCGATCGTCGTCGGTGTTCCGGCGTTCTTCTCCGCTGCAACCCTGCGCCTCCTGCGCCGCAAGGAATCTGATCTCGAGAAGCGCACGGTCCAGCTGATCGAAGCCGCGACGCAGCGCAGTCAGTTCGTCGCCTCGATGACCCACGAGCTGCGCACTCCGATCCACGGTGTGCAGGGCCTGTCCGACGTGATCGCCGCTGGCGTCTACGGCCCGGTCACCGACAAGCAGAAGGACGCCCTCGCGTCGATCAAGCGCAGCGCCCAGTCACTGCTCCAGCTCGTCGATGACGTCCTCCAGCTCACGCGCGCCGAGGCCGGAAAGATCGAGGCGCGCCCCGGCACCGTCGATGTCTCCGAGCTCGTCGAGCGTGTCACCGCCTCGGTATCGTGGATGGTCGGGACGAAAAAGCTCGACCTCAAGGTCGCACTCGAACCCGATCTCCCGGACGTTCAATCGGACGAGCGCTGGCTCGCACACGTCCTCGTCAACCTGATCGCGAACGCCGTCAAGTTCACGCCCGAGGGCGGCCGCGTCACGGTGCGAGCCCGCGCTCTCGAGAGCGCCGTCGAGCTCGCGGTCGAGGACACCGGCATCGGCATCGCGCCCGAGGATCGCGAGAAGATCTTCGAACCTTTCCGCCAGGGCGAGCACGGCGACGACAAGGGCTTTGGCGGCGTCGGTCTCGGCCTCGCGCTCGTCTCGCAGCTCGCGGATCTCCTCGCCTGCGAGCTCTCCCTCGACTCCACGGTCAACAAGGGCTCGACGTTCAAGGTCACCGTGCCGCTCGCGTGGAGCGGTCGCAAGACCAAGCAGATCACGGTCCCCGCGATCGCTGACAACCTGTCTGCGTAGAGCGAGAGCGGGCGACCGCGGACGACTGTGCGGATGCTCGCGCAGCACAGAGCGCGAACGGGCGGAGGCTCCTAGCCACGGGTGAGGG
This sequence comes from Myxococcales bacterium, assembly GCA_031421915.1. Taxonomy (GTDB): domain Bacteria; phylum Myxococcota_A; class Polyangia; order Haliangiales; family Haliangiaceae; genus JABFXX01. The sequence goes on along the minus strand of JANOPP010000557.1, from coordinate 4,567 downwards.
TGTCGTGGCCCGGACGCGACCAACACTCGGCGCTGCGCGGACGCTGTGCTCGCGCGATCGGCTAAGCACAGAGCGCGAACGGGCGGAGGATCCGGACCCCGGGTGAGGGTGTCGTGGCCCGGACGAGACGGACACTCGGCGCTGCGCGGACGCTGTGCTCGCGTGAACGACCCAGCCCAGAGCGCGAACGGGCGGAGGCTCTGGACCGCGGGCGATTCAGGCGCAGCCCAAACCCTGACGTGGAACACAACCGACACTCGGCGCTGCGCGGGCGCGGTGCTCGCGCGATCGGCCCAGCCCAGAGCGCGAACGGGCGGAGGCTCTGGATTGTGGGCGAGGCTGTTGTGGTCCGCACGCGATGCAGGCGCTGCGCAGACGCTGTGCTCGCGTGAACGGCCCAGCACAGAGCGCGAGCGGCGGAGGCTCCGGACCCGGGAGACGGTGGCGCGGACCGAACGCTGACGACGATGAGGTTCGTCTCTGTGCGGACGCTGCGCTCGCCCGACCGGCCCAGCATAGAGGGCGAACGGGCGGAGGCTCCGGACCCGGGAGACGTGGCGCGCACCGAAGGCTGGTTGCGATGAGGCTCGTCTCTGTGCGGGCGCTGTGCACGCCCGACCGGCCCAGCACAGAGCGCGAGCGGGCGGAGGCTCCGGACCGCAGGTGAGGCTGCCGGGGCCCGGACGTCAACGGCGACGAACGCGACGGACACCCGGTGCTGCGCGAACGCTGTGCTCGCGCGATCGGCCCAGCACAGAGCGCGAACGGGCGGAGGCTCGGGACCGCCGGCGAGGATGTCGCGTGTCAGCGCGGCCCGCACGCGACGAGCACCCGGCGCTGCGCGGACGCAGTGCTTGCGCGACCGAGCTGACGCTTGGGACGATCAAACAGGTTCCGCGATGCTGACCACCATTGCAGCTCGCCATTCGTCCCTGTCGTCGATCGATCCGGTTTGCACCGAGGAGAAATCGATCGTGAAGTTGAAATACTTCTTGACGACACCTGCGCCTGCATTCGCGGCATCGTCGACGATCTGCGTCAGAACCTCGCGTGAGAATCGCTCCGCTCGCGGCTGGGCGCGAATCGAGCGAGCTGCCGTTCGAACCTCGACGTCGTCGGAAAGCGGCACGCGGAGCGCAGGCCAGAGCGCCGAAAAACGCATGGTACTGAGAGGAGTGCGCGTGATGGGTGCGCGCAGTGAGGAGTGTCGCGATGTTCGATCAGACGAGTGTCGAGAGTGGAGTTGTCGGTGGCGAGCAGGTGCCGGCGTGGATGCGGTTGCATGGCGAGATGCAGTCCGCGACGCGGCGTCGGTGCGCATGGGACGCAGAGAACGCACGGCATCTGCGCGAGGCCGAGGCGATGCAGCTGTGGAACCACTTCGGGTACATCTCCATCCTCGAGTATCTGGAACGCGAGCATGGCATCGAGCCGCGGGCCGCGAGTGATCGGCTGCGGGTCTCGCATGCCCTGGGAGAGCTGCCCCTGCTCGAGGCGGAGCTGGAGGACGGGACGTTCCACTACTCGCACGTCAGGGAGCTGACCCGCGTCGTGACGCCCGAGACCGAGGAGGAATGGATCGCCGCCGCGAAGGGCAAGACGTGCGGCGAGGTGCAGGCGATGGTCTCGGGCCGCAAGCAGGGCGATGGGCCGGACGATTTGGAGGATCCGGATCTGCGGCTCCGCCGGTTCACCGTCGAGCTGCCTCCACAGACCGTCGCGATGTATCGCGAGCTGTGGGTCGCGATCGAAGCGGAGATGGGGCACCGGATCGAGGAGGCGGACTTCTTTCGCATCATGGTCGAGCGAGCACGGGTGTCACCCGAGGGCGCGAGCACGCCCGCGCAGATCTCGATCTGCTCGCACTGCGAGCGTGGGTGGCAGAGTGGTGCCGGGGGGCGCGCCGAGCTCGAGCCGGCGGAGATCGAGCGTGTGCAGTGCGATGCCGAACGTCTCGGGCCCGTCGAGGGAGAGCCGACACGCAAGACCGCGACGCTCTCGCCAAAGAAGCGCGCACGGATCCTCGCGCGCGATCGCCATCGGTGTGTCGTCCCCGGGTGTCGTAGCAAGCGAAACCTCGATGTTCACCACCTGGTCCACCAGGAGCATGGCGGCGGGCACGAGGACTGGAACTGCTGCACGCTGTGCTCGGGGCACCACGCGGCACACCATCGAGGCGCGCTTGCGATCGAGGGCCGCGCACCTGATGGGATTCGTTTCGCGTGGCAACGCCCCGATGATGCCCACGTGGGCTTGAACGATCGTCAGTGCGAGGCTGTCCATCCGCCGTCGACCCTCGAGATCGCAACGCTTCGGACGCAAGCGCGAGATGCGCTGGTTGGCCTCGGCTGGAAGCGCTCGATCGCGATCGCGGCGGTCGACGAGGCGCGTGCGAACGTCCCGAGCGACGCGCCGATCGATGTGTTGATCCGTGAGGCGCTCCGGCGGTGTCCTCGGCCGCTCGCGTGATCGGATCCAAGGAGCGATGCAGGCGAGCTCGCTCCCGAGCGTCGGTAGACCAGGCATGCTGACGGTCGGGGCAGCCGAGCCGAACGGTGGGCTCACGAGGACTTCCTGGTAGCTCGGATCAGCCGAGCCGAGCTGTTGGCTCAGGACGTCGGCAACAGCGAGAGCAACAGCTCGGTGGTCACCGCGGGCTGGTGGCGCGGCACCGCGTGACCGGCGTCGGGGACCACGACGTGCCGGTGCGACGCGAAGTGGGCGCGGCGCGCGGCGCGCTCGGAGATCGGGAGGTTCATCTTGGACTGCTCGCCATCGATGATCAGCACCGGGCAGGTGATCCGCTGCCAGTACTTGATCGCCGTCTCGAGCCGGTACGCATACGGGCCCATCGTCATGTGCAGCGGATCGTGCTTGAACACGAAGCCGCCCTCGGCCGGTCGGGTTCCATGCTCCGCGAGCTCGCGTGCGAGGTCCGCGTCGAGCCGGTCGTCGTGCTTGCGCAGGCGGACCACGGCCTCGTCGAGCGACGCCATTACCTTGCCCTTCGTGCGCGCCTTGCCCCACGCATCGATCCACATCGCCGTCCGCGTCGGTCCGTCGAGGCCCGCCATGTCCGGCGGCCCGAGCCCTTCGAGCAGCGCGAGCGCCGTCAGCCGCTCCGGTCGCGTGCCCGCCCAGTAGCCGCTCACGCTGCCGCCCATCGAGTGACCCGCGAGGATCACGCGCGTGCGGGCGAGCTGCCGGATCATGTCGTCGAGATCGGCGACGTAATCCATGAAGTGGTAGTAGCCGCCGGGACCGATCCAGCCGCTGTCACCATGGCCGCGCAGATCGACCGCGATCACGTGGGCGTGGGGCGCGAGCCGCTCGGCGACGCGGCGCCAGCCGTACGCGAGATCCATGAAGCCGTGAACGAGGACGTACGTGAGGTCGCCGGGGCCGTCCCACTCGAGCGCGTGGGCGTCGAGGCCAGTGGCGAGCGCGAGCCGGCGTGACTTCAGGGGTTTGCCTCGAGCTTGTAGAGGGTGCCGGTGTTGCCGCCGGCGCCGCTGATCCGCGTCACGTAGATCTCGCCGCGTGCGTCGGCGTGAATGCTCGTGATGCCGCCAGGCAGAGTGATGGTGACGGGCATCGTCTCGAAGCCCGCGGTCGTCAGCCGCGCCTGGTGGAGGCCCGCGCCCGACGAGTTGTGATCGGTATAGAAGTGCCAGCCGACCAGGTCTGGGTAGCACGAGCCGCGATACGTCTCGCCGGCGATGATCGAGATCCACGTGTTGTGTAGGCGTTCGACCTGCGGTGTCGTATGGGCCGCGATGGAGCCGCAGGCGGCCTGCGCACCGGTTTGCGTGCAGTTGTCGCCCTGCGTGTCGCAGCATGCCGATCCTTCGTAGACGCTCCAGCCGAGGTTCTTGCCGGCCTGCTCGCCGGCCTTGAGTACGGTGAGCTCCTCGGTCACGCCCTGACCAACGTCGCCGATCCACAGGTCGCCTGTCATCTTGTCGAACGACCAGCGCCACGGATTGCGGACACCGATGACGAAGATCTCCGGGGCGCCACCGCCTGCGGCGAACGGGTTGGTTGCCGGGATCCCGTACTCCTTGCCCGCATCCTTGTTGTTGACGTCGATACGCAGAATCTTGCCGAGCAGCGCGACACTCGCAGCACGCGGGCTACCATTGACGAGCGATTGGCCGTTGCGGTTCGGGTCGCCGCGGCCGCCACCGTCGCCGGTGCCGATGTAGAGGTAGCCGTCGGGGCCGAACTCGATCATGCCGCCGTTGTGATTGCTGGCGAAGTCGGGAATCGAGAGGACGGTCGTGCAGGTCGGATTCGCGACGTTCGGATTCGCGGTGCTGACGGTGCAGCGCGCGACGACGTTGGCAGTGTTTGTCGTGTAGTACACGAAGAACTGGCCGTTGCAGCCGTAGGACGGGTGAAAGGCGAGTCCAAGCAGACCCTGCTCGTCACCGGCGACGATCGAGTTGCTGATATCAAGGAACGGAGTCGGGTTCCGGACCTCGTTCTCGTAGACCCAGATCTCGCCGGCACGACCGACCACGAATAGGCGTGGATCATTCTTCGGGGACGTAGCTAGCAGCATCGC
>JANOPP010000556.1:0-10917 GCA_031421915.1 Myxococcales bacterium | reverse complement strand
CTTGCGAAGGCGCCCGCAGGACTCCCTCGGATCGCCAAGGCTGCGCCCGCGAGCTGCAGCTACTGGCGTCGCGCCGCCGACGGTGAGTCGTTCTACACCGAGGCCTCCGATCACCTCGGCTGCGCGGTGGGCGCCCACACCCACGGCGTCCCGACCACTGCCGATCAGAAGGCGGAGCTGATGCAGCTGATCCACACGATGGTGGGGCTCGAGTATCTGTCGATGGACGAGGTGGCGCAGATCCCACGCCGCGACACCGCCCCGTTCGGCGTGATCGCGTACGCGCCGCTCGGTGAAGCCACGTATGCCCCCGACATCGTGCTGGTGCGCGCCGACGTCCGGCAGTTGATGTTGCTCGCCGAAGCCGCGCAGGCCGCGGGCGTTGGCTCGGGTACCCCAACCCTCGGTCGGCCGACATGCGCGGTGTTGCCACAGGCGCAGCAGACCGCGCGCGCCTCGGCGAGCTTCGGTTGTGTTGGCAACCGCGTGTACACCGGGGCGAGCGAGCACGAGGGCTACTACGCGATCCCGGGTGGCGTGCTCGCCGCGATCGTTGCCAAGCTCGAGGTCATCGGTCGCGCGAACGCCGAACTGAAGAAGTTCCACGAGGCGCGCAATGCTTCATCACGCCCGGCGGCCGCACCTCGGGCGCAGTAGCCCGAGCAACAACAACCCGCCGAGCGCACCGAAGGCCTGGACCTTTGGCGCGGCGCCCGGCGTACGCCAGCGCGATCCCCCGGCGGGCAGTGCGTTGCCAGCTAGCACCTGGGCTCCGTCGGGCGACGCGAGTTCGTCCCGGTCCAGTCCGAGCTCTCCGGCGAGCGCGCGGTTGACTTCCACGACGCGTGGCGCGCGCACCCTCGTGGGGCAATCCGGTTAGAGTGAGGGATCTGGATCGATTGGCCTGATCAGCTTGCTCGCAAGCTGCGCCGCGAAGATCCCCAGGACACACGCGACCGCGAATACGTAGAACCCAGGTCCCGCTCCAACGCCGGTTGGCCCGCCGGGCTTCGTCTTGATGAAGACGGTTGCGGCGATCAGGAGGAGCATGAGCGCGATGAGAGCCAGGTGCTGCGGTCCGTTTGGTCCGGAGGTTCGCTTCTTGCCGACGAGCCACCCGGCGCAGAGGAGCAGCGTGAGGGCTGCGAGGAGCGACAGCCCGAGTGTTGCCTGACCCGCCGTGGCGAACGCTCTCGAAGCGTCCTGCTGCTTTTGCAGCTCGAGCTCTATCATCAGCTCGCTGTGGGACTTCGAATCGCACGTGGTGTTCACCGACTCGACGACACAACGCTTCGATGACAGCAACGAGAACGCGACACGATGCGAAGGCATCCGGTTCTCGAGCCAGCGTTCGGAAAACGCTGCGTAGCCGAGCCCACCCGCGGCCGCGATACAGAGGATGGCGATCAAGACCCGGTTCATCGCCGGCCGATCCTAGCTCGATCGTCGCTGGCGTGCTTGTTTCGCTTCGCGATCCGCGGTGCAGGCGAGGCGCTCGGGACTGCGAGCTTCTCCGGATGAGCGAGGCCCTGCGGCGCGGATCGTCAGGACTGTTGGTCGACCCGTGCCAACGCATCGATCACGTGGTCCCTGGGGTTCGTCGAGTTCGAAGGTCCGCCGATGGGCGAAGCTGGTCGCGGCGCGCCGGCTTTCTTTTCTGCGGACCTGCCTCCAGACTTCGCCTCATGCCCAGGGGTGTTCTCAAGCACGAGCTCCCCACCAAGAGCTGCGTGGCATGCGGAAGGCCATTCGCATGGCGGAAGAAGTGGGCCCGCGACTGGGAGCACGTCCGCTACTGCTCGGACCGCTGCCGCAGGTCGGCCGGTCCGGGGCAAGGACGAGTCACGCTTCGTTCTCGATGACCGCCGCGCCGTCGACAATCACCAAGGCGCGAGTCGTCGGTCCCACCACGCGACGTCGATCGATGCCTGTTGGCGTGATCACCTAACCGACGCTCCGGCCTGCTCGCGATCGGTGCAGCGCCCGGGCGACTCGTTGCTGTCTCGAGGCGTGGTAAGCCACGTTGATGAAACGATTGCTTCTGTTGGCGTTGGTTGCGTGCGGCGGTGGCCGGCCAGTCCCGGCACCTGCGCCTGAAACGACGATTCCGATCGAGGAGGCACGTGCGCCCATGTCACCGCCCGACGTCCCGAAGCCTCGAATCGCCACGGGCACGCCGAAGACAGATCTGATCTCGCGCAGCGTCCTGTTCGGAAATCCCGACCGCGTCGACGTGCGGATCTCCCCCGACGGCACCCAGCTGTCGTGGCTCGCGCCCAAGGACGGCGTGCTGAATTTGTGGGTCGCGCCGGCCGGCAAGCTCGATCAGGCCAAGGTCGTGACTGCGGAGACCAAGCGTCCTCTGCGCAGGTACACGTGGGCATCCACGAGCAAGCACTTGCTCTACATGCAGGACATCGGGGGCGACGAGAACTTCCACGTGTTCCGTGTCGACCTCGCCGACGGCACGGCGACGGATCTGACGCCGTATCCCGGTGCCCGCGCAGAGATCGCCGCGTTGTCGGAGAAGCAGCCGACCAAGCTCGTGGTGTCGGTCAATAATCGCGATCCGAAGGCGATGGATCTGCACAGCGTGGACCTGTTGACCGGTACGTCGACAATGCTGGCGGAGAACACCGAAGGGTTCCTCGGCATCACGGTCGATCTCGAGCTGCGCCCGCGAATCGCGACGAAGAAGCTGCCCAACGGCGACACCCAGGTGTTCACGAGCGACGGTAAGGGTGCGCCCGTCTGGAAGCTGTTCGATACGATCGCGTTCGAGGATGCCGATACGACCAACATCCTCGCGGTCGCGCCGGGCGGCAAGAGCGTCTACCTGCAGGAGACGCGTGGCCGCGACACCGGCGCGCTCGTGTTGCAGGACCTCGCGACCAAGAAGCAGAAGCTGCTCGCCGAGGACTTGCGTGCAGATGCTGGCGACGTGATCTCGCATCCGACGAAACACACCGTGCAGGCAGTTGCGTTCACCTACGAGCGCTTGAAGTGGAAGGTGCTCGACAAGTCGATCCAGCGCGACCTCGACGCACTGGCGAAGCTCGACGGCGGTGAGGTCTCGATCTCCTCGCGCACACTCGATGACAAGACGTGGATCGTGTCGACGACCTCGGAGCAGCACCCGGGGCGCTACTACGTGTGGAACCGCAAGACACAGAAGGCGACGTTTCTGTTCCCGACGCACGCTGCGCTCGAGCAGCAGCCGCTCGTGAAGATGCACCCGGTCGTCATCAAGTCCCGCGACGGGTTCGATCTCGTCAGTTACCTCAGCCTCCCGAGCTCCGCTGATCCCGACGGTGATGGTACGGCCAACAGCCCGGTGCCGATGGTGTTGCTCGTCCATGGAGGGCCATGGGGCCGCGATGGCTGGGGCTACGACCCGTACCATCAACTGCTCGCGAATCGTGGCTATGCCGTCTTGTCGGTGAACTTCCGCGGCTCGACAGGGTTCGGCAAGAAGTTCATGAACGCCGGCAACCTCGAGTGGGGCAAGAAGATGCACCTCGACCTGCTCGACGCCGTGGATTGGGCCGTCGCTTCGAAGGTCGCGCCGAAGGACAAGGTTGCGATCATGGGTGGCAGCTACGGTGGCTACGCAACGCTCGCCGGGCTCGCAATGACGCCGGAGGTGTTCGCATGTGGCGTCGACATCGTCGGGCCGTCGAACATCTTGACGCTGTTCGCCTCGATCCCGCCGTACTGGGCGCCATTCCTCGCGTTCCTCAAGGCGCGCGTCGGCGATCCCGATACCGCCGAAGGCAAGGCGCTGGTCGTCGCTGCATCACCGCTGACCCACGCCGCGAAGATCAAGCGGCCCTTGCTGATCGCGCAGGGGGCCAACGATCCGCGCGTCAAGCAGGCGGAGTCGGAGCAGATCGTGGCGGCGATGAAGAAGCACGGCCTTCCGGTGACGTACGCCCTGTTTCCCGATGAGGGCCACGGCTTCGCGCGCCCGGAGAACAACATCGCGTTCGTCTCGATCGCGGAGGCGTTCCTGTCGGCGCACCTCGGCGGGTCCTACCTGCCGGTGTCGAAGGATGAGCTCGAGGCGTCGTCGATGACCCTCAAGGACGGTCGCGAGGGCATCCCGGGCCTGTAGCTCGGGGAACCGCTAGCGCAGCGAGCGGATGTGCTCGGCGGCCTTGTCGAGCGTCTGGTAGCCGAGCTCGACGGCGCCGAAGCCGATCTTGATCGCGCGCTGCTCCTTCGTCGGAAGGAGCGTACGCATCGTGACGACGGTCTTCTTGTCGGCCTGCTCGTCGAACGTGATCGTCGTGCGAAAGCGATCGGGGTCGTTGTCCACGTCGCGACCGTGATTGGCGACGATCTTCTCGTTCGGCACGATCTCGAGGTACTCCATGCGATTGGTGTAGACGGTCCCGTCCGGCGCGTAGAAGTCGAACCGCCAGAGCCCGCCGACGCGCACGTCGATCGCGTGCGTCGTACAGGTGAAGCCTCTGGGGCCGAACCACTTGCCGACGTGATCGGCATCGGTCCACACCTTGAAGACGAGCTCGCGCGGCGCATCGAACACGCGAGAGAGAACGATCTCGCGGTCGAGAGCCCAGGCGAACGGATCAGCGTTGCTTGCGGACATGTTTCTTCTCCTTGGTCGCTCGGGGATCTGGTTGCCTCTGCTCGCGACCTTGCAGCTCGCGCAGGTAGTCGTCGAGGCGATCGAAGCGCTCTTCCCATGCGCGCCGCGTGTGCTCCGCCCAGTGGACGACATCCGTCAGTGCCTCGGCGACGAGCCTGCACGGTCGCCGGTTCGCATCGCGCTCGCGCGCGATCAGGCCGGCCTGCTCGAGGACCTTGAGGTGACGCGAGATCGCCGGAAGACTGATGTCGAATGGCTCGGCGAGCTCGAGGACCGTCGCATCGCCCTTCGCGAGGCGAGCGACGATCGCGCGCCGGGTCGGATCGGCGAGCGCGGCAAAGGTGGCGTCCAGGTTCCGCATGGCCGTATTTAACAGATGGGTTAAATACGACGTGGAGGCCAGTCCGTCAAGTACAAGGAGCGGGAGGTGACATGGGTGCGGGTGACACGATTGCACCGGACTCGATTGTTGGCGTGCCGAGGTGCAACGGCCGCGGCGTCGGGCCGGTCGAGGCTGAACGCAACATCGCATCCAGCAAGCGCGACGATCATGTACGTCATGCGCGCATCGTATGTCAGTCGCCGAGCGGCGGTCGGATGCGCGATGGGGCCGAGGGGTGGAGCGGCGTCTGCCGTCTCAGGCCGCGCTGAGGGCACGGAATCGAGGGCTGCGGCCAACCCAAACGCTGCATGGCGCGGCAGACTGGCGCGATGAACCGTGCATGGTTGATCGCGTTCCTTGTCGCTTGCGGCGGCACGCAAGCCGCTACCACGATCCGCACCCCGCAGGACTACGAGCAGGTGGTCGTCGCCGTGGTGGAGCGCGTGATCGAGATCTTCAGAGACGGAGGCATCAACTGTCAGATGATCTCGGGAGACCTACGCTCCTTGAATGGATCGCAGAGGGTCGACGCGGCGCGGGCGTGGAGAAAAGATCATCCCGAATCGAACCAGACGATGAAGGCGGCGATCTCCGCGCGGAAGGCTGAGCTCGAGAAGGTGATGGGACCGGCCGCACGGCAGTGCGAAGGTCCGATCCAGGGATTGGTCGCGGAGCTGACGGAGTAACGAGCTGGAAGGTCGCCGTTTGGAGACCGGTGTGCTGCGACTCGTAGCCGTCGACCTCGTCGTCACTTCTGATCGGATTCACGGAGCAACGAACGTGGCTTGATTCGACTCGCTCTCTCCGTTCACGTTCGTCGCGACCACCTGGTACATGTAGGTCGCGCCTGTAACGATCGGTTCGTCATGAAAGGCAGTTCCGTTGAACGGGACGCGCCCGAGCTCCGTTGGTGCGATGTCGGTGCCCATCCGCATCCGCATGATGACGAACTCGCTCTCATCCATCGAGTTGTCTTTCCAGGTCAGGTGCGCACCGGCACCCAGTGGCGTTGCAGTGAGGTTCGACGGCGCGATCGGCCCCACGGAGCCACCATCGTCACCCGCACACGCACCGATCAGAACAAGTGACAACGCGAGACAGTGGAGGGAGGTCGACATGGAAAGATGAGTGCCCGGACGAGGCTAGACCTTCGGCCGAAACAAACACCTGGAAGAACAAGTGCGTACGACATATCGACGACATGGACCGAAGGTTTCGGCGGCTGCGGGAACGGATACATCAGTGACCGGGAAGTTCGGATGGCTGGCCGCACTCTGCATCGGCTGCTCCTCGGGACCAACCCTCGAACTGGTACCCGAGCTTCCCCGCGCAACCGACATGAACTCCGACCCAAACATCGTCGAAGTGACGCTTGTCGCGACAGCGGCAACGACCGTGTACGTAGAAGGTCGCGCGACCGACGTGCTCGCCTACCGAGACGGTGCGATCGATGGTTCTGAAGCGACGGTGCCGGGTCCGATGATCGAGGCGACGCAGGGGAACCGCCTCATCGTTCACTTTCGGAACGAGCTGACGGACCGCGCGAGCTCCGTTCACTGGCACGGGCTCCGGCTTCCGATCGAGATGGACGGCGTCAACGCGGTCGCAGCGGGTGCAAGCTTCGACTACGACTTCACCCTGCTCGACGCGGGATGGTTCTGGTACCACCCACACATCGAGACCGACGAGCAGATCGAGCTCGGCCTCCAGGGGCAGCTGCGCGTTCGCGGTGCGAACGAGCCCGCGATCGCTGTCGAGCGCACGTTCGTGTTCGACGACGTAGATCTCGACGACCGAGGACAGCTCCGCATCGAGCCGTCGCATGAGGACCTCGCGCTCGGACGGCGTGGCGACACGTTGCTGGTGAACGGCAAGCCACCGGGATCGGTCGTGGCATCCCCAGGTTCCGTGGAGCGCTGGCGACTCGTGAACACGTCGAATGGGCGGTTCTTCGATCTACGCCTCGACGGTCTCCCGCTGCGCGTGATCGGCTGGGATGGTGGCTTGATCCCGGAACCGTACGATGTCGACCACCTCGTGATCGCACCCGGGGAGCGCTTCGACGTCGTGGTCGCCCTCGATCGTCCGCGTGGCAGCCAGCTGACGTTGAAGACTCTCGAGATCGAGCGCGGACACGGCGGTATCGACCGCGGGCCGCTCGGCCTCGTTCGCGTCGACCTCGACGGTGACGAGATTCCGCGTGATGTGGTGCCGGCGATAGGGCCGAGTATGACGAGGCTTCCTGTGACAGCGCAGACCCTGTCGCGTCGGTTCGAGCTGAGCGAATCGCTCGATGGTCCGCAGGGCGCCGTGTTCTTCATCAACGACCAGCGCTGGCCATTCAACATGCATGTCGAGGTTCGTCTCGGCGACCTCGAGATCTGGGAAGTCGTCAACGAAGCTGAAGCCGAGCACCCGATGCATGTGCACGGACACTTCGTTCAGGTGCTCGATCGCGACGGCGTGCCCGAGACACAGCTCGGATGGAAAGACACGTTCGTTGTCGGCGCCAAGTCCACCGTCCGCGCGGCGATCCGCTACGAGGCGCCGGGCATGTGGATGTTCCATTGCCAGATTCCCGAACATGCCGAGCTCGGCATGACCGCAGACATCGAAATGCAGCCCTAACTCAAGGAGACTCTCGGATGAAGCTCAACCTGGCCACGCTCGTATTGTTCGTCGCCGCAGCATGCGGAACCGACACGTCTGACCCGCCCATCACGGGCGATTGCACGCCCGGCGAGACGATGGCTTGCGAATGCTCTCCCACCAGCACGGGCACGATGACCTGCGGCGCCGACAGCACGTTCGGTACGTGCGGTCAGTGCTCGATCCCCGATCCCGATCCGATGAAGGTGAACTTCCAGGCGCAGATCGTTCCGATCATCAACAAGTCGTGCGGAACAGGCGTGACTGGTTGCCATGGTCGTGATGCCTACGGCGCGAGCCTGAACCAGGATTGCCGCGGCTGGTTGACGATGGAGAACGTGCCGCTCGGGGCCAAGTTCTACTCCGGTCCTCGCAACGGACAGAACACGGGTTGCCCGGACCTGCCGCTCTACGAACGGCTCACGCAGATCGATGTGTGGCAATGCCTCACGACGTCGGTGGCCTACGTCACGCCGGGCGACGTTTCGAAGAGCTACATCATGAACAAGCTCAACGGCGTCAACATGTGCCAGGAGTCGGCGAGCTCGCCGTCGGACCAGATGCCGCCACCGCAGCCGCCCGAGAACACGAACCCGTTTGTGCTGAGTGCCACGGACAAGGCCCTGATTCAGAAGTGGATCGAGGAGGGTGCGCTCAATAACTGAGCGCCGTGTTAACGTGATTATCCGTGAGGCTCCGAGCGGTCAGCGTCGTGTCGCTGGCGTTCCTCGTCGGGACGACGGCGGCGGTGCGCGCCGAATGCGACCCGATCGCGGTGCCGATCGGCGACGCCGCCTTGGTCCGCAGCGTGAGCGAGATCTTGGCGACGAACGGTGTCGCGACGGTGCCGGTGGATGGATGCCCGGCAGTCCGTGTGCGTGTGGAGCGGCGCGGAGAACAGCTTCATCTGGAGATGACGGATTCGTTCGCCCGCACGGCGCAGCGCGAGGTCCGCGATCTGGCGACCGCTGCAGCGATCATCGAATCGTGGACACTGCAGGAGATCGAGCAGGGGGCATTGCCGGCGCTTGCTGCGTCTCCCGAGGCGTTGGTGAGTCGAACGGTGGCGCGACCGAGTGCCGCGAGCGCAATGCCGCGTATCGGGGTCGCGGCGACGTTCGAGTCATCGGTCGCGGACAATGGATCGTTGTGGGTCGGTGGCACGATCGCGGGCTGCGCACGCCTCGGGCCTGTCTGCATCGGTGGAGTCCTTCGAGGTGCGCGAGACACGCATGCATCGGGCGATACCTCTGGCGATTCGCCTCATCATGGAGACGAGCTCCACGCGCTGGCGGCGATCAGCCTGCCGCGACGACTCGGTTCGTTCGTGGTGAGCCCTGGGGTCGGCCTGGGCTATGGAAGGCTGGCGATCGCGACCACGCACCTCGACATGCACATGATGCCGTTCTTGCTCGACGACGCGAGTCACGAGCTTCGTGGCGATGTTCACGTGATGGTCTCGCGACCCCTCGGCGGACGGTTCGCGTTCTACGCCGATGTGCATGGAGACGCAGCGCTCGCCCGAACGGAGATCGCGGGCGGTCCACGCAGCTTTGTTCGCGCCGCGATCGGGATTCGCGTCGAGGCACCGTGACCGAGGGCAAGGTGCTCCCGTTGCGACGGGTGCACGGCACGGTCGACGAGATGTCGGATCGTGCACTTGTGTCGGCTGTTGCGCAGGGCGACCAGGCGGCACTCGGTGCGCTCTACGATCGCTTTCATCGCGACGTGTATCGCTTCATCGCGCATCTATCGCGCGGCGACATGCAGGTCGACGATCTCGTGCAGTCGACGTTCATCGAGGCGCACCGGTCCGCGCCACGGTTCCGCGGCGAATCGACCGTGAAGACCTGGCTGTTCGGCATTGGCGCGAACCTCACGCGTCATCATCAGCGCAGTGAAGCCCGACGCAAGAACGCGGGCGACAAGCTCGCCACGGTGCCGACTGCGCAGCCGATCACTCCAGGTGAAGCCATCACGATCGAGCAGCAACGGCGCTGGTTGGCGGCTGCCGTCGAGACGCTGTCGCCCGCACTCAAGGAGGTCTACGTCCTCTGCGTGATCGAGGAGGTGCCTGGCAAGGAAGCCGCGCAGGTCCTTGGCATTCGTGAAGCGAGTCTCTGGCGTCGGTTGACGGATGCGCGAACCGCGCTCCGTGCCGCGATCGAGGAGATGCAGTCGTGAGCGCGGCGAAATGGATCCCGGATGACGTGGAGCTCGACGGCCTCGCGCGCACGTTGCCGGCCTCGGAGCCCGCGACGGATCGCGCTGAGCAGAACCGAACGCGGATGCTCGCGGGCGCCGCGTCGGTGCCGCAGCATGGTCGCTCGTTTCGGATGCCCTTCGTTGCGGTGGGCCTCTCGCTGGCTGCGGCTGCCGCAGCGCTCGTCTGGTTCGTGGGGCGCAAGGACGAGTCCACGAGCGTGGCTGTCACCGAGTCCGTCGCACGCGAGACCATCGTCGCGTTGAACCGCAGCGAGTTCGATCGAGTTGCGACCTGGCCGGACTATCAAGTGCGTGTGCGCACCGGGCGCGTGTCGTTCGAGGTTGGTCCGGTTCAGAGCGGTGAGCGGTTTCGCGTGATGACCGCTGACTCCGAGATCGAGGTGCGGGGGACGCGGTTCGTCGTCGAAGCTGCGCAGGATCGTCTGGTGATGGTTCTCGTCGATGAGGGCACGGTCGAAGTCCGCATGCCGTCGCACGATCCGGTCACGGTGAAGGTAGGGGAGCGATGGTCGCCTCCGCGCACGGCCCAGCTCGACGACGTCGTTCCGGCTCCGCCGAGCCCGACGGAGCCTGCAGTCACGCCTCCAACGACCTCGGTCGTACCGACCAAGAAGCAGGCGACTCGGCACAAGGTCGAGGCCTCGGTCGATGCGCCGGCCGTGACGAAGACTCCCCCAACGGTCGACGCCCCGGCGTCACGCAAACCAGCGATCTCGGTCGAGCAAGTTGCTCCAGTACCGGTGCACGTGAAGCCGAGTGAGGCCGAGTTCCGGCGCGGCTGGACTATGCTGCGGGCCGGCGATGCAGGGGGGGCGTCGAAGGCATTCGCGAAGGCCTGTAGCGATGCCGGGGCTGACGCTCGCGAGGACGCTTGTTACTGGAGCGGCGTCGCGGCGAAGCGGGCGGGTCAGACATCGGCGGCACGTGATGCTCTCGCCAAATTCATCTCCAGCTTCCCGAGGTCGACGCGTGCGGGTGAGGCGGCGGCGTTGCTCGGGTGGCTCCTTTACGATGGTGGCGATCTCGACGGTGCCGAGCGGAGATTCCG
>JANOPP010000555.1:0-8395 GCA_031421915.1 Myxococcales bacterium | reverse complement strand
CGGCTACCGAGTCTTCGGCCGACGAACCATGAAGCCCTCGTTCGCGAGAGGATCCGACTGCCCGTTCGCGTTGGCCGCGAGGAACTTCTTCTCGGCCCCCGACAGTGCGCCGCCGAAGTAGGCGATCGCGCGCAGCGTGCGCAGCTTCATGAACGTCTGCTCGTCGGGGTCGCGCTGTGCGTACGCCGGCAGCATCGCGCGCAGGGCCGTGATCACCGTCCTGGCGTGTGCAGGCTTGTCGACGCGGGCGAGGAACTCCGCGGGCTTTTGCGCCCAGGTCTCGCGCCGCAGGCGGCCCGCGGACCAGTGCAGGAGGTCACGACCGCTACCGGTGATGCCGACGTAGAGCTCGATCAGCGCCTTCAGTCGCGCCGCGCGATCCGTCATGTTCAGGATCGCTGCCTGCTCCTTCTTGGAGAACGTTGCCGACTCGAAGTTCGCGGTCACCGCCTCCGTGAGCTTGAGATACTCGAGGCGCACGCTGGAGTCCGTCTTCACCTTCGGTGCGAGCGCCGCGATCCGCGCGGCGAGCCGATCCGCGAGCGGCTTGGGGTCAGCGGTGGTCGAGAGCGCCATGAACAGCTCGACGAGATCGAGGAGCTCGTACTGCGACTCGGCCCGACCACACAGGTAGACAAAGTACGTCGCCGCAGCCGCGGCATCGGCGTCGGTCCCGAGCGCGGCGACCATCCGCGCCAGGGCGATCGAGCGGCGAACGTCGTCGGAGGTCTTCTCCGTCTGGTCGAGGAGCTTCCGGAACGGCGCGACGACCTCGGACGCGTCGTAGAACATCGCCGCGTCCTCGGCATACTCGACCACGCGCAGAGGTGTCGCCTTGTCGATCATCACGGCGAGGTAGGCGCCGACCTCCTTGGCCTTCAACCCGCGGGGGGCCCTCCCCGACCGGTACGGATCGGCCGTGAACACGTAGTTCTCGAGCTCCGGGACCTTCGGTGCGCCCGGCCGCGGGGCGGGTACCGTGAAGGCGACCGAGTCTGCGATCGCCGTGCCTCCGAGTACACCGGTGAGCGAGAGGACGAGGATCCAGCGCAACATGCGTCCCGATCGTAACACCACACGATCGGCTACGCTCGCGCGTCGAGATGTCCGCCCGCATCGCCGCCCTCCGTGCCGCGCGCTTGCCGGCGGAGTGGTTCGCGCGCGATGTCGAGCTCGTCGCGCGCGAGCTGATCGGCTGCGCGCTCGTCCATCGCCGGCGCGTTGGCATCATCGTCGAGACCGAGGCCTATCGCGGCCCCGAGGATCTCGCGAGCCACGCGCGGTTCGGGCCGACGGCGCGCACCTCCGTGATGTTCGGGCCCGGTGGGATCTCGTACGTGTATCTCTGCTACGGCATCCACCAGCTGTTCAACGTCGTGACCGGCACCGAGGGTGAAGGCCAGGCCGTCCTGATCCGCGCCGTCGCGCCGCACGTCGGCCTCGGTGACGACCTCTCGATCGGCCGCGGCCCCGGCAAGGTCTCGACGGCGCTCGAGCTCGATCGCTCGCACGACCGCAAGGACCTCGCGCGCGGTGCCCTGTTCATCGCGCGCGCCGAGACCCCACCGACGATCGCTGTCGGGCCGCGGATCGGCGTCGCGTTCGCGGGCGCGTGGGCTCTCTGCCCCTTGCGGTTCTGGTGGCAGGACCACCCGTCGGTGTCGGCTCAGTCGGGCTCGCGCGGGCCGGTCGGTGCCGCGCGCAAGGTATCGACGCGCCGCAAGCGGTGACGGAACAGCTGCTCTCCGAGCTTCTTGCGCTCGCGGCTCTTGGCGAGCCGATAGTGAAAGTGCGGGACCGCGACAACGCGCGTCAGCGTCTGCGTGCGCGGGACCTCGAGCTCCGCGAGCCAGCCAGCCATCTCCGTTGCGAGAGCGCGCTCCTCGGCGATCCACACGACCGTCTTGTGCTCGGTCAGCCGCAGCGTGCCCTTGTGCGCGCGCACGTAGATCGACAGCTCGACGTGACCGTTGTGGATCAAGTCCTCCTCGTGATCGTCGAGGAACGCGATGATGTTCTTCGCGTTGACCCGCGAGGTCAGCCAGACCTCGGTCTTGCCCGCAGCCTCGAAGTGATCGAGCACGCGCACCTCGAGGTTGTCCGCGGTCGGCAGCTTCTCGACGAGGCCGAGGAACAGATCGACGATGTGATCGGAGTCGGTCTGCGCCTCGATCACGAGCTTCGCGGGATCCGCGTGCTCGATCCAGCCGCGCTTCGCGCTCTCGAGGGGCGTCGTGTGTCCGAGCGCCGGCAGGATCCCGACGGGCCAGTGCAGGCTCGGCGTGTCCGCCGCCGTACCGAGCTCGACGACGTGATGCTTGCCCACCGACTCGCCGAGCGGGACGTCATCGCCGGCGGCGACCTCGACCGCGATCGCGTGTGCGCCCGGGAGGTGGGCCTCCGCCGCGGCGATCGCGGCACCGAGGTGCTCGCCCTGCGCGGCGATCAACGCGGGTGCACCCGTCGCGCGAGCAAGAGCGATCCGATACCAGGTGCGTTTGACGGGCGCGCGAGTCACGCGCGAAGGCTACCTCAGAAGTCGCTGCCGACCGCCCACCCGAGTGTCAGGTGCGTGAGGTGCGCATCGCGCGAGCCGCTGCCGTCGCGCTGCAGGCGATAGAACGCGACGCCATTGTCGAGGAACACCGCCGCGGTGACCTTCGGGCCCCACGGCACGAAGAACATCGGCCAGAACAGAAAGCCGAGCGCGCGCACCTTGCCCTTGAGCTGGATGCCGGCGCCGACGCCGATGCCGTTGCCGGAATAGCCGCCGTCGGAGATGCCGCGACCGAGACCGCCGCGCAAGTAGAGCTCGATGTGCGGCGTCAGCGGCCGGATGTACTTCGCGTCGACGCCGAGCGCGAACAGGCCGGCGGACGTGTTGTCGTGGTGCGGCTCCGACGAGCAGCCGCCACCACCCGTGCCGCGACATGCGACCGGAGGCGCGTCGAGGTTGCTGTGGCCCGTCGCGAGGTCGCCGGCGAGCCAGCCCTCGATCGCCCAGTTCTTGCGACGGATCCCTCCGGCGATCCGGACCCGCATGCCCTTCGACGTGCCGTCGCCGAGCTCGCCGCCGATCGCGGTGCCGCCGACCGACTCGGTGAAGTAGACCCCGTCCGCGGCGGCGCTCGAAGCCAGGCCGCAGAGCACAACCACCGTCAGCAACCGGTTCATGGGGCGGACTACAGCAACGCCGATGCCACGGCGCGCGGCGAACTATCAAGGAGTTGCAAGCGATGTGGTGTCCGCGGAGGGGCAGACCCTGACCCAGATGTCGGGGATCGGGCGCGGGCCGGCCCGAGAGGCGCCCGCATCGCTGAGCACGAATCGAACGCGATCCAGAATTGGGGGCAGAGCACCATTTCGCATCGGCCGGATCCTGGTTCGAACGCCCTGCTCGTTCGATCGACCCAGCGAAGAACGCGAGCCGGCCCAAGAGGCTCCAGACAGGAAGATGATCCATCTCGTTGTTCCGTTGCCAGTGCGCGGTGCGCGCTCGACACGCACGCCGAGCCACACCGGGTGGCGGCACTGCGCACGGCAGACATGGAGTCCGACCACCACGTCGCACCGACTGGTTCCTGGCTCCAACGCCCTGCTCGTTCGAACGACCCAGCAAAGAACGCGGGCCGGCCCAAGAGGCTCCGGACATGGAGATGATCCACCTCGTCGTTCCGTGCCAGTGCGCGGTGCGCGCTCGACACGCACGCCGAGCCACACCGGGTGGCGGCTCTGCGCACAGCGGACATGGAGTCCGACCACCACCTCGCACCGACTGGTTCCTGGCTCGAACGCACTGCTCGTTCGAGCGACCCAGCAAAGAACGCGAACCGGCCCGAGAGGCTCCGGACTGCGCGGATGTTCGTTCGCAGGCGGAGCCCGCCGTCATGTGGCCTCTGGCCGAACGAGAAACGGATTCCGACCACCACTTCTAGAACCGGACGGGCAGCCTCCGTGTCGCCCGTTGCCAGCGCGCGCCGCTCGCCCCATCCACGCCGTTCGACGACGCCCCCCGGCATCGTTCGCCACGATCGGAATCCCAGCGAACCCCGCGCTCGCGCGATCGACCCAGCAAAGAACGCGGGCCGGCCCAAGAGGCTCCGGACCGGAAGCTGATCCTCCGCGTCGCTCGTTTCCTGCGCGCCTTGCCCGCCCACCCTACTCGCCCGCCACATGCCGATCCACGGCTGTCCGGATCTCGGACAGCTCCGGCCTGAACCGACCGACTCGAGCAACTTTTCTTGATGACATGCTTGACAGACTTTCGGCGCGCACCGAGCCGCGACTCGCAGACTCACGCGTTTTCTCGTCGAGGAATCGACCAGGCCGCTTCCAGAGCAGCGTTCTCGCGCGCGACAAGTCTCGCCTCGGACACACGTGCTCTGCGCACGCAGAACGCGAGCCAGAGCGCCGGAATTCGTGGTGTACGATGGCTCTGCGCGTGCGCGTCGAAGACGGCTGGAGCACGCGATGGAGGTAGCCATGTCGAGTGCTGCGGCTGCGATGACGTTCGAGGAGACCAACCAGGCCGTGCAGGTCGAGTACCGCAGGGCGATCCATCAGCGGCTGAGCTCGCGGGCGCGGCAACGCGTGGTCCTCGAGGCCGAGGAGGCGCGCGACCTGGTGTTCGCCGAGGAGGCCGGGATCTGGCGCGACCACGGCTACGTCTCGATGCTCGAGTACATGGAGCGCGAGCTCCACTACGGGCCGCACGCCGCAAAAGAGCGGCTGCGGGTGGCGAACGAACTGTTCGAGCTGCCGGCGCTGGCCGAGAGGTTTCGCAGCGGCGAAGTTCCGTTCTCCGTCGTGCGCGAGCTGACGCGGGTTGCCATTCCCGAGAACGAGCACGAGTGGATCGCGAGCACGGAAGGCAAGACCGCTCGCCAGGTCGAGCGCATGGTCTCGGGACTCGCGAAGGGTGCGGCGCCCGATGACCGGCCCGATCCGAGGATCGAGCGGCACAGGATCGTCCTCGACGTCGATGGGGAGCACTACGCGAAGTGGCTCGCCCTGCGCACGGAGCTCGATGACGAGCGCGGCGAGCGTCTCGACGACAATGCCGTCGTCGATGCGATCGCGCAGATGCCGAGCGGTGACGGGACGACCCGCCCGCGCCTCCATGCCGTGACGACGTGTCGCGTGTGCAAGCAGAGTGCGTTCGTGGCCGGTGGCATGGAGGTCCCGCTCACCTCGGCGGCGAGCGAGCGACTGCTGTGCGACGCGGCGGAGGTCGGCGATCTGGAGAGCGACGTGCTCGTGCCGCTGAAGCCGAATATCCCGTCGAGAGCTCGGCGGAAGGTGTTCATCCGAGATGCGTTCGCGTGCGCGATTCCGGGATGCCGGTCGCGTCGCAACCTCGACATTCACCACATCACCTTTCGCTCGCACGGGGGGACGCACGCGCTGAGCAATATCCTTCTGACGTGCGCGGGTCACCACGCTCAGGTGCACGAGGGCCTGCTCGTGATCACGGGGCGCGCCCCCGACGAGCTCGTGTTCGCGTTCCGGCGAGCGGGCGAGGACGAGCCACACCGCGTGCTGACCAGCGCGCCGGTCGTGTTCGAGCCGATCGCCGAGGAAGACTCAGTCCCACGTGGGACTGAACCAGATCGGGTGTGGCGAAGCTCCTGACGGCGGCTCGCTCGACGAGGGACGCCACGTGACAACTGAATAGCTGAACGAAGAAATGAGTGGCGAGTCCTGGACGAGTGACTCCTGCCCGCGCGCGTCGCGATCGAACCGCGTGCGCGTGCCGACGAGGAATTGACTCCGCCCCCATCTGCGGCCACGAGGTGCCGGCTCGAACTACCCTCGCGTGGCGACGAGAGCCCGGCCCCAATCCGTCGCGCTCGAGCTGCCCGTGTGTGCCCCCTGAGGCCATTGGCGGCGCTCTCACTCGCCGTCAGCGTGCGACCCGCGCACGGACCGGCACGCGATGCTGGCACCGACGGAGTCGACGGCGGTGTCGGAGGAGCCACCGCGCCGCGACCAGTCGAGGCGCGCTGCGAGGAACACGCGGGTTGCGAGCCCGAAGCGCGCAGCCGCCGTGACCGACGGGCGCCACGAAGAGGACGCCGCGCCATCGTCGTACATGCCACCGCCGACGCGGAGCCCGAACCACGGGCGCGGTGGCGGTCGCCCTGCCGATCCGTGGACGCCCTCCAACAGAATCGCTGAACGAAGGACTCAGTCCTCGACGATGGGATCCGCGAAGCGGAGAACGGTCATCGTCGCCTTGCCCTCGATCCGGCCGCCGACCAGTGGCTGGGGAGCCATCGGGCTTCCGCTGGTGGTCGCGAACATCGTTCCGAACGGAGCATCGAGCGAGACGAAGACAGCACCGAGCGGTCCACCTGACGTCGCCGTGCCGACCACGCTGTTCCGATCGGAGGAGAGGTAGAGCACCGTCGCGCCCGGAGCCGTGACCACCTGATTGACGAGCGGATCGCCGTTGGTGTCGAGCACGATCCCGATCGTCATGCCGTTCGCGGGGAACTGGGTCAGCGACAGCGCTCGCAGGATCTGATCGAGCGTGGCCTTGGTCAAGCGGATGCCCGTGAACGAGAGATCGTCGTCGGTGACCTTCGCCTCGTCGCACGTGAGCGCCGTCGTGCTCTGCGGCGTGTCGTCGAGGACGGCGAGGCACGCGTAGCTCGTGAACAGCTGATCCACGGCGGTGCCCCACGCAGGCGGGGCGGTGACGGTTCGCTCGAGCGCGGTCACGCTGCCGGGGTTGAGGACGAAGCTGGTTCCTTCGGAGACCGGCTCGCCGACCGTGACACTGAGGCGATTGGCCTCGGGCGGCGTGACCGAGGCGGCGAGATCGAAGTCTTCGACAGACGCCTTGACCTGGACGGTCGCGAGCCCGACGCACGTCGGATCGTTCAGCAGCTCGAGATTGGTGCAGCCGAGGGTGACGGTCACGTCCTCGTCGCCGGGACGGTAGTACGCGCGACCGCCGAGGGCGGGCGCCATCTCGCCCTCGACAGGGAAGCCATTCACGGCGTCGTACTGGGTCTCGGACGGACAGATGTCCTCGTTGGTGTCCGGATCGCGGGTGATCATGCTCTCGGGATACAACGCGACCTGGACCTCGAGATCCTTGATCGGCAACGCCGTGCGCTCGAGATCAACGCGCGCGATCTGGCAGAGGTTGAGGAGCCCGGTGGTCGGCACCTTCTCGCACTGCGAGAGGTACGGCGCCTCGGGATCAGCGGGGTCGATGATGCGAATGCTCATCCAGGTATCGCAGCTCAGGGGGACATCCGCACAGTCGAGCGACTCACAGGACTGGGCTGGACCGTCGGAGACTGCGAACCGCAGGACGGGCACTGGCGTCTCGCAGCCTGTGCATGCGAGGACAGCGATGAGTAGCAGACCTCTCATCGGCGCGAGCTCCCACCCGTCGGGACGAAGGTCGGATCCGGCCCCCAGGCCTGGCTCCCTGGATCGCGCGTCGCGAACAGGATGCCCGTGATGATGACCGCCGCGACGCCAACTGCGAGACCGAGCTGAACAGGACGCCGCTCGTACCACTGCTTCACGTACGGGATCGGCTTGGGCCCTTCGAACGGCGGCTCGACCTTCTTCGGGGGCGGAGCGAGCGGGAGGAGCAGCTCGTCGACGGTCGCCTTGTCCTTCGGCGTGAGCGCGGAGAAGCCTTGCAGCAGCTCGCCCGGCCCGTCGTGCCAGGTCTGGACGATCACGACGCCGTTCGACATCGACAGGAGCACGGCGTCCTTCACACCGACGAGATCAGCGAGGCGCTTCATCGCGGCGGAGCGCGCGCTCGAGTCCGGCGCGCGAGCGAGGAGCTGGCGTGCGAGCTGGACCTTGGTCCGCTGCGGCGCCTCCCGGTCCTCGATCTGTGCGAGCGACGGCTTGCCCGCCGTGATCGCGACGCGCAGCCCGCGAGTCAGCCGATCGATGCCGGTGCGCCACACGACGTGCTCGCCCTCGGGGGCGGGGAACGTTCCAGGAGCGAGGCCGACCTCGGTGCCATCGATCCAGACCGAGCCGGTGCCAGGGACCTCGATGGAGCCCTGCAGGGGCGTGACGGCACGGGCATCGGCGAACGCCTGGACGATCTCGGGAAGGACGCGGGTCGGGTCGAGGACGCGACTGGGATCCAGGCGGTAGCTGTGAGCGAACGCGATCTTTGCCTCGGGGACCCGGCCTGCGTTGTAGAGAGCCTCGCCGAGGACGTAGGCGAGATCGGCATACGGCTTGAGGGCGCGCGAGGGGGTGACGAACAGAAGCTCGTTCTGGCCGTCGCGCGCGGTGGTGATCGCGGCGAGGTAGTCGAGGGCGAAGATCTGGGCCTCGGCCTTGGCCTTGGCGTCGAGCGCACGGCTGATCCGGTCGACGTCGGGGTCGTCGAGCTTGTCGACGAGGG
>JANOPP010000554.1:0-7042 GCA_031421915.1 Myxococcales bacterium | reverse complement strand
TCGTCGCAAGGCGGATGACCGCCGGAACTTCCCGAGCTCCTCGGCGGACGCCAGCGGCGCTGCAGCAGCACTGGCTCGGGCACCGGACGACGACGAGCTCGAGCCCGATCTGATCGGTGCGACGGTCGACGGTCGCTACCTGATCATGGAGCTGATCGGCGAGGGCGGCATGGGCAAGGTCTACCTTGCCGAGCACGTCGAGATCGGCAAGCGCGTCGCGCTGAAGGTCCTGCACCCGAGCTACTCGCGGATGCCCGACCTCGTCGAGCGGTTCCGGCGCGAGGCGCGCGCTGCGTCGAAGATCGGTCACCCGAACATCGTCGACGTCACCGACTCCGGCACGACGAACGACGGCAGCGTGTACTTCGTCATGGAGTACCTCGAAGGTGTCGAGCTCGGCAGCGTGATCGAGCGCGAGGGCTCGATGGATGTTGCGCGCGCGCTCCGCATCTCGAGTCAGATCTGTCGCGCGCTCGCGGCCGCGCACGCCCAGGGCATCGTTCACCGCGACCTCAAGCCCGAGAACGTCTTCCTGATCACGCGCGACGGCACCGCCGCCGTCGTGAAGGTCCTCGACTTCGGCATCGCGAAGACCACCGAGGCCGAGGCTGCGCGCGAGCGCCGGTTGACGAGTCCTGGCATGGCGATGGGCACGCCCGAGTACATGGCGCCGGAGCAAGCCGCGGGGCGCCCGGCCGACGCGCGCTGCGACGTCTACGCGCTCGGCGCGATCATGTACGAGATGACGACGGGAACTCCGCCGTACTCGGGCGACAACTTCATGGAGATCCTGACCAAGAAGGCGACGCAGGATCCGCCGCCGCCGCTCAGCGTCCGCCCCGAGCTCGCGCCCCAGGTCTCGGATCTCGTGATGGCCGCGATGGCGCGCAATCCCGATGATCGTCCGCAGACGATGGAGACGCTCGAGTACGAGCTCAACAAGTGTCTCGCGGGCCGAGGCGTCGCGGTCGCGCAGATCCTCGGTATGACCACGGATCCGAACGTCGTCGCGACGCTCAATCCGGGTCTCTCGATGCGCCACATGGACGACGGCAATGTCATCCCGCGCCCGTCGACAGGTGGAAGCTCTCCGGCCGTCAACATGCCCCGCGCCGGCACGCACAACGGCGGCGTCAGCGAGCTGCCGGGCATGTGGTCGGGTCCGGTGATGTCGACCGGCCAGATGGCTCGTCCGTCGACGGAGCCCGCGGGCCGCAGTGGTCTGATGCGCGCGGTCACCCCGGCGCCCGTGCGCGCGCCGTCGATGAACGAGGGGCTGCAGTCCGAACCCATCTCGCGCCCCATCGCACCCAAGCGGAGTGCGCTCGGGATGCTTGGCTGGCTGCTCCTCGGCGCGATCCTGTTCGGCGGCGTCGGTGCCCTCGTGTATGCGGCGCTCGGCGAGCGCGGCAATCGCGACAAGGAAGAGGACGCGACCAAGGTCCGCGTCGAGCCCGAGGAGGACAGCTCCATCAAGCCGACGCCGCCCGACAAGCTTGGCAGCGGCGGCGAGAAGCTGGCGGTCGGAAGCGGTAGCGACGACAAGGGCAGCGCCGCCGAAGAGCCGATCAAGGCTGGCAGCGGCAGCGACGCCGGCGGCAACCTCGCTGCGCCTCCGGGCGACGTCGTCAAGAAGCCGGCGACGACGGATGCGGTCAAGACTGCGACCAAGCCCACGGCCAAGGACATCAAGAAGGATCCCAAGAAGGACCCTCCGCGGAAGGACCCGAAGAAGGATCCCAAGAAGACGGTCGCCGTCATCGACGAGAAGGATCCGAAGGAGCTGATCAAGCAGGGCAAGGCGCTCGAGAGCTCCGGCGACTGGGAGCAGGCGCGCGGCGTCTATCTCAAGCTCGAGAAGATCAAGGGCTACGCCGGGCAGGCCGTGTACATGCAGGCGTGGGCCGCGTTCTCGGGCAATGCGACGGGTGATGCGGTCCGGCTCGCGGGGAAAGCGGCCGGCATGCCCGGCGCGCACAAGAACGACGCGAAGTTCCTCTATGGTGATGCGCTGTATCGCCAGGGCGAGTTCATCCGGGCGAAGTCGATCTACGTCGGGCTACACAAGCAGCTCTCGGGCGATCGCAAGGCGGAGGCGCAGCGCAAGGTCGCCGCGTGCAACCGCAATCTGAAGCTGCCCGAGTCCGACGGCCTCCTGTAGAGCGGCGTGGTGCAGCCGAAGATCTCGACGGGAGCGTTGCTCGCGATCCTCGCGGGCAACACACTCGAGTTCTACGACTTCATCACGTACGCCTTCTTCGCGGTCTACGTCGGCAGGGCGTTCTTCCCGACCGACAGTGAGTTCGCCAGCCTTCTGCTGTCGGTCGCGACGTTCGGCGTCGGGTTTCTGACCCGGCCGCTGGGCGGCATCCTGATCGGCGCCTACGCGGATCGCGTCGGACGCAAGCCGGCCCTCCTCCTCACCATCGTGCTCATGACCGTCGGCACCCTCGGGCTGTGCGCGACACCGTCGTACGCCTCGATCGGCCTTACCGCGCCCATCCTCCTCGTCATCTCGCGACTCGTACAAGGCGTCGCGCTGGGCGGCGAGGTCGGAGCTGCATCATCGGTTCTCATCGAGTGCGCACCACCGGGCAAGCGCGCGCTGTACATGAGTCTGCAGACGCTCAGTCAAGGCGTCGCCACGCTCGGGGCAGGACTCGTCGGGCTCACCGTCGCGCTGCTCCTCTCACCGGCGCAGCTCGCGAGCTGGGGGTGGCGCGCGGCGTTTGCGGTCGGTCTGCTGCTCGTTCCGGTAGGGTTCTATCTCCGGCGTGCGCTCCCCGAGACGTTGCCGTCGCCCACGCACACGTCCGCGGCCAGCGTGCTCCGCGCCGTGCTTCGCAACCATCGTCGCGAGCTCATCCTCGTCGTGCTCGTCACCATGTGCATGACGGTCAGCATCTACGTCCTGACCTTCATGACGACGTACGCGATCACGACCC
Source organism: Myxococcales bacterium (assembly GCA_031421915.1). GTDB lineage: Bacteria > Myxococcota_A > Polyangia > Haliangiales > Haliangiaceae > JABFXX01. Next base: position 4,097 of record JANOPP010000554.1, on the reverse strand, counting down.
TCCACATGGATGCCTCCAGCGCCCTCGTCGCCCCGATCGTGATCGGCGTGGCCACGATCATCGGTGCCTTGATCGGCGGCCCCCTGTGCGAGCGATTCGGCCGCAAGCGCACGATGATCGTCTCGCGCCTGCTCACGATCGTCCTCGTGATCCCGATGTTCATGTACGTGGTGGACGCGCGCTCGGTGGTCTCGCTCGCCACGATGATCGCGATCCTCGGCCTGGTGACGGTTCCCGGAACGGTCGCTGCCCTGACCACGATGGCCGAGATCTTTCCGACGGAGACGCGCGCCGCGGGGATCTCGCTCGCCTACGCGCTGACGGTGACCATCTTCGGCGCGACAACGCAGGTAGCTATCACCTGGCTGATCGAAGCGACGGGGAGCCCGCTCGCGCCTGCGGTCTACGTCATCGTCACGAGCGCGATCAGCATCGTCGCGATGTCCATGATGCGCGAGACCGGCGATCGCCAGCCAGTCGCGCGTCACTGAGCGCTACGGCCAGCAGGTCGTACGGCCGCCGTCGCAGACATCGCCGGTGCCGGTGCGCCGCGGCCTGCTCACCTTGCAGGCGCCGGTGGCCGCGCCGAACGTGTTCGTCGGGGCGAAGTTCGGTCCGGTGTCGGAGATCCACGCGCTGACGATCACGGTCATCCCGCCGATGTTGTCGAACGTCGTGTTGTCGATGAACGCGCTCGCCGGAGGCATCTGATCACCTCCCGTGCCCTGGATGAACACCGCGCTGTCGTTGGTGTTCGGTCCGCAGCCGAACGAGCTCGTCTGGCTCGCGCCGCCGGCGTACTCGACGCGGGCGTGGGAGATGCGATTGCCGGTTGCCGGGCTCGCGCGGAACGTGATGCCGCGCCAGTCGCCGGCAGCCTTCGTTGCCTTGTTCGACGTGAACACGATCGGATCCGCGGCGGTGCCGATCGCGTCGAGGATGCCCTGGCGCGTGGTCGACGAGCCGACGAAGATGCCGGAGCCGACGCGGTCCTCGAACGCGAGCGTGACGCCCGCTTCGATCGTGAGCTTGAGGGGCGCGCCGTCGGCATTGGAGTTGACGGAGAGCGGGCCGATGATGTGATAGGGCAGGCCGCGATCGACGAACGTGTCGTCGCGCATGAACGTCTTGATCGTACGGACCTCGATCGCGTCCTTCATGTTTCCAGTCGCGACGAGCCCGACCGGCAACGTCCCGACCACGCCCGGCTCGACGCGGACCGCGTACGGCGCCTGCGCCCCGCCGGAGCTCTTGATGACGACGTCTCTCGACGCCGCGTCGAGCGCGCCCCATGCATTCAGGTTCAGGCCGTAGGATGCAGAGCCTTCGATCAGGACGTTGACGAGCTTGGTGCTGCGGGTGATCGCACCGCCGTTGGTGCCGCCGGCGACACCCTGGACGAGGATCGCGCCGGGCTCTCCCGTGACCGGCTGACCGCCGTACTGGACCGCGGCCACCTCGAGGTCGAGCGTGCCGAGCGCCTCGACGTAGAGCTGCGCCCACTTCGCGCTGCGATCGATCGCGTCGAACGTGACGGGACGCAGATCGAGGGAGCCACCGACCATCGCACTGGTGCCGCGAGCGATGATGGTCCCGGGCCCGGACGTGCTTCCGATCGTGATGGTGACGCCGGAAGCGAGGAGCACCACGGCGCAGGGCTCGATCGTGAGTGTCGCGAGGACGGAGATGTTCGTCGGGATCCGGTGCGGGCTGCCCGCGGCGGTCCAGGTCTCCGCCGCCGTGACGTTTGCCGTGTGCTCGGTACCGGGCCCGGAGACCGTCTCGCACGAGCCACGCGTCGACAGATCAGGAACGACCCCGGGGGCATCGGGGATGCCCCCTCCGTCATCACCGCAAGCTGCGAGCAGGGACGTACAACCGACCAAGAGCAGCGTGCGCATGGGAACCACCTCGACGGTGGTTAAACCATGGAACCGGCGAGCCAGTCAGCCAGCATGTCGACGGACGACAGCATTTGGTTCGCGCGGCGAAGGCGATCGGACAGCGTCTTGACCACCTGGACGAGGAGGATCGATGCGGCATTCGCATCGTCGCTGATCAGCTCGCGCAGGTTGTCGTGCGGGAGGCGGAACAGGAACGTCGCCGACATCGCGGTCACGCTCGCCGAGCGGGGTGCTGGTTCGACGAGCGACATCTCACCGAAGTACTCGCCGCCCGACAGCGTCGCGAACGTCTGCGCCCCCTTGTGGACCGCGACCTGGCCCGAGAGGATCAGGAACAGAGCGTCGCCGAGGCTGCCATCGGTGACGATCGACTCCGCCGGGTTGTAGCTCTCGATCTCACCCGCGCGCGCGAAGCGAGCGAGCTGGTCGGGAGACAGGTGGACCAACAGCGGGTGCTTCTCCAGCAGGGTCGGCGTCGGCACGGTCCCAGTATCCACATTTTCCCCGTGTTACGGTCGCGCGCATGTGCGATCGACGCGCTTATGCAGTGCTCGGGGCGCTACTGGTCGTCGCGGCCGCAGCCCGCGGAGTCCATGCGCAGGCAGTCGGCGACCGGCGCTACGTCGAGGAGCCTACCGAGGGCCTCGCGCTGCCGATGGTGCCGCTCGCCGGCGAACACGATGCGCGCGCGGTGGCCGCGAACCCAGGGGGCCTCGGCCTGTTGCGCGGGAGCGAGTACGCGCTCGTCCTCGACATCGAGGATCCCGACATCGCGACGAGCGCGGGCCCGGGTCTCGGCCTGTTCGCGGCGCGCGTGATCGCGCTGCCGTTCATCCCGCAGTTCTCCGTCGGGCTCGGCGCCGAGTGGTTGCGACCATCGAAGGCGCAGCTCGCCGGTGATCCGGGCGAGCCGTTCCGGTTCACGTTTGCGCTGGCAGGAAGCCTCGGCAAGAACATCGGCCTCGGCTTCTCGTGGCATCGCTTCCGCTACGGGGGAGCGCTCGACGGTACCGACTCGTTCGATCTAGGCGTGTCGACGCGGTGGGGGAACCACCTCGCCGTCGGTGCCGCGCTGCGCGATGTCGCGACGTCGCCCGTCGGGCGCACCGAGGTCCAGCGCCGCTACGAGATCGAGGCGCTGCTCCGCCCCCTCGCGCACGATGCGCTCGAGCTCGCGGTCGGGGGACGGATCGGCGAGACCGACGCCGATCTCGACGGCTGGGCGCGTCTCTCGATGCGGCCGACGGCTGGCTTGACGATCCACCTCGGCGCGGAGACCCGCGCGCTCCATGCGCTCGTCGGCCCGACCGAGACCAAGGTCGAGGGCCGCGACGTGCGTGCGCTCGTCGGGCTCGAGCTGTCGTTCGGCTCGACCGGCGTCACGACGATCGTCTCGGGTCTGCGCGACGACGCCGGCGATCGCCACTTCCTCGGCGGCCAGGTCGTCCTCCGTGCGTCGACGCTCGGCCCGCCGTCGGTGGTCGGTCCGTCGGATCACCTCGAGCGCGTCGAGCTCCAGGGCACGATCGGCCTGCGCGAGCTGACGTCGCTGGTCGCGCGGCTGCGTGCGATCGCCCGCGACCCCACGGCGAAGGGGCTCGTCGTCACGTTCGACGGTGCCGCCGGTGGTTGGGCCACGCTCGAGGAGCTGCGCAACGAGATCCTGCTGGTCAAGAAGGCCGGCAAGAAGGTCTTCGCGTACATGGTCTCGGGTACGGGGCGCGATTACTTCATCGCGACCGCGGCCGACAAGATCTACGTCGATCCAGCGGGCGGCGTTCGCCTCGTCGGCATGGCGGCGAGCACGCTGTTCTTCCGCGGCGCGTTCGACGCGCTCGGCGTGCTGCCGCAGTTCGAGAAGATCGCCGAGTACAAGTCAGCGCCCGAGTCGTTCACGCAGACCGGCCCGAGCGAGACCGCGGCGAAGATGCAGAACGATCTTCTCGACAGCATGTGGAACCGCTGGCTCACGGCCGTCGCCGAGGGCCGCAAGCTGTCGAAGGAAGAGGTCGCCAAGCTCGTCGACAACGGGCCGTACACCTCCGGCGATCTCGCGAAGGACACCAAGCTCGTCGATGCTGTCGGCGGCCCCGAGAAGGTCGCGCAGCTCGTCGCGACCGAGATGGGTGTGGTTCTCCCCGTAGCCTCGGCGCCCATCGATCGCCCCGATCGCTGGACCCGCCCGGCGATCGC
>JANOPP010000553.1:0-1518 GCA_031421915.1 Myxococcales bacterium | reverse complement strand
CGACGATGAGCTTGATCGGCCAGCCACGCGAACTCGTCGCCGTCCCGTCCTCCGGTCCCTGCGCGGTCGAGACCCGGCTGGCCGACGCTACGGGCCGGAAGCCCGCGCCTTCGAGATTCACACAGATGCGCTCAACGTCGTGACCCCAATCACCGTCCCGCAGCGTCAGGGCGTTGCGCTCGGCGAGCCCGCGCAGTTCCACGGGAAAATCCGCTTCGGCCGGCATCTGTGTATTCTCGAGCAGTACGGGGATCACGGCCGCACCGTCGCGCAGGCCGTCGAGAATCTCCATGCGCATGGGATCAGCTTCGTTGTCGATACGGCGCCGTCCCTCCTTGTCGCGCAGCGCGACCCAATCACGACCCATGAGGATCAAGAGCGCCGAGTCGCGGTCGATCTCGGACAAGACACGCTTCTTCCACGACTCGCCGCCAGCGATGTTCTCCTTGTCGCGAAAGACTTGATCCTCACCGAAGCGTGCACGCAAATCGCGGCCAAGCGCTCCGGCGGCGTACTCGGCCTCGTCGCGCCTGTAGCTGATGAAGATTTTCCTCACGGTTGAAGCGCTCCTCCCTTGCTTGATCGTTCGTCCCGAGTGGGAATCGGGTGCGGCGAACGTGGCCGAAAGCCAACCGACATGACTCTCGATCAGGCACGTGCCGAAGTCAACTTCTCGCATTGGCAATGGTGTCGGGTGGGGCGAACGCGCCGAGGATTCCCAGGGGCTGGCACGGGAACGGACCTGAACTTCGCCTGGAGACGAGGTTGGCCAACACGCGTGAGCGGCCGGTCCCGACTTGCCAACTCCCGCTCAGGTTGTCGACACTGGCTCGTGTGACGCGTCCCAAGACTGACAAGACTGACCCGAGTCTGGTGTTCCGGCTCCTGCCCGCGCTCGACGAGCTGGCGCGCGATCCGCGTTCGGCCGTGCTCTTCGATCGCCTCGGTCGCGAGCGCATCCTCGAACTCGCGGGTGCGCGGCTCGAGGCCTGGCGTGCCGAGATCAAGGCCGGGTCGCTCTGCGCTCCGGAACTCGAGCAACGACTCGCGCAAGCGCGTCTGTGGATCGAGATCGAATCCGAGGTCGCGCGCGAAGAGGGACGCGGCGTCGTGCGCTGCGTGAACGCGACGGGCGTCGTCCTCAACACGGGGCTTGGACGCGCGCCCGTCCATCCCGAGGTCGCGCAGGCGATGGCCACCGCGGCGCAGAGTTACGTGGTGCTCGAGGTCGATCGCTTCACGAACGCGCGCAATCAGCGCGATGACCACTTGGGCGAGCTGCTCGCGCGGCTCACCGGAGCCGAGGCCGCGATCGCCGTGAATAACTGCGCGGCCGCCGTGCTCCTCGCCTTCCAAACCTTCGCGGGCGGCCGCGAGGCGATCGTGAGCCGCGGCGAGCTGGTCGAGATCGGCGGCAGCTTCCGCGTGCCCGACGTGATGGCGCGCGCGAACGCAGCGTTGGTCGAGGTCGGCACGACGAACCGCACGCGCATCGGTGACTTCGAGCGCGCGATCACG
>JANOPP010000552.1:0-38830 GCA_031421915.1 Myxococcales bacterium | reverse complement strand
GTCCAGATCAGCTCGATCGGCATCGGGGAGTACGTCGGCGAAGCTGCCCTGCTCCAGCGCACGCCGGCGATCGCACACGTCGTCGCCGCGACCGACGCGGATCTCATGCTCCTGACCGCGAAGGATCTCCTCGAGCTCGCGACCGCCTATCCCGCGCTGTGGGCCGAGCTCAAGGACGTCGGCGAGCGGCGCTGGCGCGAGCACGACCAGCGCATGCGCAAGCGCTAGCCGCGCTTCGCCATCAGAATGCGCTCGAGCGCCATGCCTGCGGCGCGCGCGGCGAGCGCGAGCTGATCATCGAACGTGTGGCGCAGGCGGTGCTCGGCGAACAGCACGCCGACGACACGCTCGCGCACCGTGACGGGCACGAGCAGGATCTCGACCGGCGCGACGCCGAGGACGCCGGCGAGGAAGATCCGGCTCGCCTCGTCGTGCGTCGGGCCGCGGTAGGGCAGGCGCGTGCCGACGACATCCTGCAGGGTCGACGGGCGATCGAGGCGGAGGGTCGCGAATGGAATCGTCAGCGGGCGGGGTTCGATCGAGAACACGCTGAGCTCGGTGACACCCTTGGTGGCGCCGGGCTTGACGACGAAGAAGCCGGCGCGGCGGTGCGTCTCGGCGAGGTGGGCGACCATCATGCCGACGACGCCGTCGCGGTCGGTCGCATGCTCCATCTCGCGGATGAGGTCGATGAGGCGCGAGGTCGCGTCCTCGTGGGCCCGGCTCGGCGTCTGGGTCGTGATCTCGGCGGCGGGTGCACCGCGCGCGGGTTCGGGCGGGCGGGGTGGGGCGACGATCAGCGGCGCAGCGTCGAGGCTCGAGACCGGGATGCGGCCGGGGCCATCGTCACCGTCGGCGGAGCCCGGAATCGCGCCGAGGAGCGGAGGCGGGATCGTGGTGCCGGGTGGGCCCCAGCCGTCGTCGACCTCGTCGTGCTCGATCGGTACGCCGGTGTGGCGCTTGGTGGCGAGGTGTGCGGGAACGATGTCGGCGTTGCGTTGCGGGATCGCGTCGTCGAGCTCGAGCGCGGACATCACGGACGTCGCGAGGCCGAGATCGTTGTCGTCATCGTCGTCGAGATCGTCGACCGTCGGGGCGTGCTTGCGCACGACGGGCGCCGTGGCGACGTACGGTGGTGCCGGCTTTGGCGGCTCGGCGAGGTTGTGGAGGCTGGTGTCGTCGCGAACGGGGAGCGGCGGCGCCGCGATCTCGTCGCTCGACGTGTCCTCGGGCCCTGGCGCGACGGCCATCGTGTCGACGCTGGTCGGATCGAAGTCGGATTCGGTGTCGCGATGCGCGCGCGTGACGGCAGGCAGCGCACCGATGCCGACCTGGGTCGGGCGAGCGGGTCGAGTCGCGCGCGTGAACGGCTTCTTGGCATCGAGCACCACGACGTCGTCCTCTTCGGGATCATCGGGCGACGCGGGAACCGCATTGGTGACGGTCACGGGAGGATCGCTGGGGCGGCGGCGTTCGAGGAGGATCGGCTGTGACTCGCGATCGTAGCGCTCGTGGATGACGACGCCGGAGCTCGCCTCGTCGGAGACTTCGATCGTCTGCTGCGGGGCACCGCTGCTCGAGTCCTCGATCTCGCGGCGCGGTGCGGCCTCGAACTCGCCGGTCGCATCCTCTTGCGGCGGCGGCTCCATGAGGTCGTCGGCGATGATGATGCCGGGACCCTCGTCGACGCTCCGGTCGCGGCCGGCCGCGATGCTGACCTCACCGGCGCGTGCGTAGAGCTCGGGCGGATCACTCTTGACCGCGCGGCGACGCGGCGCGACTTTGCGCGGGCCTGTCGCTTCTTCGTCGACGGGCATCGAGACTTCGACCGTGATGATCGGGCCACTCTCGTCCTCGAGTGGATCCTCGGTCGCCGGTCTGATCGATGGCGCGCGTCGCCCCGGGATCCGGATCTCGCCAGAGATGCTGCGCGCACGCGGCTTGTCGGGGACGCCGTCCGAGGCAATGTCGGGATTGCTGACTGCACGCACGGGAGGTTCGGGAGCCGGCGCAGGCACGTTCACCGGCGGAAGGCTCGGCGGTGGTGGCGTCGCGACTGCGATCTGGCCGCTCTGCGGGCGCTGAACATTGACCGGACCGGTCGCGGGCGCGATCGCACGATGCCGCATCGCCTCGACCTTGCCGGTGAGTCCCTTCGCCCGCGGGGCGGGGGCCGATGCGGGCGTAGGTGCCGGTGCGGGGGTGGGAGCTGGTGCCGGTGCGGGTTTCGGAGCGGGCTCGGGGGCCGGAGCGCCGCCGTGGAGCAGGCGCTGGCCGAGCGCGGTGACGTGGCCATAGTAGTGCGCGAGGCACCACGCGATCTGCATCTGCGTCGCGACCGCGCGCACGACATACGAGCCGGTGAAGAATGCGATCTCGTCGACGGCGTGGCGATCCGATGGGTCGCTCATGGCGACCGTCAGGTTGTTGTCGGCGTCGAGCGCGACCGGAATCGCCCGCAGCTCGATCGCCATGTCGCTCGGAATCGCGGCGATCACGCGCACGGCGAGGCGGGCGAGCGTGTTCGGGTTGACCTGGGGCACGAGCAGTCGCGACCGATAGAAGTCGGTCAGCGCGTCGTCACCGATCGCCGTCGAGAACACGAGGTGCTCGCCGATCGTGCCGCCGAGATTGGCGACACGACCACGTGCTTCATCAAGGGCGCTGGTCGTCACCAGCCCTGATCGAACCAGGAGTGCACCGGCGTCGTCGGCCACGATGTGAGACAGTGATCATGCGGACAGGGCGCTCGCGATGTCAACGAATCCGAGGATCTACCTGGACTTCAATGCAACGGCGCCCCTGGTGTATGCCGCGCGGCAGGCCATCGAGGCCGTGCTGGGCGCAGCAGGGGTGATCGGTAACCCGTCCTCGATCCATGGCGACGGCCGGCAGACGCGCGATCGGGTCGAGCGGGCGCGAAACCAGGTCGCCGCCCTCGTCGGTCGCCCGCGCGAGCAGATCGTGTTCACGAGCGGGGGAACAGAGAGCAACGCGCTCGGGGTCCTCGGGCTCGCCGCCGAGGTCGAGCGGCGAGGGGGGTCACAGGTGATCGCGGCGGCGGCGATCGATCATCCGTCCCTGCGCGGGCCGGTCGCCGCGCTCGTCGGTCGCGGCTGGGTGGAGCGCGCGGTGGCGGTCGGTCCCGACGGAACCCTGGCGTTCGGAGCCCTCGCCGGCGTCGGGCGCGTGGTCGCGAGCGCGGTCTAGCACGAGCTCGGGTGGCGCGTGGATCTCGCGGCGCTCGCCGCGGCGGCGCGCGGAGCGGGTGCGCTCGTGCATGTCGATGCGGTGCAGGCCGCCGGCAAGGTCGCCCTCGATGCGATCGCTGCGGAGTCGATCGCGATCTCGTCGCACAAGCTCGGTGGACCGCAGGGTGTCGGGGCGCTCGTGCTCGCGATCGATGAGGCCTTGCCGCTGATCGAGGGTGGGCACCAGGAGCGTGGACGGCGCGCTGGAACCGAGAACGTGCTCGGCATCGTCGGGTTCGGCGCGGCCGCCGCGTCGGTCGAGGTCGCGAGCTGGAGCTCGGTCACCGCCCTCGGTGATCACCTCGAGGCGGGTCTGCTCGCGATCGACGGCGCGCGGATCCACGGCGCCGGCGCACCGCGGATCGGGGGGACAGTCAACGCGGGCTTCGCGGGTGCCCTGGGCGAGTCGACCGTGGTCGCGCTCGACCTCGTCGGAATCTCGGTGTCCACCGGCGCAGCGTGTACGTCGGGCTCGATCCAGGCGTCACCCGTGCTGCTCGCGCTCGGGATGGCATCGGATCGAGCGAGGGAGGCAGTTCGGTTCAGCCTGGGGCGGTCGACGACACGTGCGGAGATCGATGAGGTGCTCGCACGGCTCCCCGCGATCGTGAGTCGAGCACGCGCTCATCGAAAATGAGGAAGTCTCACCGAGTGGAGGGCGAGCAGAGGCGCTGGTTCCATGGTGATACTCCGTTCTCACCTGATGCTTCCGACGCAGTCCCCAGTCGCGCAGACGCCGTCGTCCGTCACACCAGGCCGCGACCGCGATCGCCATCGCTTGGAGCTCGCGCTGGAGGCGAGCGGAATGGGCGTGTGGGAGTGGCGGATCGCCGACAACCGCGTCTACTGGTCTTCTGACGTCGAGCGGATCCACGGCCTCGCGGTCGGTTCGTTCGACGGCACGATCGAGATGCAGCGCCGCGATCTGCATCCCGACGATCGCGAGGCGGTCCTCGCCGAGGTCCAGACCACGCTCGCGAAGCGGACGCCGCATCACCTGACCTACCGGATCATTCGCCCCGATGGTGAGGTGCGCTGGCTCGAGGCGCACGGCCGGTTGGTCGTCGACGAGCGTGGCGATCCGGAGCGGCTGGTTGGTGTGGTTCGCGACATCACCGAGCGCCGGGATGCGGAGACAGCTCGCGTTCGATCGCTCGCCTCGGATGTCGCGCGCGCCGAGGCGGAGCGCCAGAAGGAGCGGTTGTCGGCGATCTTCGAGAGCATCACCGACTCGTTCGTCGTGCTCGACGAGGATCTGCGGATCGTCCAGGCGAACCAGGCTGCGACCAAACTCGCGCGGAGGACGCTGGAGGACGTGATCGGCAAGCCGCTGAGTGCGTTGCCCCAGGCCGCGGGCCCGAGTGTCGAGCGCGCGGTGCGCCGCGCGCTCGACGAGCGCACCCCGCAGAACGTCGAGGACTACATCGCGGCGAGCGACCGCTGGTACGAGTCGAGCGTGTTCCCACTCGATCACGGTCTCACCGTGTACTCGCGCGATGTGACGATGCGCCGCCGCGCGGTCGAGCTGACGACGCGGCTCGCGCGCCACACCGCGCTGCGTGCGGATGTCGCCTCGGCACTCTCGGAGAACCCGGACGTACGCGAGATGCTCGACGAGTGCTGCAAGGCGCTGGTTCGCCACCTCGGCGTCGCGTTCGCGCGGTGCTGGACGGTCGACGAGATCGGTACGACGCTCCTGCTGCAGGCGAGCGCGGGCAGGTACACGCACATCGACGGCCCGCACAGAGCAGTGCCGATCGGTACGTTCAAGATCGGCCTGATCGCGTCGGAGCGCGAGCCGCACCTGACCAACGATGTCGCGAATGATCCCCGTGTCGGCGATCCGCAGTGGGCCGCGCGCGAGCACATGGTCTCGTTCGCCGGCTATCCGCTGCTCGTCGACGGCGAGCTGGTCGGCGTGCTCGCGATGTTCTCGTGCACCCCGATGCCTGACGACACGATGAGCGCGCTGGCCGGAATCGCCGATACGATCTCGCAGGGCCTCGTGCGCCGGAACGCGGAGATCGAGCTCGCGAAGCGCGTCGAGGAGCTCAAACGCTCGAATGCGGACCTCGAGCAGTTCGCGTACGTCGCGTCACACGACCTGCAGGAGCCCCTTCGCATGGTGGCGAGCTACAACCAGCTGCTCGCGCGTCGCTTCAAGGGCAAGCTGGGCGACGATGCCGACGAGTTCATCGGGTACACGGTCGAGGGCGTCACGCGGATGCAGCGGCTGATCAACGACCTCCTCGCGTACTCCCGCGTCGGTACGCGCACCAAGGAACCAACCGAGGTCGACCTCGAGGCCGTGTACGCGGTGACGGTCGCGAACCTCGAGGGTGCGATCGCGGATGCGGGCGCGGAGGTCACCCACGATCCGCTGCCAGCGGTGCCCGGCGACGAGGTGCAGCTCGCCCAGGTGTTCCAGAACCTGATCGGTAACGCGATCAAGTTCCGAGGTGATGGGCCTGCGCGCGTCCACGTCGGTGTTCGCATGGATCCGGATACGGTCCAGATCTCGGTTCGGGACAACGGCATCGGCATCGATCCGCAGTACTTCGAGAGGATCTTCGTGATCTTTCAGCGCCTCCACGCGCGCGAGAAGTATCCTGGTACCGGTATCGGCCTGGCCATCTGCAAGAAGATCGTCGAGCGCCACGGCGGCCGGATCTGGGTCGAATCGTCGCCAGGTGCCGGCTCGGCGATCCTGTTCACGATCCCGCGGAGTGCTGCGTGAGCGCGATCTATCCGATCGAGATTCTTCTCGTCGAGGACAACCCGGCCGACATCCGGCTGACCGAGGAGGCTCTGCGCGAGGGCAAGGTGAGGAACAAGCTGCACGTCGCGCGCGATGGGGTCGAGGCGATGGAGTTCCTGCGACGCCAGGGTAGGTTCAAGGACGCCCCTCGACCCGATCTCGTCCTGCTCGATCTCAACCTGCCGCGCAAGGACGGCCGCGAGGTGCTCGGCGAGATCAAATCCGACGAAGCGCTTCGCTCGCTGCCGGTCGTCGTGCTCACGACGTCGAGCTCCGACGCCGATATTCTCGAGAGCTACTCGCTCCACGCGAACTGCTACATCACCAAGCCGGTCGACCTCGAACAGTTCGTCAAGGTCGTGAAGTCGATCGATGACTTCTGGCTCACGATCGTCAGGCTGCCGTCGGAGCGCGCATGACGCGCCTCCTACTCGTCGAGGATAGCCGGGGCGATGCTCGGCTGTTCGCCGAGCTGCTCGCCGAGGTCCCGCACGGGCAGTTCACGCTGACGACGGTCGAGACACTCGCAGAGGCCCTCGTTGCGGCGCCTTCTCACGATGTCGTGTTCCTCGATCTGTCGCTCCCCGATGCTCACGGACTGACGACCTTGACCGCGATGGTGGCGGCGGCTCGCACGACCCCGGTCGTCGTGTTGACCGGCAATGATGACGATCGGGTCGCGGTCGATGCCGTCAAGGCGGGTGCTCAGGACTACCTCCGCAAGGCGGAGATCACGCCGTCGCTGATCGCGCGCACGGCCTGGTATGCGATCGAGCGCCAGAAGGCCGTCGAGAACGCGGCGCGACTCACGCGGTCAGATGAGTCGGCGCGGCGCGCTCGGTTCATCTCGCAGGTGACGGCGACGATCAGCGCCTCGCTCGATCTCCAGGCCGTGCTCGGTGAGACGGCCGAGCTCCTGGTCCCGACGCTCGGCGAGCTCTGCGCGATCGAGCTGCTCCAGGACGGCAACCGTGTCGAGCGGGTCGCCCAGACCCCCGCATCGGGCGAGCTGCTTGCCCTGCTCGACGCGGGATGCGATGTCGCGACCTCCGCGGTGCGTTCGCGCGGGATCGCCCTCGGAGGGCGCGTCCTTGCAGCGCCACTGATCGCGCGCGGTCGCGTCGTCGGCACGCTGAACTTCGTGGTCGGGGCAGGACGAGAGCTCCACGATGATCTGCGGCCCCTCGTCGAGGAGGTCGCGGAGCGGATCGCACTCGGGATCGACAACGCACAACTCTACGCCGCCGCGCAGCTCGCGATCCGAGGTCGCGACGAGCTGATCGCTGTGGTCTCGCATGACCTGCGCAACCCGCTCAACGTCGTCACGCTCGCGCTCCAGATGATCGAGCACGATCCGGGAATGGTCGCGGCCGCGCTGCCGCGTGCGAAGCGCGGCGTCGATCGCATGCAGCGCTTGATCGCGGACCTGCTTGATGTCGCCCGGATCGAGACGGGCACGCTCACGGTCGAGCTCCGGCCCGTCGAGATCGGCGCGATCCTGGACGACGCCTTCGAGCAACACCGCATCCTCGCGGCCGAGCGCAATATCACGCTCGAACGCACGTACGAGGCGCCGGTCGGCATCGCAGTCGGAGATCGCCACCGGCTCGGCCAGGCGCTCGCAAACCTCCTGGGCAATGCGCTCAAGTTCACGCCCAAGGGCGGGGCGATCCGGATCGGGGCGGACTGCACGGCGGAGCGGCTCGCGATGATCGTCAGCGACAACGGACCTGGTATCGCGCCGGCGCATCTCGGGCAGATCTTCGATCGATACTGGCAACCCGAGCGTGGCCGCGAGGGCGTCGGGCTCGGGCTGGCGATCGTGAAGGGAATCGTCGACGCACACGGCGGCACGGTCGTCGTCGAGAGCTCGCCTGGTGCGGGCGCCACGTTCCGGATCGAGCTCGCGCGGACCGAGGCCCGCGTGATGCAGACCGGCGAGCGTCCTGCGGTGGCACAGACCGGCCAGTAAGCTAGCGAACGATCGAGGAATTTTGCCCGTGTCCCGGTGCCGGGGCGCGCCTTGACGCCCTCCGTGACAGCGAGGTATCCCCTCCGCATGCGTGACGTTGTCATCGTCGGTGCTGCTCGCACCCCCATTGGGAGCTTTCTCGGTTCGCTCGCCTCGGTCCCCGCACCGAAGCTCGGAGCCACTGCCATCAAGGCGGCGCTCGAGCGTGCCGGCGTCGCGCCCGCGGATGTCGAGCTCGTGCATATGGGCATGGTGTTGCCGGCCGGCGTCGGCCAGGCCCCCGCGCGCCAGGCGGCCCTGTTCGCCGGCCTGCCGAGCTCGGTCCCGTGCGTGACCGTCAACAAGGTCTGCGGTTCGGGTCTCGAGGCCGTGATCGGCGCGGCGCGCGCGATCGCCGCGGGCGAGATCGAGATCGCCGTCGCGGGCGGCATGGAGTCGATGTCAAACGCGCCGCACGCGATCAAGAACACGCGCACCGGCACCAAGATGGGCGCGCTCGAGACCGTCGATACGATGGTCACCGACGGACTCTGGGATCCGTACAACAACCAGCACATGGGCAACTGCGCCGAGCTGTGCGCGAAGGAGAAGGGCATCCCGCGCGGCGCGCAGGACGAGCACGCGGCCGAGAGCTACCGCCGCGCCCTCGACGCGCAGAAGCAGGGCTTCTTCAAGCCGGAGATCGCGGCCGTCGTGATCGCGGACCGCAAGGGCGACATCACCGTCGACACCGACGAGGAGCCGGGCAAGGGCTCGATCGACAAGCTGCCGTCGCTGCGCACCGCCTTCCAGAAGGACGGCACGATCACCGCGGGCAACGCGTCGTCGATCAATGACGGCGCCGCAGCGCTCGTCTTGATGTCGTCGGAGGAAGCGAAGAAGCGCGGTCTCAAGGTGCTCGCGCGCCTCGTCGCGACCGGCTACCACGCACAGGCCCCCGAGTGGTTCACCACCGCGCCGGCCACCGCGATCAACAACGCGCTCAAGAAGGCGGGCTGGGACGCGAAGAAGGTCGACCTCTGGGAGATCAACGAGGCGTTCTCGGTCGTCTCGGTCGCGAACAACCAGCTCCTCGGCCTCGAGGCCAGCAAGGTCAACGTATGGGGCGGCGCGGTTGCGCTCGGTCACCCGATCGGCGCCTCGGGTGCGCGCATCCTCGTGACGCTGCTCCACGCGATGGCCGCGAAGAATGTGAAGACCGGCGGTGCGTCGCTGTGCATCGGTGGTGGCGAGGGCATCGCGCTCCTCGTGGAGCGGCCGTAACCGATGAACGTCCAGCGACTCGGGGTCGTGGGTGCGGGTCAGATGGGGCAGGGCATCGCGCAGGTCGCGGCGCAGGCCGGGCTCGACGTGATCATCGTCGATGCCGCGCCTGACTTCGCGCAGCAGGGCATCGGCAAGATCAAGAAGGCGCTCGACCGGCTCGTCGAGAAGGGCAAGATGGACACGGCCGCGCGCGACGCGACGATGTCGCACCTCAAGGCCGGCGCTGCACATCGCGATCTCAACGAGTGCGACGTCGTGATCGAGGCGGCGCCCGAGAAGGAGGAGCTGAAGCTCGCGATCTTCAAGAGCCTCGGCGAGGTGTGCAAAGACGATGCGATCCTCGCGTCGAACACCTCCTCGATCTCGATCACCAAGATCGCCGCGGCCTCGGGCCGCCCGGATCGCGTGATCGGGATGCACTTCATGAATCCCGTGCCCGTGATGAAGCTGGTCGAGATCGTGCGCGGTCTGCCGACGAGCCAGGCCACGGTCGACACCGTGATGGAGCTCGCGAAGCGGTTCGGCAAGACGACGATCGGCGCGCGGGACATCCCCGGCTTCATCGTCAACCGGATGCTGATCCCGCTGCTCAACGAGGCTTGCTACGGCCTCTACGAGGGTCTTGGCACCGCTGCGGACATCGACACCGGCGTTCGCCTCGGGCTCAACCACCCGATGGGCCCCCTCGAGCTCGCCGATCTGATCGGCCTCGATACGTGCCTCGCCATCGCCGAGGTCCTGCACCGCGAGCTCGGCGACGACAAGTACCGGCCGTGTCCGCTGCTCCGCCAGTACGTCGCGGCGGGCTGGCTCGGCAAGAAGACGAGCCGTGGCTTCTACGAGTACGACCCGCAGGGTCAGAAGAAGGTCTGACGATGAGCTACGCCAGCTTCGAGACGGTTGTGGTCGCCGTCGACGGTCCGATCGCCGTCGTTACCATCACGCGCGACAAGGCACTCAACGCACTGTCGAGCACCGTGATCTCCGAGCTGACGAACATCGTCGGCGAGCTCGAGATCTCGACGGATGTCCTCGCCGTGATCCTCACCGGCGCGGGCGACAAGTCCTTCGTCGCGGGCGCGGACATCGCCGAGATGGTCGACATGACGCCCGTCCAGGCGCGGGCGTTCGCGGAGATGGGCGGTGCCCTCGGCAACGCGATCGAGAGCAGCGACAAGCCCTGGATCGCGGCCGTCAACGGCTATGCGTTCGGCGGCGGGTGCGAGCTCGCGCTCGCGTGCGACTTCATCCACGCGTCCGACCAGGCGAGCTTCGGTCAGCCCGAGGTCAAGCTCGGCGTGATTCCTGGTTTCGGCGGTACGCAGCGGCTCGCGCGGCGCGTCGGCGTCGCGAAGTGCAAGGAGCTGTGCATGACCGGCGACACGATCAAGGCGCCCGAGGCGCTGCGGATCGGGCTCGTCGATGCCGTGTGGCCGCACGCGGAGCTGCAAGGCCGCGTGCACGAGCTGGCCAGGCGGATCGCCGCGAACGGGCCGCTCGCGGTCGCCGAGGTCAAGCGCCTCGTCCACCAGGGCCAGTCCACGTCGCTCGAGACTGCGCTCGCACTCGAGCAGCGTAGCTTTGGCCTCCTTTTTGGAACCGCCGATCAACGCGAGGGAATGTCCGCGTTCCTCGCCAAGCCGCGCCGCGCAGCGCAGTTCAAGGGACAGTAGCCGTGAAGTTCAGCCCGACCGAAGACCAGCTCGCTGTTCAGACCACCGCGCGTGACTTCGCGACCAACGAGGTCCTGCCCAAGGCTGCCGAGATCGATCGAGAGCACCGTCACCCGGCAGAGCTCGTGAAGCGGATGGCCGAGCTCGGCTTCCTCGGCATCGCGATCCCCGAGGAGTACGGCGGTTCGGGCCTCGACCACGTCTCGTACGCGCTCGCGATGGAGGAGGTCTGCCGCGCCTGCGCGTCGACGGGCGTCATCATGAGCGTCAATAACTCGCTCGTCTGCGACCCGATCTACCGGTTCGGTACCGACGGTCAGAAGAAAGAGTGGCTGACGCCCCTCGCGTCCGGGAAGCTGCTCGGATGCTTTGCCCTGTCGGAGCCGGAGGCTGGCTCCGACGCGGCCGCGCAGAAGACCACGGCCGTCAAGGACGGCGATTCGTGGGTGATCAACGGCACCAAGAACTGGATCACGAACGGTCCCGTCGCTGATGTCTGCGTTCTGTTCACGATGAACGACAAGGCGGCGGGCCACAAAGGCATCACCGCGTTCATCTTGCCGATGAAGACCAAGGGTGTTCGCATCGGTCAGCCCGACGACAAGATGGGGATCCGCGGCAGCAAGTCGTCGCAGATCTTCCTCGATGACGTTCGCCTGTCGCAGGACTTCGTCCTCGGTGACGTCGGCAAGGGCTTCGGCGTCGCGATGTCCACGCTCGACGGTGGCCGGATCGGCATCGCCGCACAGGCACTCGGTATCGCGCGCGCGGCCCTCGAGGATTCGCTCGCATACGCGCAGCAGCGCCGCACGTTCGGTAAGCCGATCGCGCAGCACCAGGCGATCCAGTTCAAGCTTGCCGACATGGCGACCGAGATCGATGCGGCACGCTTGCTCACGCTGCGCGCGGCGTGGCTCAAGGACTCGAAGCTCCCGTACGGCAAGGAAGCCGCGATGGCGAAGCTGTTCGCGTCGGACATCGCGAACAAGGCCGCCCGCGAGGCCATCCAGATCTTCGGCGGCAACGGCTACGTGACGGAGTACCCGGTCGAGCGTCACTTCCGCGACGCGAAGATCACCGAGATCTACGAAGGCACGAGCGAGATCCAGCGGTTGGTGATCGCCGGTTACCTGGCCAAAGGATGAGATCAATGTGGATGACGATGGTGAAGCAGGGCTTGATGGCGGCGATCCTCCTCGGGGCGTGTGGTGGCGGCAAGAAGGAAACGACGACGCCCGACGACACGCGCGACAACACCGACCAGGATGCGGCTGATCGCCAACAGGATGCCGCCGAGGCGAACATGATTCCGCCCGAGAAGATGGAGGAGATCACGAACATGCTCTCGCGCAAGCAGCGGATCATGTCTCGTTGCCTCGCCGATGCGGTGGACTCCAAGGAGCTGCCCAAGAACTCGCGTGGCAAGATCACGCTCGAGATCGTGATCTCGACGTCGGGCTCGCCGGACACGGTCAAGGTGATCAAGTCGTCGCTCGAGTCCGCGTCGCTCGAGGCGTGCGTGATCGGTCACGTCAAGACGATCCAGTTCCCCGAGCTGCCGAAGACCTATCCGACGTCGTACACGTACGCATTCGAGGCGATGTAATGAAGTCCACGCCGCTGCTCGTGCTGGTGATGGCGTGCGGCGGCGGCAGCACTCCGCCTGCCGAGAAGCCGATCGTGGTCGATCCGGTGAAGTCGACGCGCGTCCCCGTCGAGGATGACGAGAACGAGGACGGCGTACAGATCGTCAACGCACGCGGTCACATGGATCCGAAGGTCATCGAGGCCGGTATCGCCCCGCACGCGCAGGCGCTGACCGAGTGCTACACGACGAACCTCGGTAAGCGGCGCTGGCTCGGCGGTCACGTCGTCTTGCACTGGGATATCAAGAAGGACGGTACGGTCACCGCGGTCCGGCTCGCCGAGAGCGACCTCGGTGCGTGGCCGATCGAGAAGTGCCTGCTGGACGTCGCGCGGATGGCCGCATTCGGTCCACCGATCAACGGCGACGCCGACTTCCAGCTCCCCCTCGAGTTCACCGCGAAGGGTCGCTTGACGTCGTGGGACGACGATCAGGCGATGCGCGCCGTCGGTGGCCAGCTGATCAAGCTCGATGCGTGTGCGACGAAGAAGGTGCCGGCTCCGTCTGATGTCACCGTGACGCTGTACGTCGGTCCGGGCGGCAAGGCGCAGTCGGTGGGGTTTGCAGGGAAGACTGTGATCGATGATGCGTGGGCCGAGTGTGCGGCGAAGGCCGCGCTCGCGCTTCGGCTTCCTGATCCGAAGGGTCAGATCGCCAAGCTGGCCGTCAAGTACCGCACGGAGTAGCGATGGATTTCGCACCGACCGAGGAACAACTGCTGGTCCAGCGCACGGCCCGGGATGCGGCCGAGCGGATCTTGTCTCCGCGCGCGGCGGCGCGTGACGTGTCGGGCGAGTTCCCGGTCGCGGAGCTGCGCGAGCTCGCTGCCCTCGGGTTGCTCGGCATCGCCGTCCCCGAGAATCTCGGCGGCTCGGACGCCGGCACCGTCGCGTACTCGCTCGCACTCCAGGAGCTGGCACGCGGTGACGGCTCGGTCGCGGTGTCCGTCTCCGTCACGAACATGGTCGCAGAGCTGATCGCGACGTACGCGGCGCCCGACCTCGCGCGCGCGTGGGTGCCGCGCCTCGTCGGTGGTGAGCTGATCGCCGGCGCGTTCGCGCTGAGCGAACCCGAGGCCGGCAGCGACGCCGGCGCGATGCGCACCACGGCGACCAAGGTCCCCGGCGGCTGGCGCATCGACGGCAACAAGCAGTGGATCACGAGCGGCTCTCATGCGGGCGTGATGGTCGTGTGGGCGGTCAGCGATCCGGTGGCGAGCCACAAGGGCATCACTGCATTCGTTGTCCCCGGCGATGCGAAGGGCCTCACCGTCGCGCGGCTCGAGGACAAGATGGGCCTGCACGGCTCCTCGACCGCGCAGCTCGTGTTCGACGGCGTCGAGGTTTCTGACGACGCGGTCCTCGCGACCCCGGGCGGGGGCTTCGCGCTTGCGATGGTCGCGCTCGACGGCGGCCGGATCGGCATCGCCTCGCAGGCCATCGGCATCGCGCGTGGCGCGCTCGAGGCAGCGATTCGCTACGCGGGCGAGCGCAAGACCATGGGACAGGCGATCATCAAGCACCAGGCGATCGGCAACATGCTCGCCGATGCCGCGACCTGGCTCGACGCGGCGACGCTGATGACGCTGCGCGCCGCGTACAACAAGCAGACGGGGCAGCCGTATGCGCAGCACGCCGCGATGGCCAAGCTGTTCGCCACGGAGCGCGCCTGGCAGATCTGCGATATCGCTCTTCAAGTACACGGCGGCTACGGCTATGTCCGCGACTTCCCCGTCGAGCGCGCCCTCCGCGACGTCCGCGCGACCCGGATCTACGAGGGAACCAGTGAGATCCAGCGCATCGTCATCGCGCGCGGCTTGCTACGCCCGGCCGGCTGAGGCTAAACCCTGCTCATGGCCGATCAAGCGCGCAAGCTCCGGATCCTCGTCGCCACGCCCGGCCTCGCCGGCCACGACCGCGGCGCCAAGGTCGTCGCGCGAGCGCTCGCCGATGCCGGCTACGAGGTCGTCTACACGGGCCTCCATCAGACGCCCGAGATGATCGCCGCGGCGGCGGTCCAGGAAGCGGTCGACGCGGTCGGCCTCTCGATCATGTCGGGCGCGCACATGACGCTGTTCCCCGCGGTGATCAATGCGCTCAAGGGACGCGGCGTCGGTGACGTCGTCGTGTTCGGCGGCGGTATCGTGCCCAAGGACGATCTGCCGAAGCTCACCGAGATGGGCGTCGCCAAGATCTTCACGCCCGGCGCGAGCACGCACGAGATCATCGACTGGGTCGAGTCGTACTTGCGGCCCAAGGTCGCGTGATGCTCCGCGCGGTCACCGCGCTGTCGGTGTTCGCGGCCTGCTCGTCGCCCGCGCCGGAGCCCGCGCGCCCACTGGGCACGTCCGGTACGGGCAGCGCCACGGGCAGCGCGCCGGGTAGCGCCACGGCCCCATCGCAGGAAGAGCAGCTCGCCGCGATCCAGAAGGCGATGAACGAGCTCGACGAGGCGACGCAGAGCTGCTGGGCTGCGTCGGCTGTCGCCCGGTTCGATATCGAGGGCGAGCTCACGGCGCAGATCGAGATCGTGCCGGGGACCGCGAACGTCCTCATGGTGCGAGACACCACGCGGACGCCGGCGCTCGCCGCCTGTGTGACCACGGTGCTCGCGAGCTATCCGTGGGCGCCGCCGCTCCGCGGCCAGACGATCCAGCTGCCGTTCAAGTTCCGCGCGCCCGATGGTCAGAACGTGATCGACCGCGCGCTGGTGCCGTGGAACGGCCAGGCCAAGGTCTCGATGGCGGTGCTGCTCGACGAACACAACTCCGGGAACGCCGCGGCTTCGATGATCGAGGTCGCGATCGCGAACGGCGGCACGACGACGCTGCGGTCGCCCGATCGCGCGGAGCTCTGGTACTTCCTCGGTCCTGCGCGGGTCAGCGGGATGGGGGCGGCCAAGCCGATCACGGTCGCCGCGGGCGACATGATGTACATGAGCAAGGGCGGGGCGCGCGAGGTCCAGGCGACGAGCGGTGACGTTCACGCCGTGCTCGTGATGGTCCCGGGCGGGCCCGAGGGTGCCGGGCGGGCCGGGGCGCTGCCGACTCCACCGGTCGGCGCTATCCGCTCGGCGCTCGTCGGTCCGATGGTGATGTTCGCCGCGAAGGCCAAGACCTTTGGGCCGTCGACGATCTACCTCGAGCCCGCGGTCGTGAAGGAGGCGCCACTCTCGGCGAGCGTCCTGGCGATGCCGGCGGGCGCGAACGTCGCCGAGCATGTCCACGCGAACGAGGCCGAGCTGCTCTATATCCTCGAGGGCACCGGCACGATGACCGTCAAGGGCGTGAAGCAGGCTGTCACCGCGACCAGCGTCGTCCAGATTCCTGCGAACACGAAGCATGCGTTCTCCGCGACGAGCGCCGTCCGCGCGCTCCAGATCTACACACCCGCTGGTCCCGAGCAGCGGTTCAAGGCAGCCACGCCGTGACTGACACCGTCGATATCGCGCCGATCCTCGCCGGCGACGTCCGCACCGCTGCGCGGCTGATGCGCGACCTCGACGACCGCCGCGGGAACGCGCTCGCGATGTTGAAGGCGCTGTTCCCGCATACCGGCAAGGCGTACCTCGTCGGCATCACCGGCAATCCCGGCGCAGGCAAGTCGACCGTCGTCGACTCGCTGATCGCGCACTACCGGGCGCAGGGCGAGAAGGTCGGCGTGGTGTGCGTCGATCCGACCTCGCCGTTCTCCGGTGGTGCGATCCTCGGCGATCGGATCCGGATGCAGCGGCACGCGCTCGATCCGGGCGTGTTCATTCGCAGCCTCGCGACGCGCGGTCACCTCGGTGGACTGTCGCGCTCGACGTTCGATGTCGCGCACGTGCTCGATGCGATGGGCTATCAGCGCGTGCTGATCGAGACTGTCGGTGTCGGTCAGGACGAGGTCGACGTCATGAAGGCCGCGCACACGACCGTCGTCGTCACGGTGCCGGGCCTCGGTGACGATATCCAGGCGATCAAGAGCGGCCTTCTCGAGGTCGCGGACGTCCTCGTGGTCAACAAGGCCGATCGCGAGGGCGCGGATCGCACCGAGCGCGACCTCATGCACATGCTCGATCTGCGGGCGACCGGCGAGCGCAAGGACGTCGAGATCGTGAGGACGATCGCGACACGTGGCACCGCCGACGGCTCCGGGATCAAGGAGCTGGCAGCCGCCATCGAGGCGCACCGCCAGCGCGCATGGACTGGAGAGTCAGCGGTTCCCCGTGCCAGAGCGCGTGCGGCCGCTCACCTCGGGGAGCTCGTGAGGGCCCTGCTCGCCGATCGGGCGACCGCCGCGATCGACGCACGCGGCGGAATGAGTGAGATCGCACAGGCGGTCAGCGAGCTCCGCTCCGATCCGTGGACCGTCGCTGAAGACCTCGTGAAGAGCCTCTAGTGTCTTCTCGCGGCCTCTAGTGTAGCGACGGTCACGCGACCGTCCGTCGACGGTCAGATAGTGGGGGCAGCGGACGAGGGAGTGCTACGATGGCCGGACCTCGTTCGTTAAGGGGCTTAATATATGACTGACTTACGGATCCGCATGGGAGCGGTCGTGTTCGCTGCCGCATTTGTTGGCGGCGCGGGCTGCGGCCTGATCGACTCCGACGTCACGAACTTCGATCTGACGTTGCCCGACAAGAACTTCACGGTCGACGCGACCGGCTGGCAAGTCGACCAGACCGCCGCGATGACATTCCTCAACACGAGCTGTCAGGCCATGCCGACCATCTGCGGTACCGCCGCCCAGATGGCGTGCGCCGACGATTGCTCGGGGTCATGCAACATGACCACGAACCGCTGCGAGCTGGCGCTCGAGGTCAGCCTCTACCAGCCGATCGATCTCCTGACGGAGAAGCCGGAGCTCAAGTCGATCAACGACGAGCCGGTCATCAAGGTCGTGATCGACAGCGTGACGTACGAAGTCACCGCGAACACGCTCAACGTCGCGACCCCGGTGATGACGATCTACGTCGCACCGATCTCGGTGATGGAGCCGACGGATCCGCTCGCCAAGCCGATCGGAACCATTCCTGCCGTCCCCGCGAACACGACGATCCTGACGCCGGCGCCGATCATGTTCACGGCTACCGGCCGGTCTGATCTGATCGCCGCCATGAGCACGTTCAAGACGCCGTTCAACATCATCGTCGGCTCGACGCTGGTGGTGACGCAAGGTCAGCCGATTCCGTCGGGCAAGCTCGACGCCGTGGTCCACATCAAGGGCCACGCGGGCCTCTAGACTCTCTGAGTCAACGCAGCGACGAGGCGCGTGTCTGCGCGCCCACACGCGCCCACAACCTGGCGTAGCGCCTGCCAGACCGGCGTGGCACGGCCGATGCTGTAGATGAGCCCAAGAGGTTCATCATGAAGTCACTACGTGCCGTTCTGTTCGCTCTCGTTGTTATTCCCGTGGCCGCGTGTGGTGGTGATCGCGATGATCGCGACGCATCGACGCCGATCACGACGATGCCTCCGATCGTCCAGCGCGCGCCGGCGCCCGACGTCATCGTCGAGACGGTGAAGCCCACCGTGGTTGCCGTGCCTGTCGACGCACCGCTCGTGATCCCCGCGAAGTACGCGGACGCGCTCGCGCTCGGCAAGGAGCTCGCTGCGAAGGGCGACGCTCGCGCGAAGGAGATGCTCGAGGGCGCCGCTAAGCTCGACAAGAAGAAGGCGGATCCTCATATCGAGCTCGCGCGCCTGTACATCTCCAGCGGCGAGCGCGCCAACGCGATCAAGAGCGCGAACAAGGCGGTCAAGCTCGCGCCCGACTCGAGCCAGGCCTACAACACGCTCGGCCGCGCGGAGCTCGCGCGGTTCAACTACGACAACGCGCTTGCCGCGTTCGGTCAGGCGACGGTGCTCAACCCCGACAACGTGTTCGCGTGGAACAACCTCGGCTACACGCATATCCAGCTCCAGGAGTACATCGAGGCCGTCGCCGCGCTCACCGAAGCCACGAGCCGCCCGGGAGTCACCGGCTACATGTGGAACAACCTCGGTACGGCGCACGAGCACCTCGACGAGCTCGATGAAGCACGCGTCGCATTCGAGCGCGGTGGCGAGGCCGGCTCGACCGAGGCCAAGGCGAGCCGCAAGCGCCTCGAGGGTGTCGACACGATCGTCGTGATGAAGTCCGCGCCGATCGAGAAGGCCTACGAGCTCCGCGAGGAGATGCCGGAGGGGATCGACGATGTCGAGGACACCGTCACGGACGAGACCGCCGTCGAGGATGTCGTCGAGCCAGCGAAGGTCGAGGCGCCGGCGGTCGAGGCGCCCGTGACCGATACGCCGCCGGTCGAGGTTCCCGTCGCGCCGGTCGCCCCGCTGACCTGAGCCAGCTGGCGACGCGCGCTGCTCACCGGGCCGGGTGGTACTCGCCGAACCGCTTGCGCAGGACATCGGCGATCTCGCCAACGGTGGCAGAGGCGCGGACGGCTCCGACGATCGGTGCGACGAGGTTCCCCGTGCCGGCCGCTGCATCGTCGAGCGCAGTCAGCGCGCGTGTCGTCTCGGCGGCGTTGCGCTTTGCACGGAGCGCCTGGATGCGTGCGACCTGGTCGGTCTCGAGCTGCGGGTCGACGGTGCCGATCGGGATCGGAGCTTCCTCGGGGATCACGAAGTCGTTCACGCCAACGACGATGCGCTCGTTGCGCTCGACGGCGCGCTGGTGCTCGTAGGCGCGGCGCTCGATCTCCTTCTGCGGGAAGCCCTGCTCGATCGCGCGGATCATGCCGCCGATCTCGTCGATCTTCGCGAAGTAGGTCTCGACGCCCTTCGTGATCTCCGCGGTCAGCGCCTCGACGGCATACGACCCGGCGAACGGATCGATGAAGTCGGCGACGCCGGACTCGTGGCCGATCACCTGCTGGGTACGCAGCGCGATCCGCGCGGCCTCCTCGGTCGGTAGCCCGAGCGCCTCGTCGTAGCTGTTCGTGTGGAGCGACTGCGTGCCACCGAGAACCGCGGCGAGCGCCTGGATCGTGACGCGCGCGACGTTGACCAGCGGCTGCTGCGCCTGGAGGGTCACGCCCGCGGTCTGGCTGTGGAACCGGAGCATCTGGCTTTTCGGGTTCTTGGCGCCGAACCGGTCGCGCATGATCGAGGCCCACAGCCCGCGTGCCGCACGGAACTTCGCGATCTCCTCGATGAAGTTGTTGTGGACGTTGAAGAAGAACGACAGGCGCGGCGCGAAGTCGTCGACGTCGAGGCCGGCTTCGAGCGCGGCCTTGACGTACGCCATCCCGTTGGCGAGCGTGAACGCGACCTCCTGCACGGCGTCGGAGCCCGCCTCCCGGATGTGGTAGCCGCTGATCGAGACGGTGTTCCACTGCGGCACGTGCTGCGCGCAGTACGTGAACGTGTCCGTGATCAGACGCATCGATCCGGACGGCGGATAGATGTACGTGCCGCGCGCGATGTACTCCTTGAGGATGTCGTTCTGGATCGTGCCGCGCAGGTCGACCGCGGGCGTTCCCTGTTCCTCGCCGACCGCGATGTACAGCGCGAGCAGCGTCGCGGCCGTCGCGTTGATCGTCATCGACGTCGACACATCTCGCAACGGGATGCCGTCGAACAGGATGCGCATGTCCTCGATCGAGTCGATCGCGACGCCGACGCGACCGACCTCGCCGCGCGCCATCTCGTGGTCGGAGTCGCGGCCCATCTGGGTCGGAAGATCGAACGCGACGGACAGACCCTTGCCGCCCTGCGCGAGGAGGTACTTGTAGCGGCGGTTGGACTCGGCGGCCGTGCCGAACCCGGCGTACTGGCGCATCGTCCACAGCTGGCCGCGGTACATCGTCGATTGCACGCCGCGTGTGTAAGGGAACTGTCCCGGCGCCGGGGGAGGGGCTGACGGCGCGTCCTCGGGCAGGTACGCGCCCTTGATCTCGAGGTCGGCGTCCGTGGCGAACCGCTGCTTGCGCAGCCTGGGCTTGCGTTCGTCGGTCACGCTGCGTGTGTAGCAGAGATCCGCTATCATCGACCTTGATGAGCACGCTCGCCACCCTCGCATTCATCGGTGCGGCCGCCGCGGCAGGGGGCTACCTCGCGCAGCGCGACACGGTCATCGACGGCACGGTGATGGCGTCCGATCTCATGACCCGGCTGGCGAACAAGGACATCTCCGGAATGGACTGCGATCGCGAGATCCCGATCACCGGGACGGGCGCGGTGTTTCGGTGCGACGTCAGCGGCACCGATGGCTCGACGGCCAAGGTCGAGTACACGATGGATCGCGCGGGCTCGCTGTCGGGCAAGCTGATCGACTCGACCGGACCCACGCGTGGGTCCGAGAAGCCGTCGACGGGCGAGGCCAGCGAAGAGGCCCCGCTCTCGGGCGATCCGTGGAGCAACTGAGCCGCGCAGGCGTGTTATAGGAAGCCTGCATGCCGAACTACTCGAAGCTGCACGACCTCATCAGCCACCGCGTCACCATCGAGTACGACACGGGGGCGCGGATCACGGGCTACCTCGCGTCGTGCCAGCCGTCGTCGGGGCCCGTCGAGTTTGCGGTGCTGTCAGAGGCGAAGCTCATCGATTCGCGCGGCCGCGTCGTCCGCGAGGCCGGCGAGCTGACGGTGTGCCCGAACGTGCTGACGTCGATCGCGCTCGACGAGGGCCCGCGCGGTCGCGACCTCGGCCGCGAGCTCAAGTAACCGTCACGGAGCGGTGGTCGCCAGGGGCGATAGCGTCCCGTTGAGCGTAGGGCTCGGGCTGCGGACCACGATCCAGCCGACGCCACCACCGCCGCCACCCGCGCCGTCCTCGCCGTCGTTGCCGGTCCCGGTTCCGGTTCCGCCGACCAGGATCGCGCCTGCCGCGCCAGGTCCCCCCGGATCGCCGGTCATCGCGCCGCCGGTGCCGCCCATCGCGCGCGTGCTCGCGATCGCGCCGGAAGCGCCGCGCATCCCGGGCTGATCGTCGGCGCCGCCACCGCCACCGCCGCCATTCACCGCGATGACCGCGCCCAGGGCGACCATCACGACGGGTGCGTCGAGTCCGATCATGCCGCCGGCACCGCCACCGCCGCCGCCGCCATCGCCATCGCCGTTGTTGTTGCCGCTCGCGGTCGCACCCGCACCGCCTTCGCCGCCTGCGTGGACCTTGCCGGTGATCGTGAGCGAGTTGCGCGCGGTGAGCTGGATCGCGCCCCCGCCGCGACCACCAATGCCGCCGGCGAATCCTGAATCGCCTCTGCCGCCGCGCGCGCCGCCGCAGCCACCAAGGAGGAGCGGAAGCGTGGCGAGCGCTCCGCCTCCGATCCCTGCGGTGCCCGTTGCCGGGTTCACGATGTCACCGATACCGCCGTTGCCGCCCGCGCCGTGATGCCCCCCCCCACCACCGCCGCCGCCGCCGCCGGTGTGGGGACCGCCGGCGGTCGCCGCACGACCCACGCACATCAGATCGCTGTTGGTGCCGGCGCCGGGTTGGCCGAGGACGCTGCTCGCGTCGATCTCTCCCATGATCTCGATCGTCGACCACGATGCGACGACCAGTGGGCGCGGTCCGATCACGCGCAACCGCGTGCTCGGCGGGATCGTGAATGCGTCGACGGAGAGACCGAGGCCACCCATGACCATCGCGCTCGGCGGGAATGTCTTGGTAGTGCTGCCTGGCGCAAGGAGACTTCCATCGAACGTGTCGAACACGTAGTCACCCTGGAGGCTGAGATCGATCGGCCCGGGCGGCTGCAGCTGGCAGCCATCGCCGATGTGGGGTGTCATCCACGCGCCACAACCGGGCGCATCGTTCGAGGCGTCGAACTGCGCGTCGAGCGGAATCGCGCCGTCGATCTCGCGCTCGCCGATGACGCAGTAGCCGCCCTCGCAAACGCGCGCCGGATCGCAGGTCGCCGTCGTCTCGCACGCGAAGCCCTGCGATCGGTCGAACCCGCCACAGCCGGCTGTCAGTGCCGCGATCAGCGCGACGGTCTTCAACGAAGCCTCCAGCTCACGGCGACGCCGAGCCCGCGACCGGAGATCCACGGCTGCACGACCGCCGACCGCTCCGCGTCTTGATCGCGCTTCTCGATCGCGGCGCGCGCGATGCCGACGATCGCGAGGATACCACCCGCCGACGCGAGGCCGATGCCGAGCATCATCCGTGTCCGCCCGCGATCTTCGAGATCGGCGAGCGCCTGGAGCTCGCCGAGAGTTCCGGTCGGTGCGACCTCGACGTCATTCTGGATAGCGTACGCCGAAACGATGAATGCGGTGCCGACTCCGAGGCCGATCACGCCGGCACCGATCAGCACATAGGAGCCCGCGGTCGGGCCGCTCTGGCTGCTATCGAGGCGACGCGGCGGCTCGGTGACGGGCATGGGCTCGGTGTCGCTGTCGTCGTCGGAAGCGACGCCGGGGCCGTCGTCGGTGCGTGCGGGCGTGATCCCGAACATTCGTCCCGCCTTGTCGACGAGCTCGGTGGCGAGGGCGCGCTCGGTGCGAGCCGTCAGGACGATCTTTCGCTGCTCGCGTTCCGGGCCGATCGCGAACCGCACGAGGTCGACCTCGAACCGATCGCCGCGCGCCGTGATCGTGCCGTAGACGATCATCCTCGCGTTGACCGAGCCCGCGATCTGCTCGAGGCAATCGGTGAGCTCGACGTTGCAGCTGAGGAGGCCCGTGACGTCGTCGATCGGGACGTTCGCGACCTCACCGCCGAGCATCACGGCGAGCGCCCGGGTCATCGCGGCCGACGCGCCGCTGAGGTGCGCCGGCATTCCAGTCGCCGTGAACGGGAACACGGTGGTCCGGTCCTCGGCGTGCGCGGACGACGCCACGAGCAAGCATGCGAGCACGACGACGCGACGGATCACCGTGCCTCCAGATCGGCGATCCGGGCGCGGATCGCGTCGGCGTCGGCGGCGCCGGGACGGAGTGCGAGGTACGCGCGGAACGCGTCGAGTGCCTTGGCCGTATACCCCATGCGCTGGTACGCCATGCCGCGACCTCGCTGGGCGGCGGCGTGCTTCGGGTCGATCGCGAGCAGGTCAGTGAAGGCGGCGGCCGCGGCGGCGAAGTGCCCGGCGAGGTGGTGCGCGGTTGCCTGCTTGTAGAGCTCGTCGATGCTTGCGGGTGCGGGCGTCGGCGTAGCGACCGGCGGCTCGACGTCCGCGGGCTCCTCGGACTCGCTCGGCTCGTCGATGGCGGGCGCGACGGCGTCGATACGTGCGCGGCGTGCAGCTTCGCGGCGCGTACGCTCGGCGGGGGTGGTCGGCGCTGGTGTGGCAGGTGGGAGCTCGGCGATGACCGCGGGCTCGGTGCCGGGCTCGGCAACGGCGGCGGGCTCGGCGACACGTGCAGGTTCGGCGATGACGGCAGGCTCGCCAGCCGGCGATGGTTCGGCGACTGCGGCGGGTTCACCGGCACCTGCGAGCTCACCGACGCCGGACTCGATGGGATCGACGCTGACCTGCGCGGCGCTCGACACCGACGCCGGCGCGCTCACCGCGACCTCGTTCGACAGATCGCCGTGATCATCGCCGAACCCGAGCGTCGCCGCGACGGCACCAGCAACGACCAGGCTCGCTCCGAGCATCCACCACACGAGCTTCGAACGCTTGCGCGGTGGCGTCGAGACCCCGAGCACGACCGGCTCGGTCGCGCGAACCCGCGCGGCCATAGGAGTCGTCCTCGCGGTCGGTGGGGCGAGCGGCTGCGGGCCGACGCCCGGCACGGTCGCCACCTCCGCTGCGGCGAGCGGCACGAGGTCCCCCGCGCGCACCTGGTGCACGCCAGTTTCGGCTTGCGGCTCGTGCTCCTCGTCGAGCGCGTCGAGAATCTCCTTGATCCGCGGGTCGTCGTGGCGGGTGCGTGCGAGCAGAGAGCGACGCTGCTCGATGCGATCCGCGAACAGCTCCGTCATGTAGCTACCGACGTCGCTCGCGCCGCAGCGCGCCTTCCACGGCAGATCGTCGAGAGCGCGCTTCATCGCGGCGGCACTGTCGAAGCGATCGCGTGGATCGACCGCGAGCGCCCGGAGCGCGATCGCGTCGAGCCCGGGCGGAACATCGGGATCGAGCGTCGACGGCGCGATGCGCGGCGCATGAAGGATCTGCATCAGCGTCGCGCCGACGTTGTCCGTGTAGAAGCAGCGGCGATGCGCGAGCAGCTCCCAGAGGACGACGCCGAGCGAGAACACGTCGGAGCGCCGATCCATCGGCTCGTTCATGATCTGCTCGGGTGGCATGTAGCCGTACTTGCCCTTCAGCTCACCGTCCGCGGTGCTGGTCACGCGCCCCTGGGCCTTCGCGATGCCGAAGTCGACGAGCTTCACCGTGCCGCTGTAGAGCACGACGATGTTTCCCGGCGAGATGTCGCGATGGATGACGCCCAGGCGGTTGCCTTCGACATCGACCGCCTCGTGTGCGGCGTGGAGGCCCTCGCAGACGTTCGCGATCAGGTGCGCGGCGTAGCGGGGCGGCACGAGGTTCGTGCGGCGCAGGGCGCGCTTGATGACCTGCGCCAACGACTCGCCGGCGAGGTACTCCATCACGATGTAGAACGTGCCGTGCGCCTCGTCGAGCTCGTAGGTCTGGACGACGTTGTGGTGGACGATCTGCGCCGCGAGCCGGGCTTCGTCGAGGAGCATGTTGACGACGGCCTTGTCGTGCGCGAGGTGCGGATGGATCACCTTGATCACCACCGCGCGCTCGAACCCGCCGATGCCGCGCTGCCGCGCGAGGATGACCTTCGCCATCCCGCCCTGGCCGATCGTGGCGAGGAGCTCGTACTTGCCGAGCCGCTGGCCCGGGCTGAACGAATCCTCTCCAGCCTGCTCTCGCACGGACATCAAATGATCATCTCACGTGCTCCTGGTCATGGGGCGAGCTTCACGCTGCCCCACTCGGTCACGCCGCTGGTGAGCGAGCGTGAGACCGAGGCGAGGCGGTAGCCGGTGGCACTTGCGCTGATGGTGACGGTCCCGGCCGGCAGGCTGCCGAGCTTGTAGTAGCCATTGCCGTCGGCGACGATCGTCTGGCCCGAGGACAGCGAGATCGCCGCGAACGGGATCCGGTTCATGCTATTCGAGCCGTAGTAGACGACGCCCTGGAGGATCGCGCTTCCGGTCGCGCTGTTCGCCTTCGAGAGGCCGAAGCTCGCCCAGGTCTCGGCGCCGACGGTGGAGCGGGCCAGCGTGCGCGTGACGTAGCCGGTCTTGCTCGCGGTGACGGTGAAGTTACCGGGCGCGACATCGAGCTCCCACATGCCGGCGGTATCCGTCGTGGTCGTCTTCGTGCCGATCGCGATCGTCGCCCCGGCGATCCGGGTGGTCGAGGTCTCCCCTGCGTACAGCGTGCCGACGATCCTGACGAGCAGTGGCGGTGGCGGCGGCGGCGGCTCGTCCGGCGGCGGCGCCGACTGCACGCCCTTCGCGGACTCGACGATCGTCACGAGCTGCTTGAACAGCGCGTCACCGGGGCAGCTGGTCGACTTGTACTCGCGATGGCCCTTGATGGTCGTGCGGTTGATCGCGATGCCGGCGGCATCCGCATGGAATCGGACCACGTCCGCGATCGCATTGATCTGCGTCGTCGTGACGGGTGTCGAGTCGTGCGACCCGATCACCGCGATGCCGATGTTGCCGGTGTTCGCACCACCCGCGTGCGTACCGAGCTGCGCGACGGGGCGACCCTGCCAGACGCGGCCGTCGCGCGAGACGAGGAAGTGGTAGCCGATGTCGCACCAGCCTTTGACGTCCATGTGATAGCTCTGGATCTGGCGGAGGCGCGCCGGCACCGACAGCTTGTCGACGGTAGGGCTCTCGGTGTGGTGGATCGCCATGCGGTAGACCTTGCCGAGTCCCGCGGAGCACTTCGCGGAGCGGGCGCCCCACTCGGAGCGCGAGAGCACGCCCGGCGTCACGGCCGGAGCGGCGCGGTTCTGCGACGGCGCGTCATCGACGTCCTCGATGTGCTCGCTCTGGCGGAACACCATCTCCTCCATGCGGAGGAACGTCGCCTGGCCGCGGAGCTTGTAGTAGCGAGCGGTCTCACCGGTCGGTAGCTCGAGCTGACCGACGTAGCCGGCGACCGACTCTTGCTCCGTGTGGTGAACGACCGGCGTGCGCCACGCGGACCACGTCGCGCCATCGAGGCTAGTCGCGATCTCGAGCGAGGTCGGCGCCTGGGCATCGAAGATCACGCCGAGGCGAACGAAGTCCGCAGTCGCGAGCCGGACCGGTGACCGCGCAAGCTCGTCGGCGAGGGCGGGGCCCTCGAGGACCGTGACGCCGGCCTCGACGTCGTCGAACGGCTCGGGATCCTCTCCGACCGTGCAGCTGGCGAGAACCCCGAGCAGTCCGAGAACGAGAGCCAGGCGAAGCTTGGACGTCATGAGGTGAGCTAGAGCAACGGCCGTGCCCCACCCAACTCGTCGCAATCATGGAAGTCCCCGGATCACCTGTCGATCGGTTTCGACAGGGCGCCCCCCGGGCGAGTGGACTAGTCCCAGGGCTCTTGCACAAGTAGTGCACGGGCACGCCCGCGGATCGCGTCGCCGAGCCGGCCGTCGAACGCAGCGTCGAGCGCGGCCTCGAAGTCGGTCGCGCTCACGAAGCGATCTGCCGGTGCAGTCGCGAGGCCGATCCGCAGGACGAGCCCGACATCGGGAGGAAGATCCGGGATCCGGGTCGGATCGGGTGGGCGCTGATCGGCACTGGTGACGCGACTCTGCGTGAACGCGGGCCGCCCAGCGAGGACACGGAACAGCACGAGGCTGAGGCTGTACAGATCGGCGCGCGCATCGGTCTTGCCGCCGATGAGCTGCTCCGGTGCCATGTACGCGGGCGTCCCGACGATCACGTGACCCGTCGTCGCGGTCCCGCCGTCGATCTTGGCGATCCCGAAGTCGACGAGCTTCCACCGCGGCGCTCCCTCGATCGTGGTGAGCACGAGGTTGTGCGGCTTGACGTCGCGATGGACGACGCCTGCGCGATGAACGTCGGCGAGCCCTCGTGCGACATCGCGGCCCATCTGCCGCGCCGCGGCGAGCTCGAGCTTGTCCTTGCCGTGAAGCTGCTCCGCGAGGGATGTACCCTCGACCAGCTCCATCGCGAGGAACGGGAGCCGACCATCCTCGGTGCCGACCTCGAGTACGCGCGCGACGTACGGGCTCTCGACGCGGACGAGGGCCTCTGCCTCGCGCGCGAACCGGCGCAGATCCGTCGTGTTGCCCGCGCGATCCGCGCGGATCACCTTGAGCGCGACCTGGGCGCCGCCCTTCGTCGCGACGTAGACCTCGCCCATGCCGCCGCGGCCGAGCAGGCGTCCGATCTCGTAGCTGCCGATCCGCGATCCCGTGAACAGGCCCCCGGTGTAGCCCGCGAGGACGCGCTCGACCTCGGCACGCGCCGAAGCGAGCAGCGCTTCCTTGGCAGCGGCGTCGCGCGCGGCCTCGTCGTTGCGCCGCACGAGATCGACGTAGCGCGCGTTGATCGTTCGGCCGAGGGTGAACGCGACGACATAGACCGAGGTGACGCAGAGCTGGATCACGACGCCCGACCACGTGGGCGCGTGATGGAGCACGGGCGTCACGACACCATCGGGGATCACGCGCGCGCTGATCAGCGCGAACGCGATCACGTTGGTTCCGACCACCGCGATCAGGACCCAGCGCCCCGTCGCGAGCGATGCCGAGGGGCGAAACGACCCATCGACGAACAGGATGATCGCGACAACCGAGGCGAACGCGGAGTGCAGCCCGAAGATGTAGGCAGGGCCGATCGCGACGACCGCGATGATCGCCCACGGCCAGTCGAGGCGTCGCTTGCGCTCGATCGCGACGACCGTAGCAGCCGCGCCGATCGTGCCCCAGCCGAACCACCGCACGGCGGGCTCGTCGACGATCAGCCCGATCAGTACGGCGCCGACGACGCACGCGGAGAACACCGCTGCGAACTGCACGCGCATCTTGTCGGCCGCGGCCCCGTGCCACGCGGTCGAGGCAACGTCCTCGATCGAGCCCGAGCGGAGCGATTCGGTGAGTGATGCGGTGAGCACGGGCTCGTGCGAGGGGACCGGGGCCGGCGGCGCGCGGTCGGCGGGAGCGACGAGCGCACGCGCGTCGATCGTCGCGTCGGGTGCGCCATCTCGCGCGAGGTTCATCGCCGCCGCCACGACGGCGCTGTTCGCGAACGCCACGCGTGCACCAGGCGTGGCGACGCCCCCGGCCTGCGCGGCGACGGCCGGTGCGGGCATGTCGAGTGTTCGCTGTGATGCGCGCGGCGCCTGGGTCCCGGTCGCATCACCGGTGATCGCGATCGTCTGCACGCGCCACGGAGGTAGCGCGTCCGCCCGTGCGCGGAGCGCGGGCTCGAGCGTGCCGTCGAGAGCTGCGAGCAGGGTGGCGCGCAGCGTCGCCGCGTCAGGGAACCGTTCGGTCGCGGTCGGCGAGAGGCCGAGCGCGAGCACGGCGGCGAACATGTCGTCGATCTCGCCGCGCAGGCGCGGATCGAGCGGCAGCTCGCGCGCGATGGTCTGCGGCAAGGCTGCCTGCGTGACCTCTGCGTAGGGAGCCTGACCGGTGATCGCCATGTAGATGCACGCGCACAGGCCGTAGAGATCCGTCGCCGGGCCTGCGCGCCCGCCGCCGAGCACCTCGGGCGGGACGTAGCGCGGCGTGCCGACCACGCGATCCGGATCGGGGGAGTTGCGCGAGCCGAAGTCGATCAGCTTCCAGCCCGAGGTCTCGAGCAAGAGGTTGCTCGGTTGGACGTCACCGTGCGTGATGCCGGCGCGGTGGACCGCGTCGAGCGCGTTGCCGCCGTCATCGACCAGCCGGCGGATCGCCGCCCGATCGAGACGCCCGGAGCGCGCGATCAGCTCGGCGAGGTTCTTGCCGTCGAGCCGCTCCATCGCGATGTACGGCAAGATCTCGTCGAGGCTGCCGACGTGCCGCGTGCGTACCACGTGCGGACTGTCGACCCGGGTCAGCGCCGTCGCCTCGTCGAGGAAGCCGCGGACGTTCGCCGCGTCGCCGAGGCGGTCGCCGCGCAACATCTTGACGGCGGCGCGCGAACCATCGACGACGTCGCGCGCGTCGTAGACCTCGCCGGCACCGCCGCGCCCGATCAGCTCGCCGAGCTGGTAGCGCCCGATCGTCTGGCCCGCGAAGATGCCTTCGCGACCGAGTGCGAACGTTCGCCGGTACTCCGCGCGCGCTTCGTCGAGAAGGGCGCTGCGCCGGGCCGCGGCGCGGGTGGCGACCTCGAGCTCCTCGGACAGCTTCCAGTAGCGCTGGTGAAACGCACGCCCGATGCCGAACGCGGTCGCGTAGACGAGCTGCACGACGACGTGGGCGGCGACGTGATGCCATGGCTCGGAGCCCGGGGGCAGCATCGGCAACAGGCCGACGTCTTCGATCGTATGGGTCAACACGAGGGTGGCGACGATCGCCTGCCCACCGGCGAGACCGAGATAGACGAACCAGCCGCCGCGCGCGGGGAACGGTGTGTGCTCCCCTCCCATGAGCAGGCCCGCGAACAACAGCACGATCGCGAGCACGCCCGCATATGCGGAGTTCGGGCCGAAGTACCAGCCGGGCAGGGCCGAGGATGCGCCGAGCGACGTGACAGCCGCGATCCGGAGAAACCCTCGCAACCGACCCGCGCCCTCACTCCCCACCGTCGCGAGTAAGGCCGAGACCAACGTCGCGAACCCGAACGCTGCCGCCGCGCTGATCGCTGCCGTTCGATCGCGCGCGAGGAACGCGATCACCGCCACGCCGCCGCCGCATGACGCCGCGAGGTTGACGAACACCTGCCGCGGCGTGAACAGGAGCGTTCCGTCGCGTTGCAACGCTACTCCGTTGGCTCGCGCAACCCGGCGCGCCTGAGCATCTTGTAGATCGTCATCCGGTCGAGGTCGGCCGCGCGTGCGGCCGCGGAGATGTTGCCCTCGTGTGCGTCGAGGAGCTCGGTGATGTACCGCCGCTCGAGCTCGTCGACGACCCGCCGCTTCGCTTCCTTGAACGGGACCGAGACGTCGACGGCGAGCGTCGCGTTGCTGCTGGTCGTCCAGCGCTGGGCGGCGAGCTCGGGGTGACGCGCGAGCGCGATCGTCTGCTCGACCGCCGCGCGCAGCTCGCGCACGTTGCCCGGCCACGGATGTTTCTCCGCCCACTCGAGGAAGCCCGGCGGCAGCGGCCCGCCACCGAGAGCGGCAACAAAGTGATCGACCAGCGCGGGGACGTCCTCACGATGCTCGCGCAGCGGGGGCACCTGCACGCGGGCGACCGCGATGCGGAAGAACAGATCGGCCCGGAACCGGTCGCGGTTGACCTCGGTCGCGAGATCGCGGTGCGTCGCAGCGACGATCCGGACATCGCACGCGATCGGCGTGGTGCTGCCGAGTCGGCGGATCGTCCGGGTCTCGACGGACCGTAGGAGCTTGGGCTGTACGTCGATCGGGAGCTCGCCGATCTCGTCGAGGAACAGCGTCCCACCGTGTGCGGCCTCGAACACGCCAGGGCGCCTGGTGGTGGCTCCGGTGAACGCGCCAGCCTCGTGCCCGAACAGCTGATCCTCGACAAGCTGCGACGGGATGGCACCGCAGTCGAACACGATGAACGGTCCGGCGCGGCGCTTCGACCGGGCGTGCAGCGCTTCGGCAGCGAGCTCCTTGCCCGAACCGGTCTCGCCGGTGATCAGCACCGTCGCGTCGGTGTTCGCGTAGCGCTCGATCAGCTCGTACATCCGTCGCATCGCGATGCCGCGCCCGATGAAGCCCTCGAGCTTGTCCGCGGGCGACACCGAGAGCTCGACGGAGTCGGCCAGCGGATCGAACCGGATCGTCGTGTCGCCGACCGTGATCACGGTCCCCGGCGCGAGGAACCCCTCGACTACCTTGAGGCCGCCAACGTGGGTGCCGTTGCGCGAGCCGAGGTCTCGCAGGCGGAACCCCGTCGGCTCCATCGAGATCTCGGCGTGCATCGTCGACACGCGCCGGTCGTCGAGCTGGAGATCGGCGTTCGCGCGGCCGATCACGATCATCGGCGCGTTGAACGTCTTCACGAGGCCGCGGTCGGGGCCGCCGATCACCTCGAGCCGGATCGTCCGGACATGGAGTGAGTCGCCGCCCGCGACGTGCTTCACCCAGGTGCCGGTGTCGTTCTCCACCGTCCGAGCTTAACGTAGGCCTACTGGCAGTATGTCCGGCGTGGCCCGGTCTTGGTCTTGAGGGTCTGGATCAGGGCGTCGTTCACGGGATCGACCACGGCCGTGTAGTAGGTGGACCGCTGGAACACCATCGTCGGCTCGTTGGAGCTGACGATCGCGACCTCGCGCGCCACGTCTCCGACGCTGCGGATATAGCCCGCGGGCGCGTCCCAGCTCGACGTCAGGCCGACCTTCGAGACCTCGTAGTCCGAGTCCCCCGCCGGGTTGTTCGGATCGGGGCAGCTCAGGCAGAACTGGCCCGGGCGCGCCTCATAGATGTTGTTCTCCGACAGAAACTGCGCCTCGCGCTGCGACGCGGCGCCGTACTCGTACCATTGGTACTGATAGTTGTTAAAGAAGTCGGCCATCCCCCAGTGGAACTGCGGGCCGCGCCGGCTCACGCGATCGAAGAAGTTGTGGTGATACGTGGTGCGGTTGCCGCGCGACGGACCCGAGTCGGTGTCGTTGGTATGCAGAAATGCCTTCGCGTGGGAGTGCATGTGACTCCACGACACGGTCACGTAGGTCGCGCCGCGATTGTCGAGCTGGCCGTCGCCGCCGCGCCCGAGCTCGAGGTGATGGAACCACATGTCGCGCGAGTCGTAGTCTTCCGGGTCGTCGGAGCCATGACCGCGAATCGAGATGATGTCGCCGGTCTGCGCCTGCCAGCCCGACGGGAACTGGAGCTTCACGTCCGTGAAGATCAGATTCTTCGTCCCGGGCTCGATCTTGATCTCGCCGTCGATCGTGATGTTCCGACCGCGGCCATCGAGCGTCTTGTTCGACTTCGGTCGGAGGGCCGACTGGAGCGTGATCGTCCCGTTGACGTTGAACACGATCCAGTACGGCTGCGTGCTCTCGAGGCCGGCGCGCAGTGATCCCGCGCCGGTGTCGGCGAGCGTCGTCACGTGATACGGCTGCGACCACGATCCCCCCGTCGCATTGCGGCCAAAGCCGACACGCTCCGCGTACAGCGTCTCCTTCTTGAACGGATACGCGGTGCAATTCTCGGCCACGCCGGGCGGTGCGTCGATCGCGGTCGCGGCGTCGGCGGGGCCGTCGTGCGCGGCATCCGCAGCTCGCGCGTCGACCGGGCCGTCCTGGGTGTCATCGCCCTGTGGGCGCGACGCGGTACTCGAGCAG
Organism: Myxococcales bacterium; assembly: GCA_031421915.1. Lineage (GTDB taxonomy): Bacteria > Myxococcota_A > Polyangia > Haliangiales > Haliangiaceae > JABFXX01. The sequence continues at coordinate 5,981 of JANOPP010000552.1, read as the reverse complement.
CCGAGCAAGACGATCAGCATGATGCTTCGCATGAACCCTCCCTCCGCGATCGAGATAGCGAATCCTGATCGCGAACGGAAGCATAAAAACACAGTTGTCTTTATGAATCGTTGCGCACGCCGGTGCGCGACTCGCGCAGATCGGCGATCCTCACCTGGTGGCACGGGTGACGAGATCGAAGCGGGTGAAGGCGAAGCCTGCTCCCCGGCGCGCGAAGAAGCGCACGGGGCGCGGTACGTACGATCGCGCGACGTCGACCGAGGCGCGCCACGGCGAGCAGCACACCAAGCTGCTCGACTTCGCGACGCAGGTGTTCGCCACCGTGGGCTTTGCGCGCGCGACCGTCGCCCAGATCATCGCGAAGGCCGGCATGAGCCGCGCCACGTTCTACGAGCACTTCGTCGATCTCCTCGACGTGCTCGCCCAGGTCTACGAGCGCGGCGCGAACGTCGGCTATACGCTCGTCGCGCATCAGGGCCGAGCCGAGACCGATCCCCTCGCGCAGGTCCGCGCCGGCCTCGGAGCTTACTTCTCGGTGGTCGCGGCCTACCCCGAGGTCGCGCACGTGATGTTTCAGGAGTACCCGGCCGCGAAGCGAGAGTTCGCGGTCCGCTACCAGCAGGACAGCATGCGCTACGGGGCGCTGCTCCACGAGTCGCTGGTCGCCGCGCACGCGCAGGGCCTGATCGCCAAGGCACCGACCGAGATCGCGGTCTACATGATGTTCAAGGGTGTCGAGATGCTCGCGGTCACGCAGATCGCGAAGCGCGAGCACGCGAAGTTGCCTCTGCTCGCCCCCGAGCTCGCCGACCTGATCATCGACGCATTCGTGCGCGTTCGCTGACGGCGGCGGTCAGCGCGCTCTGTCTCCATCGTGGCGTCTGGTTCGCGATGCGGCCAGCTCAGGCGACGCCGACCGCGCCGCCGAAACGCGCGACCAGCACGTCGTCGTGATCGTCCGCGCAGCTCGTCACGCGCTTGATCGTATCGAGGACCTCGCTGCGATCGAGATCGAGGGTGGTGCGCTCGCTGACCAGGAGCACCTGGTCGCCATCGGTGGCGAACGCGGCCCCGCACAGCGTGGTGTTGAGCTCGAGCAGGTGCGCGAACAGGGCCGGGCGATCGACCTTGTCGTCGAGGGTCATCACGATCGCGCACACCCGGAGGTGGGTGAACTCGGCGCGGTTGATCAGGGAGACGCGCGTGACCGCCGAGCCCTTGGGGATCCGCCACGAGTGGAGTGCCGTCGTGTCGCCGATCCGGCTGCCTGGGACCGGGTGGCCGAGCTCGTTCAGCACGTCCTCGACGAGGACGAGGGTGGAGGACAGATTCGTCTCGCGCTGATTCGCGAACAGGGCGGAGGTCGTCACGACCGAAGCCTACCCCGGAACGCGCTATCGTTGGGGTGATGAGCGAGGACCGCCTGGACGACGACGCGCCAGCGTCCGAGCCGACGGTGACTGCGCCCGGAGCGCGCTCGTGAGCAAGAAGCACACGGGTCACAAGCGCGCGGGCAAGAAGCGCGCGGCAGACAAGCCATCGGCCAGCGCGCACGGCGCCGACGCGCTCGCGACGGACAAGGCCACGCTCGAGCAGCCCGCGCTCGACAACGTTGCGACGGACAAGGCCACGCTCGAGCAGCCCGCGCGCGACAACGCTGCGGGCGAGAGGGCCGCGCCCGACAGAGCTGCGACCGAGAAGGCTCCCCTCGCCAAGGCGACGCACGGCAGAGCTGCGGGCGAAAAATCCGCGCCCGACAAGGCGGCGGCCGAGAGCGCTCCCCTCGACAACGCGACGCCCGACCCTGCCGCGCCGAGCAAGCGCGCGCCCGAGAAGGCAGCGTCGGACGATGACTCCGATGACGCGTCCGCACTGCGCGATCCATCGCGCCGCGGCCTCGTTCCCAGGTACCGGATCGCGCTGCTCCTCGTGCTCGGTGTTGCGGTGATCGTCGGCGCGGTCCTCTTGCGGCGCGCGAATCGTTCGCGCGAGGTCGCGACCGGACCGGTGATCGAGCGCGATGGAGGCGCCGCGATCCGTGCTCCCGAGGGACCGACCGTGCCGGGCGAGCCGCAGGGCGTTCGCCTGACGGGCTTCGTGATCGATGGCGCCGGCGCGCCCGTCGTGGGTGCCGAGGTCTCCGCCGAGCTCGAGAAGGGAGCACCTGATCGTGCGCTCGCGCCGCGGGGGGCGGGCGGGGGCTCCGCCGCCGGGAGCGGTGCCGCTGGAAACGCCGCGGCGCCGAAGCCCTCGCCGATGCCGATGCCGTGGGCCATGGATGCGGGTGTCGCGCCCGGCGTTCACGTCGCGGCACCGACGGGCGCCGATGGTCGGTTCGCGATCGTCGGCCTCGAGCCGGGGCGGTTCCGCGTGCGCGTGACTGGACCGGGTCTGTTGCCGGCGGAGGTCCGCTACGTGCCAGTGCCGTCCGATGCGGCGCGGATCGTCGTCGCGCGGCGCGTCGCGATCGAGGGCGTCGTCGTGGATGGTGGCAAGCCGGTGGCGAACGTCACGATCGGACTGCGCGGAGATGCGATCGGGGGTGCGATCGAGGTCAAGAGCTCGCTGACTGGCGGCTTCACGTTCGCGGATCTCCCGGAGGGGCGCTATCAGCTGTTTGCATGGCAGGGCTCGCTCGCGGCGCGCGCGGTGCGCGTCAACCGTCTCGGCAGCGGACCCTTTGCCCCCATCGAGCTGCGGCTCGAGGCGGCCGCGATCGTGGTCGGTCGCGTGCTCGATCGTGCGGAGGGAACGGGCATTGCCGCCGCGATCGAGCTGCGGCCGTCGGGCGACGATCAGGCGCCGCGCTATGCGCGCAGTGGGAGTGACGGCGTGTTCCGCATCGAGGGCGTGCCGAACGGTCGCTGGATCGCAGATGCCTACGCGCCCGGGTTCCTGAGCACGGGCGGCGTGGAGCTCGATGCGGGCCGCGGCGTACCGGAGCTCGTGTTGACCAAGGGCGCGATCCTCGAGGGCCGCGTGCTCGATGGCGCGGGCGATCCGATCGCCAGTGCGACCGTGCGAGCGCTGGGGGCGGGGACGTCCGGCAACGAGATCTCGGAGCTCGTCGAGGCCGACATGCTGCGACGGTTCAGCGGACGGATCGCGGCCCCCGCTGCCGCGCCCGGGACGCTGAGCTCCGATCCGCAGTTCATCGCGCGCGGCGAGCTCGGTGTCACCGTCGGTCCGATTCCACCGATCCCTCCACCTGGCGCGGTCGCCGCGCGGCCCGCCATCGTCGACCCCGGAGCCGGCGCGATGGCGCAGCTAGCCGGTGATCCGGAGCCGCTGCCCGTCGATGCGACGCGCGCGTCGATCTGGACGACGGGTCCCGATGGGCGCTACCGGATCCGTGGGTTCCCGAAGGGCAAGTACGCCGTGCTCGCTGTCGCGCCCGGGTTCGCGGAGGGCCGCAGCAAGGAGGAGGCCCTCGACGTGGGCCAGCTCGTGACGGAGATCGACATCGTGCTGTCCCCGGGCACGTTCGTGATCGGCAAGGTCGTCGATCAGCACAACGTCCCGGTGATCGGTGCGCAGATCAGCGCGCGGCCCGCGATCGGGGCGCCGATCGATGCGTTCACCGATGAGGCCGGCGAGTACAAGCTCGGACCGGTGGTCGGCGCGATCGATCTCGTCGCCACCGCGTACGGTCACGGCGATGCTCGGCGCACAGTCGAGGTGCCGATCGCGAAGGGGCCGATCGCCGACGAGCGGCGCGAGGACTTCGTGCTCGTGGTCGCCGACGCGACGCTCGCGGGCACGCTCGACGATGCGAACGGTACGGCGGTCGCCGCGGCGCACCTCGAGGTCACGAGCGGAGCGGGCGAGGGCCGCCACGCGATCGTTGCGGCCGACGGGACGTTCTCCCTCGAGATGCTGCCAGCAGGCCCGCTGCGCGTCCGCATTCGTCACCCGGATTACCCCGAGCACGAGCTCGACACCGCGGCGTCGAGCGGCGGCAAGGAGCGCGTGCGCCTGCGGCTCCCGCTCGGCGGCGCGGTCGAGGGCGCGTTGCTCGACGCGACGAGCGGCTCACCGCTCACCGGCATCGAGATCATGGGTACAGGTCCCGGCAAGGCAACCGCCGACGCGACCACCGACAAGCTCGGCCGCTGGAAGCTCGGGCCCTTGGTGCCGGGTACGTGGAAGCTGACGATCAAGCTGCCGGGCTACCTGCCGCTCGCGCGCGAGATCGGTGTCACCGCGGCACGCACGCCCGGCACGACGTCGGTCCACGATATTCGCCTCGAGCTCGCGCGCGGTGCGCTCGTCGGCGGCACGGTCCGCGACGCTCGCGGTCAACGCGTCACCGGCGCGGCGATCACGATTCGCCTCTCGAACGGTACGGGACCGACGGCCGAGGGCACCACCGATGCCGAGGGCGAGTTCCGGATCCGCGATGTGCCGACCGGCGAGCTCGAGATCATGGCGACCAGCGGTGAGCGTCGCGGCGCCACGAAGGTCACCGTGCGCCCGGGCGACGAGGTTCTCGGCCTAGCGGTCGAGCTCGGTCGCTAGCTTCGTGCTCGGAGCGGCGTGTGCCAGGTGCGTGCTCGGAGCGGCGTGGCGATCGAATGCGTGGACCGCTTCACCGCGGCGCTGCTGCACGGTCGTCACGCCGTAGGCGCAGGTGTAGTTGCACCAGGTCGTGACGGCGAACTCGAGGATCATGACCGGATCGGCGGTGCCGAGCCGGTAGTCACCGCCGACCGTCATCTCAGCCGCGGCCGCGCTTCATCCGGCCGATGTCGATGATCATCGTCGGCGCAGAGTGCAGGTCGTCGTCGTAGATCGGGCGCGCCGGCGGCTGCCCGCGACCGGTCCCGCGCGCGGGGCCAGGCGGCGGCATCGGCCCCTTGCTGCCCTTGCGCGGCGGCGGCGCCGGTGGGCCTTTGCGACCACGCCCGGTGTCGAGGATCAGCGTGTTCTGCTGATGGATGTCCTCGTGGCGCGGATCGACCTTCGGCATCGTCGTGAAGTTGGAGTCGCCCGAGAAGTCATCGCGCGAGCCGCCGGCGGTGCCCTCGTGCGCGGCGATGATCGAGACCGAGGTCGGCTTCGGCTGGAACGGAACCTCGGGCGGCTCGAAGTCCTCGTCCTTGACCATGAGGCTCTCGCCGACGTCTTCGCTGACGTCGTCGGCCATCACGTATTCCTCGAGCATGCGCAGCTCGCGCTCGATCTCCGTCGCGAACATCTTGCGAACGAAGCGGCCGAGGTGGCTGCGCGAGTAGTTCGGCATGTACTTGCGGAGGAATACCCGCAGGTCGCCTTCTGCCTCGGCAGCGGTCTGGTAGCGATTCGCGCGGCTGCGCGTCAGGCAGCGATCGGTGATCTGCTCGAGCTCCGTCGGGATGCCCGGCGTCAGCTCGCTGACCGGCCGGTACTTCGCATCGCGAACCTTGATCAGCAGATCCATCTCGTTCGTCGCGGTGAACGGCGGGATCCGCGTGAGCATCTCGTAGAGACACGAGCCGAGCGAGAACACGTCGCTGCGGTGATCGAGCTTGCGACCGAGCGCCTGCTCGGGGCTCATGTACTTGACCTTGCCCTTGATGACGCCCGTCTTCGTCGAGACGCGCGACAGAGTCGCCTTCGCGATGCCGAAGTCGCAGAGCTTCACCTCACCGGCGTAGCTGCAGATGATGTTCGACGGCGAGACGTCGCGATGGATGATCCGCAGCGGACGACCGCGACTGTCGACGGCGGAGTGCGCCGCGTGAAGCGCGGAACCGATCTCGGCGCTGATATATGCCGCGTGCTCCGGAGGAATCGGCTTCTTCTTGGTGCGGCAGCGCTCGAGCACGGTGCGCATGTCCTTGCCGTCGACATGCTCCATCGCGATGAAGTACTCGCCGTGCGCGCGGGCGAACTCGTAGACGCGGGCGATGTTGCCGTGGCGAAGAACACTTGCGATCTTCGCCTCATCGACGAGCATCTGGATGAAGTCGTCGTCCTCCGCGAGGTGCGCGAGCACGCGC
>JANOPP010000551.1:0-1757 GCA_031421915.1 Myxococcales bacterium | reverse complement strand
ATACGCGCCGCCGTCGTATGTGGCCATGGAGGCGTTCGTCGCGGTCGCGCGCACGTGGACGTTTCGCCCGTTCGTCCATGCGGGACAGGCGCGGCCCGCATGCTCGATGGTCCGAATGGCCCATCCCGCGGAAAAGGCACCGCCCGTCGAGACGCTGCCGCTGCCGCCGCCGCCGTCGAAGGGCAAGCGCCCTCCGCTTTCGCTCGCGCAGCGCAAGTTCGCCACGTTGATGGAGGGTAAGCGCATCGCCGGCGAGCGCACGATCGTTCCCGACGACGAGACCAAGTGGCAGATCCAGAAGCGCCGGGTTGAGAAGATCAGCGGGACGTTCCGCCTGTGTATCAACGAGACCGGGCACGTCGAATCGGTGTTGCCGCTGACCTCGACGGGCTTTCCGCCCTACGACCGCGATCTGCTGGCGAAGATGGCCATGTGGATCTACTCGCCGTACAAGGTCGACGGCGAGCCGGTTCCGGTGTGCACGTCGATCACGTTCATCTACACGCAGCGCTAAAGGAACAATGCGGATTCGAAGGACCAAGTCGCGATACTGCTGAAGTGACCGAGGTCGCGAGGGCGCGTCGAGTTCAACCGCACTGCAGCGGAGCGATACACCCGCTCGATTCGCAGCGCCGATTCGTTGAGTTGGGGCGTCGCGGTCCTGGCACGACCCGCTACGACGAAGGATCGGGTTCGTAAGAACGCGATGGCAAACCGCCGCGTCTTGTGCGACGCACAGAGGGTGAGATCTGCAGTCGTCCTCGTTGCGTCCGTGGCGCTGCTGGTGAGCCGCGTCGACGACGCGCACGCGTGCTCGTGCCAGCCGATCGCGTTCGACCTACCCGCGACCGATTCGAACGGCGCGCCGACGAACCTGCGCGAGATCTACCTCCCCACCTACGTTCCGAGCATCGGCCTTCACCTGCGTGCGGCGGACGGCGAAGAGGTCGCGGTCGGCGTTCCACGAGACCTCCCGGGCTACCACTACACGCTATGGGCTGTCCCGGTGTCGGCCGAGCTGAGACCGAACACGCACTACACGCTCTGGCAGGATCAGGTTGGTTCCACCCAGATGCGGCTAACGTCGTTCACGACCGGATCCGCGCCGGATCACACGGCGCCCCCGCCGCCGCGCTTCGAGAGCCTCGACATCGACTATGTCGGCGGGGATCGCGGAGACAGCGCTTCATGTGGACGCGCGTTGGCACGGATCGACGGCCACGTGGCTGCACCGCGCGATGCAGACATCGCGAGCGTCGTGATGAGGTTCGTCCGTCGCAACGGCGAGAGCGAGGAGCGAATCCTCCCGCCATCGTCGACGGAAACGCTGAACCCCGACGAGACCACGTGGTTTGCAGGCGTTCTCGGCACGGCAAGCTGTCAGATCTACCTCGACCTTCTCGAGGACGAGACCTACGTCGTAGAGGCGTGGACCGTGGACGTCGCTGGAAATCCCAGTGATGTGACCACGCAGGAGGTATTGGTCGATGGCGGCTGCGCCGCGTCCCGACCAAGCTCGCTCGGCGGCGCGCTCGCCGTTCTGATGCTTGTTCTGCGGCGACGACAACGCCCGTTTCGCCGGGCCGATTCGTTGAGTTGAGGACGTTGCGAGGCTCTGCCATTCCTCTGCCAGACCGTCGCGACGTCGCTCCACTTCGCGATCTCGATCTCGATCTCCAACCGGCTGGAATCCGCTACTCGTCAATACTGCGCCCGGGCAGCCTCGAGCTCGCGGATCACGTGTTCGATCAGCGTCG
>JANOPP010000550.1:0-7351 GCA_031421915.1 Myxococcales bacterium | reverse complement strand
GCATCGACCTTCGATCGGTCGGTGCCCTTGATCGCGAGGCGCGTCAGGAGCCCGGCGATCGTGGCCGGCGTGCCGAGGAAGCGCGCGAGGCCGACGTAGCGCTCCATGACCCACCACCCGTACTGGTCGTCGAAGTGCGGGACTGCCGCCCCGAACCGCGCCGCGAACAGGTCGCGATCCTTGGGCGTGGGATCCACGCCGGCCACGCCGACCGCCGTGATCGGCGACAGCGCCTGCATGGCGATCTCGAGCCCGAGATAGGTCTCCTGGTCTCCGCTGCCGGCGTAGCCGGTGTACTGGCGCTCGACGACGCGGCCATCGCTGTCCGTCATCTTCACGAGCGCGCGAAAGTCGCGCGAGCTCGAGCTGAAGGAGCCGAGCGAGATCGTGTTCGGCTTCGGTGGCGGCTTGATCTCGCGCGGCGTTGCGACCAGTGCCGCGCGCGCGGTCGCGAGAGCAGGGACGGAGACGGTGCCCGTCACGAGCGAGTACGCAGCCTTGCCGCGGTCCGTGTAGCGAATGCCGCGGACCTCGTACGTGCCGTCGCCCTGGCGAACCGCGCGCCACATCGCGAGGCTGCCGCCGTGCCCGCTGCCGCTCTCGACCACGATCTCCTTGACCTTCGGACCGATGCCATCGCAGCCGAAGCTGACGTCGAGCGTGCTTCCCTCGTGCTGCAGCTTGAAGCGCTTCTCGAGCGCGGCGCGCACGAACGCCGCGGTCACCGGCTTCACGCGCTGGCACGGCGCGGGCTGCACGGGCGGCGCCGCCACGGCCACGGGCTCCTCGATCACGCACTTCTTCGCGGGCGCTGCCGCGACCATCGGGGACACGGTGACGACCAGGGCGAGGAGCAAGAGGCGCACCGCCGGAGTGTAGCGCGGAGATCAGTACGCGCCGGCGCCGTACAGCGTGCCCTGCGGCGCATTCGCATCGACCAGCGCGCTCATCGCGCGGACGAGCTCGACTTCGACCGGGAGGTCGGCGTCGCCGAGCGCCTCAGCATCCGCGGCAAACCGATCCGCCGCCGCGTGGAGGCGCATCGACGCGTCGAGCGGCGCGGTCTTGTACTCGACGGCGGCTTCATGCATCGCCTCGACGAGGATCGCGAGCGCGGTCGTGCGTGCGACGCCACGCTGCCCGAACCACTGGCCGCGCGCATCGAGAGCGGAGCCGTCGTGCGCGAACGGCGCCTCGACCTCGACCACATCACCCGCCGGCTCCAGGTACTGCAGCGAGAACGCACCCGCGAGCTGCGTGGCATCCTCGGTACCCTCGGGCGGTGTGAGCGCGACGAGCAGCGCGCCCTTGTTGCGCGACAGGAACACGGTCGCCGCCTTCAGGCCGATCTGCTGCGTATCGCTCGCCGCCGGGAAGCCGAGGCCACGATCGATCGACCAGCCATGCTGCATCGATGCGTTGACTTGCAGGTCGAACGCGAGCGGCGTGGTGAACCACGGGTAGTCGTTCGTCATGAACTCGTCGACGTCGCTCGTGCGCGTGAGCCCGTATGCGTTCGCGCCGCGCAGGCTCGCCATCGAGCGCATGACCGTCGGGCCGATGCCGAGACCGAGCGCGAGCACGCTGGTGTAGACGTCCCCGGCAGCGGCCTGCGCGACCATCTGCTCGAACTCGCTCCCCGAGGTCGCGCCGACGTTCGGCTGGACGTCGGTGAACACGATCACGCGGACCTGATAGGTCGAGCCGCGCGCGTCCTTCGCGAGCGAGTAGGCGCGCGTCATGCCGGCCTCCATGTTCGTCGAGCCGTTCTCGTCAAGGTCGTCGATCACGTCGAGCGCCTTGCTGCGCTGACTGCCCGACGTGAGGCCGAGCGGTGTCTCGACATCGCTGCCGTAGGTGACGATCGCGACGCGATCATCGGGACGGATCTCGTTCGTGAGTGCGCGCAAGAGCTGGCGCGAGAGGTGACCGGGCGTCGGGTGCTCGTCGTCTCCGCCACCCCAGCCCATCGAGCCCGAGACGTCGACGACGAACACGAACGTGGTCGACGGGCGCTCCCACGTCGCGGGATCGATCGACGAGGACAGACCGACCTGCGCCCAGGCGCGCGGGCTGCCGTCGAGCTCGGGAGCGAACCCGGTCCCGGCGCGCAGGCACAGCGTGCGGGCACAGGGGGCGCCCTCGAGCGGGAGGTCGTGCTCGGCGAACATGGCCTCGACCAGGAGTGCATCGGCGGGCGGGACCTGTCCCTTGGCGATGAGCTCGCGCGCGAGGGAAAGATCCTTGACGCCGCCGGGTGTGGCGCCGAAGTCACCCGAGTAACTTCCGACATGACCACAGCCGACGAGGAGCGCGAGCGCGAGCGATCCGAGCTTGTTCATGCCCCACGCCTTCGCAAGGCGGATGCCGGCCGAGCTCGTGCAATCCCGAGCGGTTGGACGCCTCGGCCCGGTGTACGCGCTCGTACACCGCGACATCTCCGCCCCGGGCCTGCGCCAGGCTAGACGGTGCGGCCGATCAGCTTGCCGTGCACGACGTTGACGAAGGTCTGGACCGAGAACAGGCCGAGGATTTGCGCCGGGCGCAAGCCGTCGACGATCCGGGCGCTGGCCTCGGGCATCAGCTCGCGGAGGCGGGCGAGGCCCTGCTCGGAGATCACTCCCTTCGGGGCGAAGTCTTCCTCGCTCATGTCGCCGCGCGCTGCGCGCTCCATCTCGCCACGCGTGATCTGGATCGCGAAGCGCTGCTCGACCTTGAAGACGATGTCGAGGAAGTCGAGTGACTCCGCGCCAAGATCGTCCATCAGGTTCGACGCGAGCTTCACGACCTCGACCTTCTTGGCCAGAGCCTCGGCGACGATCTCGCGAACGCCTTGCTCCACCTCGTGTTGCTCGATCATGCGCTTGCCTCGTACCACGTTACGATCTTGTCGATCGGCTTGCGCCCGGGGCGCTCGCCCGACGGCGGTTCCGGCCAGCCCAGCGCGATCGCGCCGACCATGCGCCATGGTGCCGCGATCTCGAGCATGCCCTCGATGTCCTTGCGCGCGACCATCGGGCCGGCCATCCAGCACGCGCCGAGACCCTCGGCGTGCGCCTGGAGGAGGAGGCACATGATCGCCGCGCTGGTCGAGCACAGCTCGGCCTGCATCGCGGACGCCGTGTCGTACTGCGCGGGGTCACCTCCCCCGGAGGCGATCAACTGCGCGATCAGATCCGGGTACTCGCGATACTGCGGGATCACGATCGCCTGCGCGTGCTCGAGAGGCTCGAAGAAGAAATCACCGTAGCTGCCGAACTCCTCGGCATGGTGGCTCTTCGCGATCACTGCCTTGATCTCGCTCGTGCGGGTGCGGACCGCATCGACGATCGATGCGCGGCGCGCCGGGTCGGTGACCGCTGCGAACCGCCACGGCTGGCGGTTGGTTGCGGACGGTGCAGTGATCGCCGCGTCGAACAAGCGCTCGAGCACCGTGCGATCGACCGGGGTCGGCGTGAACCGGCGCAGGCTCCGACGCGTGCGCATCCATTCGAGCTGATCAGGTCCGTCCATGGTCACTCCAGCTTGAATCCACCGTCGACGTTCCACACCTGGCCGGTCACGTAGCTCGCATCGTCCGACGCGAGAAACGCGATCACTCGCGCGACTTCGGCGGGACCGCCGACGCGCCTCATCAGGATTCGCCGGGTCAGCTCGTCGGGCGCGATCGCGCGGAGCTCCTCGGTCATCTCGGTCTCGATGATGCCGGGTGCGACGGCGTTGACGCGGATGCCGCGCGGTGCGAGCTCGACGGCGAGCGAGCGCGTGAACGCCTCGACCGCACCTTTCGACGCCGCGTAGTTGGATTGGCCACGTCCCGGTCGCTGCGCCGCGACCGACGACAGCGTGACGATCGAGCCGCGCCTGCGACCGATCATCCGGCGCGTCGCCTCGCGGCAGACGTTCGCTACGCCGCAGACGTTCGTCGCGAGCACGTCGTCGAAGTCCGCGGACGTGCTCGCACCGAGGAGGGTGTCGCGCGTGATGCCTGCATTCGCGATCACGACGTCGACCTCCCCGAGGTCGCTGTCGATGCGCGCGAACATCGTGGCGACCTGCGCCGCGTCGGTGACGTCGGCCTTCACCGTGATCGCGCGGCGGCCGAGCGCGGTGACCTCGCTCGCGACGGTGGAGGCCGCATCGTCACGGGTGCGGAACCCGATCGCGATGTCGAAGCCGCGGCGTGCGAGCTCGAGGCACGTCGCGGCGCCGATGCCGCGCGAGCCGCCGGTGACGAGTGCGATCACGACGAGACCTCCACGCGCAGCGCGGCCGCGAGGCCCGGGGCGCCGGTCGAGATGCAGAGTGCCGCGCGTCGGTCTGCGGCCTCGGGGACCGCGATCGGGCGGAGCGCACCCGGGGACGGCCGAGCGAGACCCGCGATCGGCGGTAGTCGATCACGGCGGAGTAGCTCGCCGATCGCGATCAGCTGGACGAGTGACGTCGCCGCCCCGAGCGCACCCATCGCGGCGGTGATCGCGGTCAGCGGCGCGTTGTCACCGACGAGGGGTGCGAGGGCTGCGCGCTCGGCATGATCCGCTGCGCGGACGGTGCGGGCAGCACCGTCGACGACGAGTCGATCCTGACGCCGGACGACGCGCGAGGCGACGCGCGCGATCGTGGCAGGGTTCGGCTCTCCGGGCGAACCGTCGGCGCCGCTGGCGGCCGTCACCCGCGCGAGCACGTTGGACCCATCGCGAACGAGCACGACCGCAGCGGTCGCCTCGCCGGCGACGTAGCCCGCGGATGCTTCATCGTAGGGCGCAGCGCGTGGCCCGATTGCCAGCATCCCGCGTGCGTCGAGATCCGTGAGCGACTCGGGGCCGCGCAGAGTGTCGTAGGCGAGCACGACCGCAGCATCGATCGTTTCCGCGTCGAGCGCGCGGATCGCGGACGCGATCGCCTGCGCGCCGGCCGTGGCACCGCCGAACGTTGCGCCCTCACCGCGTGCGCCGAGATCGGCGGACAGCAGTGCGTGCGCGTTGTTCGACAGGTGACGCAGCATCCAGAACGGATGGATCCGGTCGAGGCCAGCGGCCCATGCACCGGTGCCGTCGTCGCGCTGTGCCGCGAGGACCGGCACGAGCTCCGACCATTCGACCCGCAGGCCACCGACCGCCGCGAACACGCCGACGCGCTCGCTGCCGGTGATGCCGGCAGTCGCCACGGCCTCGTGCGCCGTCTCGAGCGCGAGCAGTCCCAGCGGTCCGAGAAATCGTGCGTGACGGGAGCCGTCGAGCGGAGCAGCGGCGAGCGCACCGTCTGTGCGCTCCCCCGCGAGCAGCCGGCGCACGACATCGTCGACGGTGGTTCCGAGCGGCGTACGCAGTGCCCAGCCGATCACGGCGGCGCCGCTCATGTCGGCCGCCCGAGTACGACCGAGACGTTCTGGCCGCCGAACCCGAACGAGTTGCTGACCACCACGTCGACGCGCGTCGCGCGTGGCTCGGGTCCGATCACGTCGAGCTCGACCGCGGGATCCCTGTCGTGGTGGTGCGCGGTCCCCGGCAAGAGGTCGCGCTCGAACGGGAGCAGACAGGCCGCGAGCTCGATCGCGCCCGACGCGGCCATCAGGTGTCCGATCGCACCCTTGATCGAGCTGACCGCGGGATGCGCCCCGATCGCGTCGCGGATCGCGCGCGCCTCGGCAGGATCGTTGAGGTGGGTCCCGGTCCCGTGGGCGTTGACGTAGCCGACGTCGGCGCCGGTCAGCTTCGCGCGGCGCAGCGCCGTCTCCATCGCGCGGCGCGCCGACGCTCCATCGGGGCGGGGCGCGGTCGCGCGGTATGCGTCCTGGGTGCTGCCCCAGCCGAGAACCCGCGCGAGCGGCCGTGCTCCGCGCGCGCGGGCACGCGTCTCGGACTCGACCACGAACATCGCCGCACCTTCACCCATCGCGAGACCATCGCGCCGCCGGTCGAACGGCCGGCAGGCATCGACATCGTCGGCGCGCGGCGATGGTGCGCCGACGCGCGACATGCCACCGATGCCGAGCGGGTTGATCATCGAATCGGAGCCACCGCAGATCACGACCTCTGCCGCCCCGCGCACGACGAGCGAGGCCGCGTGCGCGACGGCGAGCCCGCCTGCGGCGCACGCGGATGCGTGGACGACCGTCGAGCCACGCAGCGCGAGCAGCTCGCGCACCGCCGCCGCGGCGAGGCCCACCGTCGAGCGGAACCTGACGCGCGGGAGCGCGAGGCTCGGCTCCGTTGCCCAGTCAAAGCCACTGGGACCGAGGATCGGGAGGAAGTCGTCGAGAAACGCTTGCTCGAGCCCGAGCGCGATCGAGAGCGCTGCGCCGTGCTCCGCGGCGCCGCAGCCCGCGTGGGCCCACGCCTCCGCGGCGGCCAGCAGCGCGAACACCACCTTGCGATCGCGGAGCCGGCCGTCGCGATCCCACGTCGGATCATGCGGAGGCAGGCGGGCGAGCAGGGCGTCACCGAACAGCGGGACTTCGCCTGCGACGCGGGTCGGGAACGTGCGTGCATCGAAGCCGCGGATCGGTGCGACCGCTGCGCGCCCCTCGGCGAGGCCGGCGAACAGCGCGCGGGTCCCGATGCCGAAGGCGCTCGCGGCACCGACGCCGGTGATCACGGCGGTCGTCACGAGCAACCTCGCAGCACGCCGCCGGCGATCACGGCCGCCGTCACGAGCAACCTCGCAGCACCGCCGCCCCTGGGCCCCGCGCTCGTCCCGGGCACCCTCGCAGCACGCCGCCGGCGCTCACGGCCGCCGTCGCGAGCAACCTCGCAGCACGACGACGCCGAGCTCGCCGTCGATGCCGAGCGACAGGATCGCGGCGCGCCGCGTGCGACCTCCAACGATCGCGTCGAGGGCCACGAGCCATGCGATCGCGGGCGTCGCCGCGAGCGACTCGCCGAGTGCTGCGGTCACGTCGAGCACGGGGCGCCCCGCCGCGAGCTCGAGCAGCCGCGTCCGAGCGGGCAGGCCCCACGGTGCGATCACGACGAGGTCTGCGCCGATCGCGGCGCGTGCGTCCTCGGCGACCGCGACGTGCTCGACGATCGCGAGCGCGCCAGCACCGGTTGTCGAGCTCGGGCCGCCGGCATCGACACGCGTGAGGGCGAGGACACCGGCGCCCTCCGACGGTGTCACGCCGCCGAAGCCGTCGCGCACGAGCTCGGCCCAGGTCACCGGGTGCAGCGCGGTGTCGGCGCCGCCGGCGAGCGCGCGTTTGCAGTCCCCGTCCTCGATCGCGAACACTGCCTCGGCGAGCGCATGCACGGTCCCGGCCCCGCGCGAGAAGAACGCACCGTTGGGGCCACCGGTTCCTTCGAGGATCGCGCCGTGACACATCGCGAAGTTGTTGAGGACCTGGAACGTGTGC
>JANOPP010000549.1:0-9465 GCA_031421915.1 Myxococcales bacterium | reverse complement strand
CTGCTTGCGAACGCCCGCCGTGCCAACCCGAAGCGCGACCGTAAAACCGGCCGGCTCCGCGCCGCCCTGCGCGTCGTCGGAGTGCGCCGTTACGTGGTCACCTATGAGACGCCGCTACAGTTGTTCGAGCACGGCGAGCAGCTTCTTGTCGGCGGCTGCCTTCGCTTTCGCGTGCTCCCAGCCGACATACGTTGCCTTCGCGAAGGCCGTATAAATCACCTGTCGCTTGATCGCCGCGCGAGCGAGCTCGAGAACATCGCGATCAACGCCACCGGTGATCTTCAACTGGCCAAGCGCCGCAGCGATCAAGGCCTGGTCGATCTCGACCATCTGGGTCTCGAGGCCGTCCGCGGTGAGCCAGCGCTTGACCGTCGCTTCGCGGGTCTCCGCGAGGCTCGGGATGGTGAATCCCCACGCGCGAAGCTGTTGCTTGATGAACGCCATGACCTTTCGTGGCCTGGGTGCCCGATACCACTCCTCGAGCGACTCCAGCGTGTCGGCGCCGCTGTCGTTACCAAACGGTCCCCACTCGTTGGTGCAGTCGTAGAACAATTCACCGCGGCACCGTTTCACGAAGTTGGGATGACTCGTCTTCCTGGCGGGACCGATGTCCGGCTCATCGAAGTAGAGGTGGGGCTTCACGCGGTCTTCACTCCGCGGTGATCGGCCAGGTCTTCCACGTCACGCCGCCGAGCTCGTCACGCACCACGACGCCGAGCGTCCCGCTCTGATCGTCCTCGGTCTCGACGCGCAGGTACGACCGCGCGAGATCGAAGTCGTGCATCGTTCCACACGAAGTCAGCCAGTTGACGACGTAGGTCTCGTCGAACTCGACCTCCAGCGGGACATCGGTCAGCGGCGCTACCGTCAGCATCGTCGCGGCCGTCTGATCGACGCCATTCATGAAGACCGGGCCGAGCGTCGGGTTCTCCGCGTGCTCGCCGAGCCAGATGATCTTGAGGCCTGTCTTCGTGATGTTGTTCGCGTACGGAAACGTCATGCGGACGCGCAGCGGCACGGGCGCCCCCGCGTCGATGCCGAGCTCGTTGCGCGCGGCCTCGAGCTGCGTCGGGCCGGGCGCCGTGACGCGCCACTTCGTACCCTGCCGGGTCAGCGTGCTCGCGAGCACCGTCGGCGTCAGCACCATCGCGGTAGCGGGATCTGCCTCGATCGGCGGCTCGCCGGCGCGCCCGAGCAGCGCGTCGATCAGGGCGACCTCGCCCGACACGATCCGGCTCGGCGTCGCGCGGATCGCGATCACGCGATCGTGGTCGAGCTGCCATGCGGGATCGACGTTCTCCGTGCAGCCCACCGCGAGCACCGCCAGGACGACGACCGCGCGCTTCACAGCGTCCCCCGGACGCCGAGCGACGGCACGAGCGGCAACGTCTCGAACGCGCTCTTCTGCGTGTAGTCGTAGCTGTAGAAGTACGTGACGATGCTGTCGTTCAGATAGGTGTTCTGGACGTCGAGGAACACGAGGAGCACCATCGGGCCCCACTTCCACGTGTAGTCGATGCGGACGTCGAGCTGGTGATGGATCGGCGCGCGGTCCGTGTTGATCGAACCGGGGATCGGGATGTGAAGGTTGCGATCGCTGTCGAACTCCGCGCCGACGACCGGCGTCGACGGCAGGCCCGAGTACAGCGAGAACCGCCCACCGATCTGCCAGTGCCCCTTCTTCCAGCTCAGCGCTGCGTTGAGGCTGTGCGGCTGATCGTAGTCGAACAGGCGCGGCATCGCGCCGGGACCGTCGATGCGCGACGAGTTCGAGTACGAGTAGCCGAGGAACCCGAACCACGTCCCGTTCGACCCCATCGCGAGCAGCTCGAAGCCCTTGCTCTCACCGCGGCCGTTGTTCCCGAGCGTGTTGTCGAGGTTGTGCGTGATCAGCGACGACCGGTACGTGTAGTACGTCGAGCCCTGGATCCGCAGGCCGAGGAACGGCGCGTACTCGAGGCCCGCCGTCAGCTGCTGCGACCGCTCCGCCAGCAGCCCCTTGTACAGGAACTCCGACTGGAACTCGGGCGGCCGGCTATAGAAGCCGCCGTTGAACCGCGCCGTCCACGCGGGGGTGAGCTTGATCTGCAGCTCGCTGCGCGGCTGGATCTTGACCTCACCCGAGCGCGCGAACATGTCTGCGCGGACACCGGTCGTGACACGGAAGCGCGAGTCGAAGCTCGCCGCGACCGACGTCCACGCCGCGAAGTCCGGGAACCACACCGAGCCCTTGAAGCGGCTGCTCGTGTCCTTGGGATCGTACGGCGGGAACGGCTCACCCTCGCGGCGCTCGAGCGGGATGGCGAGATCCGTCGTCGAGTGGCCGATCTGGGCCTCGACGCCCGAGCTCCAGACGACATCCTTGAGGCCGAGCGCCTTCTCCTCGGTCCGCGTCACCGTGATGCGCGGTGTGACCAGCTCGGTGACCACCTTCAGCTTCTGGTACAGGCCGATCTGCGCGTCGAGATCCGAGATCATCCCGGACAGCGCGACGTTCGCCTGCCATGGACCGTCGTGATATTTGGCGGCGCCGGTGAGCCGCAGGAACCGCGTCCGCGAATAGAACCGCTTCGCGTCCGACTCCTCGTCCATCGTCGTGAACAGCTCGAACAGGTCCGTCGTGCCGACGCTCGACGCCATCACGCTCCACTTCGAGCTCACCTCGTGATCGACGCGGAGCTGACCGTCCCAGTACTGCGGGACCGTCGTGAGCGAGAGGTCGACCGTGTCGGGGATGAACAGAGGCAGGAAGAAGTCGATGAACGACCGCCGCAGCGCGAACATGTAGCGCGTCTTCTTGCCGAGCGGCCCCTGCGCCACGATGCCGCTGTCGATCATCGAGAACTCGGCCTGCGTGCTGCGGTTCTCGCTGCCCGCGCGCGTCTCCAGCAGCACGACGCCCGACGATGACCGGCCGTACGAGACGTCGAACCCTCCGGGGATGAACGTCAGGGACTTGATCGACTCCGTCGGCACCACCGCGCGGAACCCGAACGGATGGAACAGGATCGGAATCTCGAAGCCATCGATCAGGATCTTCGAGTCCTGCGGCGACGCCCCCCGGATCACGACGCCCGAGTAGCCGACCGGCAGCTGCGTGTTCACAACGCCCGGCATCGCTGTCAGCGCGCGCACGATGTCGCCACCCGTGCCGGGGATCCGGTTCAGGTTCTCGCGATCCAGCACGGCCGCACCGGGCGCGACGATCGGCGCCTCGGCCGAGATGATGATCTCCTCGCTCGCGAGATCGATCAGCAGCACGATGTCCGGCAGCTCCGCGCCGTCGACGGTCGCCAGCGACACGCCATGGCGATCCGAGCTGACGATCAGCGTCGCGCCCATCGGCGCCTGGATCTCGAACCGGCCGTCCTTGTCGGTGACCACGTCATCGAACGTGCCCTCGACGGAGACCGTCACCTTCCGGATCGGGCGACCGAGGTTGTCGATCACGCGTCCACGGACGGTGATGTCCTCGTCGGACGGCGGAGGTGACTCCGGCGGCGGTTGCTCGGGCGTCGGATCGGGCGCGGGCTGCGCGTTCGCGGCCCCCGTAGCGATCAACCACGAACAAGCAACTGTAGCGACTACGCGACCCACCCGGTGCATGTCTGCCCCGAGCCTAACACTCAGAACCCCGGCGGGCGCTCCACGGTGAGTCCCATCGCGGAGAACCCCTTGTCGGCATAGATCACCTGCCCGGTGATCGCGCTGGCGAGCGGGCTGCACAGGAACGCGGCGGTCTGCCCGATCTCCTCGGACGTCACCGCGGTCTGCAGCGGCGATGCGAGCTGCGTGTACTTGATCATCAGGTCGATCGGGCCGATCGCCTCGGCCGCGCGCGACTTGTACGGGCCCGCCGAGATGACATTGACCCGGTGGCCCCACCGCCGGCCCGCCTCGTACGCGAGCACGCGCGCATCGGACTCGAGCGCCGCCTTCGCCGTCGACATCCCGCCGCCGTACCCCGGCACCACGCGCTCGCCGGCGATGTACGACATCGACACGAACGCTCCACCCGGCCGCATCAGCGGTCCGAGATGCGAGACCAGCGAGACATTCGAGTACGCCGACGTCGACACCGCCGACAGGTAGCCGGCGCGCGACGTATCGAGCAGCGCTTTCTGGATCTCGGGCGCGTTCGCGAGGCTGTGGACCACGATGTCCACGCCGCCGCTCGCCTTGACCGCCGCCGCGAGCCCCGCCATCGTGAAGTCGCCGAGGTCCTTGTGCCGGCGGTGCTCGCGCATCTCGGTCGGGACGTCCTCCATCCGGTCGTACTCGGCATCGAACGGAATCACCTCCGTGAACTCGAGGAGCTTGCCGTTCTTCAGTGTGAGGAGCGGCACCGACGTCGGCCGCGCGAGGATCAGCTTGAGCATCTTGAACAGCGGCGGCCAGGTCGCCACGGCCACCGTCGCACCCGCATTGGCCAGCGCCTTGGCGATGCCGAACCCGAGCCCGCGCTCGTCACCGACGCCCGCGACCAGTGCGTGCTTCCCCGTGAGATCGATCGCTAACATGACCCGTTTCATCGCGCGGATGGCGCGTGACGCGCAACCCTTGAACTGGGCTAGACTGCAGGCGTGTGGCGCACGCTGATCTTGGTGGGACTCTTCGGGTGCATCAACCAGGCGGCCCGTGCCGTCAATCCGCCTCCCGAAGGCGGAGGAACGCTGACGTGTCGCGAGATCGTCGAGACCTGCGATAGCGGGTGCTCGACGCCGTTCTGCCTCCACGGCTGCACGAACCAGGGCACCACCGAGGCTGCGCCCCAGCACCAGGCACTGCTCGACTGCGGCCAGTCCGCGGGCTGCACCGACCAGGCTTGCATGGAGACGAACTGCCCGACGCAGATCGAGACCTGCATGGGCCCGATGGAGCCGGCGACCGACGACCCGCCGCCGCCCGAAGAGGCCGACGCGCCGCCCGCCGAAGCTCCGCCTCCTGGCTGAGCCGCTCTACGTCGGCCTGCGACCTGCGACGCGACCTGCCGTCTGCACCCGACACCGCGTGTTGTCAGCGCGTGATGTCGCCGCGCCGCGCGCTCGCGTAGCGATGAAGCATGAGGAATCGCTGGTCGGGTCTCGCCATCCTTGTCCTGTGCGCGTGTAACTCCGGCAGCGCGCTGTCGATCGGGGGCGTGCCCGCCAGGACCGCGCCAGGCGACGGCACCCTCGGGGTCCGGCTCGCGAGAGCGATGCGCGCGGAGTACCGGGCGCAGGCGGAGAAGACGCCACCGCCGCTGGCCCTCGCGCCCAGTGACGGCAGCGAGCTCGCACTGACGAGCCTGGCCGCGACCGTGACGATCGAGGGACCGCTCGCGCACACCGAGCTGCGGATGACCTTCTTCAACGCCGAGGCGCGACAGCGCGAGGGGCGGTTCGGGATCACGCTGCCGCCCGGTGCGACCGTGGGGCGGTTCGCGATGAAGATCGCGGGCACGTGGCGCGAGTCCCGCGTTGTGTCACGCGCGAAGGGACGCGAGGTCTACGAGACGTTCCTCCACCAGCGGGTGGACCCGGCGCTGCTCGAGCGCGATCTGGGGAATCAGTTCAGTGCGCGCGTGTTCCCGATTGCCCCGCGCGAGAGCAAGGAGATCATCCTCGCGTACGATCACCTCGTCTCGGAGGTGCAGCCGTACGTGCTCGCCCTCGAGGGCTTGCCGCCGGTGCCGGATGTCGCGATCGCGATCGACCACGACGGTGCGAGGCGGGACCTCGCCCCCGATGGCGCCACGATGCAGGATCTCGAGATCCCGATCACGCGAGGTCCGGGTGCGATCGGGGCGTCTGGTGCGTTCATCGCGAGGATCGATACGGCGACCGCGAACGCGCCGGCGGCGCTGGAGCGTGTGCTGGTGCTTGTCGACACGAGCGCGTCGCGCGCGACGGTGATGGGCCGGCAGGGAATGGCGGTGGAGCGGCTGGTCGCGGCGCTGCCGAGCACGGCGATCGTGACGGTGGCGGCGTTCGACCACAAGGTGACGGAGCTGTATCGCGGCACGGCCGGCAACGCGCGCGACCTCGGCGTGCGGCTGTTCGATCATGGAGCGCTCGGCGCGAGTGACCTCGGTGGCGCGCTTGGATATGCCGCGAATCACGGCCTGGATCGCGTGATCCTCGTCGGGGACGGCGCGCCGACGCTCGGCGAGCGCGAGCCGACAAAGCTCGCCGCCGCGCTCGCAGCGATCGAGCGGATCGACGCGGTGCAGGTCGGCGCGAGCATCGACCGCGACACGCTCGCGCCGATCGTGCGCGGCGGGCGGACTCCGGGCGCGATCCTCGACGGGCGGAATGTCGACCGCGTCGCGGCGCAGCTCGCGGTTGCCGTGATGCCCGAGGCAAGGATCAGCGTTGCAGGCGCGACGGCGAGCTGGCCGCCGACGACGCGCGGCACCGCGCCCGGGGATCCGCTGTTCGTGTTCGGTCTGCGCAGCGGCGACGGACCGCTCCGCGTGCGAATCGGGGAGCGCGAGGTGAGCGTCGCGGCCGCGGGCGGAACGGCGAAGCGCATCCGCCGCACGGTCGCCGGCGCGGAGCTCGCGGAGCTGACGGAGCGGAGCGCGGATGCGCCGGATGCGGACAAGGCGAAGCTCGCGAAGCAGATCGAGAAGCTCGCGCTCGCGCACGAGCTGGTCTCGACGCAAACGTCCCTGATCGTCCTCGAAACGGACGCCGACGAGCGGCGGATGCTCGGACCACGTCCCGTGGAGCCCGCGGTGTTGACACTCCGGCCGGAGGCCAAGGGCATCGACGAGATCGACATCAGCGATCAAGGCCGCGGCGAGGTGATCCAGATCCGCGACAGCGCGCCGAGTATCGACCTGTCATCGACCTCGCAGGGCATCACGATCACGAAGGACTACCTCCGCCACATCCCGGTTCCGGGGCGCACCTTCGAGGGCGCGCTCGGCACGGCGTCCGGCGTCGGCCTCTCGGGGTCGACGTCGCTCGAGAACCGCTACCGGGTCGACAGCGTGTCGCCGCACGTTCGCACCGGAGGGCCGATCCGCACCAACCCAGGGTGGATGCTGTCGGACCGCGGGCCGGACTTCCTCGGTCAGAGCCTGACGCGCGAGTCGTACATGCGGCACCGCGACGATCCTGCGGATGACGCCGCAGCGCCATCCGCATTCGTGTCGAGGCCCGCTCCACCGGCGAATCCCTACGCGGGGGCGCACACCGACCAGATGCTCGCCGTCTCGAACGCCCTCGCGACCGGCGATCGCGACCGCGCGCTCGACGTGTCGACGATGTGGCAGCTCGCGAACCCGGGCGACGTCGCGGCGGTGCTCGCCCTCGGTGAGGCGCTCGAGGCGCGCGGCGACATGGCGCGCGCGGCCCGCGCATACGGCTCGATCATGGATCTCTATCCGAACCGGGCCGAGCTGTTGCGCGCGGCGGGCGAGCGACTCGATCGGCTCGCAGAGGCGCGGTCGATGGCGATCGATGCGTATCGCCGCGCGGTCGCGGAGCGGCCGGATCAGGCGGTCGGGTACCGGCTGCTCGCATTCGCGCTCGTGCGCGACGGGCGGCTCGAGGAGGCGCGCGAGGCGTTGATCGCTGGCGCAGGCAAGACGCAGCTACCCGCGGTGCTGCAGGTGTTCGGCGAGGATCGGGTGATCGTCGAGGCGGCGATGGTCGCCAAGGATCCGTCGCGATCGCGCGAGCTGCTCGGTCCGACGCCACCGCCGCTCGCGACCAAGCCGAGCATCCGGTTCGTGCTGACCTGGGAGACGGATGCGAACGATGTCGACCTCGCGGTCCGCGATCGCGACGGCAACGAGGCGTCGTACCGCAACAAGTCACTGGTGACCGGCGGTGTGCTCACCGCGGATCTGACCGATGGCTGGGGGCCCGAACAGTTCTCGATCCTCGAGCCCAAGGCGTTCCCGTACGAGCTCAGCGTCCACTACTACCGCCGGGGCCCGATGGGTTTTGGCCTCGGCACGGTGCAGGTGATTCGCCACGACGGGAAGGGCGCGATCACCGTCGAGAGCAGGCCGTTCCTGATCCAGATCGATCACGCACGGTTCCACCTCGGCACGGTCGCCGCGCGCTGACTTACTTGGTGAAGTCCTTGGAGACCTTCGCCGTCTTACCGGACTCGATCTCGACGCTGATCGTCTTGGCGATCCGATCCTTGGGCGACAGTAACGTGATCTTGTGGCTCCCCTCGGGGAGCGACAACGTCTTGGGCGTCATCATGCCCGTATTGCGACCATCGACGTAGATCAACGTCGACGGCGTGCTCGCGACGGTGAGCTTCCCGGCACCGCCCGCGGTCGGCGCGACCGTGGTGGCGCCGATCTTCATCGGCTTGGCAGCAGCGATCGCGACGACCTTGGTCTCCTTCGGCTCGGACGCAGCGACGCGCTTCGCGGGCTTCGCGGGCTTCGCGGGTGCGAGCTCGGACATCGCGACCTGCTTCGCGCGCTTCGCGGCGGCACGCTTGGCGCGCCGGCTCTGCGAGCGCTCCTTGCTGACCTTGACGGGCTTGGCGGCGACGACGGGCGCAGCCTCTACCTCGGGCTCGGTGTCGGCGACGGTCTCCGCGCCTGCCTCGATGGGAACGATCGTCGGCTGCGGCTTGGTCGGCTGCCACGGCGAGTCCGCCGGGACCGCGTTGGGATCGGCGACGACCGCCTCGGGCGCGATCGTCGGCTGCGGCTTGGTCGGCTGCCACGGCGAGTCCGCTGGGACCGCGTTGGGATCGGCGACGACCGCCTCGGGCTCGGCGACGGCGGGTGTAACGACGGCGGGCTCGACCTCGAGGCGTTCGCCGACCATCGCGGCAGCGAGCGGCGACTTGCCCGCAGGCTCGGCGACGGGATCGGCTGCAACGGTGGCCATCACGATCGGAGCCGCGGGCTCGGCGGCGGCCACAGGCTCGTCATCCTTCATGACGCGATAACCGGCGAGCGCGAGCGCGATCACGCCGAGTGCGGCGAACGGCATCCAGAACCGCACCATCGTCGCGAGCACTTCTTGCGCGAGCGACGGCTCGGCCTCGAGCGGCAGCGCGCGCACGCGCATCGTCTCGTGATGATCGGCGTACGGCGCCTGGTAGTACGCCGGTGGGGCGTGCGCCGGCGGGTAGGCGGGACGCTGGTACGCGGGCTGGACGTGTGGATAGGCGTAGCCGATCTGCGGAGCGGCGGGCAGCGGCTGGGGCGCGAACGGCCCCGTGTCGGGCTGCGTGACCGTGTAGCTCTCCGCGTCTTCAGTGAGGGACGGCACCGGCGCCCACTGCGGCGGTGCACCGACCGTCGTCTCGGAGTCATCGTCGTCGTCGGTATAGATCGGCTGCCGCGGGACCTGGGCCGGCGTCGCGGCGGGCGCCCGGCGCCGCGGAAGTGGGGCGACGGCCGCTCCGATCGGAGCCAAGCTGCCGCCGAACGGGACCGACCGCAGGCGCGCGGCCGGCGGGGCCGCGTCGAACAGGGCCGGTTCGTCGGCGTCGATC
>JANOPP010000548.1:0-1716 GCA_031421915.1 Myxococcales bacterium | reverse complement strand
TCCAGCGAAAGCACGAACGCAAGCAGCATGATCGCAGTGAATTTCGCATCGTACCTGGAACGCCATCCCTTGTATTTTCGTCTCATCGACTTGGCAACACCCTGCGTGTCGCGCTTGCTCATCGGATTTGCGTAAGAGCAGATATGAGTCCTTAGTGTCTTCATCAGCAGCCTCCGGAATGAATGATCGAGGTCAATCTTTGGCGAGCCATGGTTTGTCTGCTCTGCCGACGGCGGAGCAGGTTGCGTGGCACCGTGCCGCTTCTTTGAGCAAGCTCAGTGCCACCGTCAGGCCGATACTTGAAAACCAAAACTGCGGCTCAAATCGATAAGATGGGCCGATCGACGGGCAACACTCGCACCAATCAATTTCACCCATTTTGATTCAATTTTTGAAGGTCGTCATGCGCCTCAACGAAGCGTAGATTGGCGCCCCCTACCCATCGCATACGCGATGCAGCAGCTTGCCATCCGCCGTGTACGCAACTCTGCGTATTGTTGGGAATGCCCGTCCCTCGTCATGATGTCTTCCACGGAAGCCTCCAAAACCGATTCTGCAGGTGCAGGTCCGCCACCGGGGATTCCCCAAGAAGGAGTTGTCATGAACAAATATGCCTTTCGCCTTGTCGGCTTGACATCCGCCGTCGCTGTTTTTGGTATCTATGCAGGCGGGTGCGTAATGCCACCAAATGAGGGAGACCCGGCCGGCGCTGGTCAGTCAGCTGGCGGAAACGAGGTCTCCGTGAGCGAAAATCGCACCTTTGGCGCGGCAGAGATCAAGTCGGCTGCCGCGCGTCTCCACCAGGGGCCAGAGACCGACCGGGTGATCTACAATCATGTGACCTCGCAAGCGCGCGAGGGACGGCTCGTGGACGCTCTGAACGTGAATGCGGCCATTCTCGGCGGTGGCGAACTCGCTTGGGAGGACGGGTCGGTGGTCGAGGAGGCGCGCTTTCTTATCGCCACGTCCACCGACGTTGTGCAGGGAGCGCAGGGGTCAACGGGCGAGATCCTGGAGCTCGACTTCCAGGCGCATGCGGACGCTGATGTTCCCAACGCGCCTCAGGATCGCGCGGCCGTGGGGCTAGGTATGGGGAGCGCGTCGTACAGTGGCGGAACCAGGTTGCAGAGCACCTGCCAGACTTGGACCGTTCAGGGTCGATCGATCACCGGGTGCTACCAGCTTTTCAAGCCTACTTCCGACTATAGCTCGACGAGGGACTACTATGCATACAACCGTTGGGCTACGGCGGTCGGCCAGAACGGCTCTCCGCCGTGGTACCCTGTCATCGTCGACGCGCGCTCCCGACCGCACTCCAGCTATCCTAGTAGGGTAGCCGGAATGTCCAATTATTTCCCGATCGATGGCTCGCAGTTGTGCTTCCAGGGGTCGTCGGTAAACATCACCGTCGGGAGCTTGGGACTAGCGTTCGCGCTCACGAACTGCGCCGACAAGGTGCCCACACCCGACGCCACGACGAAGACGATGGGAGTCATTTACGACGATGGCTTCCTCTTCGGGGGGCCACTCTCGAAGGGCGTCGACTTCGAGATGGAGGTTTTCGCCTGGCAGGGCGGCGCGACGCCCATCATGGGCGACTACAACTACGCCAAGTTCTGCTCGGGCACGTTGGCGAACTGTACGGGGACGCTCGGCAAAGACGGCTGGTGATACTTTGGAATGGCGCGCCTACCTAGCGCCTCTGCTCCTCGCCTC
>JANOPP010000547.1:0-7813 GCA_031421915.1 Myxococcales bacterium | reverse complement strand
CCGACGGCACGCGCGCTGATCCAGCGGGGCTATCATCTGGCTGGCGCGAAGGCGACGAGCCGCTCGGCGTTCATCCCGATCTGGATGGATCCGCTGATGACGATGAACGCGGATACCTTCGGCTCCGATGTCCTCGCGCAGGTCGGGATCGCAAACGTGTTCGGCGAGCGGCTGCGGCTGTATCCGCTCGCGGCGGATCTCGGCAAGGAGGCGCCGCGTGATGCGGCCGGCCGCGACGAGCGTTACCCGCGCGTGACGCTCGACGAGGTGCGTGCGCGCAAGCCGGAGCTGGTGCTCCTGCCCGACGAGCCTCATGCGTTCTCCGTCGACGACGAGGCAGTGCTGCGCGACGCGCTGCCGTCTGCGCAGGTCGTTCGAGTCAGCGGCAAGGATCTGTTCTGGTACGGAGCGTGGACGATCGATGCACTCGATCGCCTGGCCGCTCAGCTCGCGGACTGATCGAGTCGCCTGCGCAACCCGGCCGCGTAGCGATCGGCCGAGCCGGGCTGGCGCGCGAAGAATAGCGAGGGCTCGACGAGCTCGAGCTCCATCACCATCGGCTGACCACGGTCGTCGCGCGCGAGATCGACGCGGCCGTAGAGGATCCGATCCATGACGGGCGCGAGCGCAGCCTCGGCGACGTCACGCTCGTCGCCGCTGATCGGGAACGGGCCCTCGATCCGTTCGATGTCGCCGGCGAACCGGGGCGCCTTGCGGAGCGCGTGCGATAGCTCGCCGTCGATCCACACGAGCGAGCGTTCGCCGTAGTCATCGACCGACGCGACGTACGGCTGCACCAGTGCCGCGCCGCGCGAGGTCAGCGACGCGAGGTGCGCGTGCGGCGTAGGGTTCGTGTGCGGCCCGCCGATGGTGAACACGCGCGTTCCGAGCGAGCCCGCACCGACCTCGGGCTTGATCACGAGACGCTGCGTCCCGAGCTCGGCCGCGGCTTCGACGAGATCGACGATCGAGCCGCGCTCGACGATCCGCGTCGGTACGACCGGGACGCCGCGCGCAGCGAGCTCGAGGAGGTACCGCTTGTGAACGTTGCCGCGGATGACGTCCGGCGGATTGAGCAGCGGTGCGGTCTCGCTGACACGATCG
The DNA here is from genome assembly GCA_031421915.1 of Myxococcales bacterium. Taxonomy (GTDB): domain Bacteria; phylum Myxococcota_A; class Polyangia; order Haliangiales; family Haliangiaceae; genus JABFXX01. The sequence continues at coordinate 6,709 of JANOPP010000547.1, read as the reverse complement.
ATCCATGCGAGGAAGCCGTCGACATCGAGCGCGTAGTTCCAGGTCGAGCGCAGGATCGTCGGGATCGGAGCCTCCCAGCGGACGGTCGGGTCGTCCCACGCGACGAGCTCGGCGGCAAAGCCATGGGCTGCGAGTGCGGTGGCGAGTGGCGCGGCGTCGACGTCGACCTCCGGTAGCGTGCGGCAGGTGGCGACCCGCAGCTTCACGGGACGAGCGCCTGGCGCAGATCGTCGAACAGATCGTCCTCGTGTTCGAGGCCGACCGAGAGGCGCAGCAGATCGTCGGGCGTTGGCGTCGCCGGGCCCTCGACGGTGAACCGGTGCTCGACGAGGCTCTCGACGCCACCGAGCGAGGTGGCCGGGACCCACACGCGGAGCTTGCGCACGACCGCGAGCGCGGCGGCCGCGCCCCCGTCGATCTGGATCGACAGCATGCTGCCGTACCCGCGCTGCATCTGGCGCGCCGCGATCGCGTGCTGCGGGTGCGTCGACAGACCCGGGTAGCGGACGGTCACGCCCGGCTGCTCGAGCAGGCGCTCGGCGAGCCAGTACGCGGTGCGGCTCGATCGCTCGACGCGTGCGAACAACGTGCGCATGCCGCGGAGGAGGAGATACGCGTCGAGTGGTGCGAGACACGCGCCCTCGTCATGGCGTAGCTGCGCGATCTGCGCCCACGCCTCGTCGAGCTTCGCGGTCACGAGCGCGCCGGCGAGGAGATCGGAGTGGCCGCCGAGGAACTTGGTGGCCGAGTGCATCACCAGATCGGCGCCATGCTCGAGCGGACGCGTGTGCACCGGCGTCGCGGCGGTCGAGTCGACCGCGACCAGCGCGCCGGCCGCGTGCGCGAGCGCGGAGGCCGCCGCGAGGTCGGTGACCTCCCACGTCGGGTTCGCGGGCGTCTCGATCCAGACCAGGCGCGTGACGCCCGGGCGGAGCGCAGCTTCGAGCGCGGCGAGATCCGAGGTGTCGACGAGGTCGAGCGAGAGGCCCCACTTGGCGCAGAACCGCGTGAGCCAGTCGCGCAAGGCGTAGTAGCCGAAGCGAGGTCCGATCACGTGATCGCCCGGCTTGCAGACCGCGCGGATCGCGCCGGTCGCGGCGGCCATCCCCGACGAGAACACGAGGGCCGCGGCGCCCCCTTCGAGCGCCGCGATCACGCGTTCGGCGTGGACCGGGGTCGGATTCTCGTCGCGTCCGTAGCCGGGGCCGCGGAGCTGGTAGTCGGCGTCGCGCGCGTAGCTCGTCGCGAAGTGCACGGGCGGCACGATCGCGCCGGTGGTTGCATCGATCGTGTGCAGCGCTTGAGCGGCGAGTGTCTCGGGCTTCATGGGGAGCGCGGCTTGTCGACGGGCAACTGGAAGCCGTAGCGCGACATCACCTCTCGGCCTTCGCGCGTGTCGACGAAGTCCGCGAACTGGCGCGCGGCATCCGCCTCCGCGCCCTTGCCGCACACGACGAGCTGTTGATCGAGTGGCTTGTACAGTGCGGGGTCGATCTTGAGCGACGTCCCGCCGTCGGCGACGACAGCGAGTGACAGCGCGACGATCGCCGCGTCGACGTCGCCGTTCTTCGCGATCAGCATCGTCGCCTGGATGTTCTCGCCGAGGATTAGGCGGTCCTTGATCTGCGCGTACACGCCCGTGCTCTCGAGCGCCTCCTTCGCCGCGACGCCGTACGGCGCGTGATCGGGGTTCGCGATCCCGATCCGCTTGAACTCGGGGCTCGCGAGATCCATCAGCGACACCGGCGCCTTCTTGCCTGGGGCGGTCCACACCACGATCCGTCCTTGCGCGTAGAGGCGCGCCGTCGCGCCATCGCAGTGACCGGTCGCGACGACCTTCTGCGCGAACGCCTTGTTGGCGGAGGCGAACAGGAAGAACGGCGCGCCTTGCTCGATCTGCTTCGCGAGCAGGCCGCTCGATCCGAAGTTGAACTCGGGCGTGATCCCGGTGCGGGCCTTGAACTCGGCGCCGAGCTCGGTGAAGGCGCGCTGGAGATCCGAGGCGGCTGCGATCCGCACGGTGCGGCCATCGGACTTCGACGAGCAGGCGGCGAGTCCGGCTGCGAAGACCAGGGCAACAACAGTACGCACGACAGCAGGGTATCGCGCGATCGCGCGACGGTCACGCTGTCACCGTCATGTTACGCGGGGTATGATCGACGTGATGGAACGCCGAGTGGTCATCATCGAAGACGAGCGGGATGTCTCGCGACTGCTCGAGTTCAACCTGCGCGGAGCGGGGTTCGATGTCGTGGCGGCGGGGACGGGCGGCGAGGGCCTGGCCCTGGTCCAGTCGAGCCAGCCCGATGTCGTCGTGCTCGATCTCATGCTTCCCGATACGTCGGGTTACGACGTCTGCAAGCAGCTCCGGGCCGACCCCAGGACCGCGGAGGTCGGCGTCCTCATGCTGACCGCCAAGGGCGAGGCCGAGGACCGCATCCTCGGGCTCGAGGTCGGCGCCGATGACTACGTCGTCAAGCCCTTCGTCGTCCGCGAGGTCGTTCTCCGCGTCACCGCACTCGCGAACCGCCTCGCCGAGCGGCGCGCGCGGCCGGCGGCGGGCGATCCCAGCGGCGTGCTCAAGGTTGGATCGATCGAGCTCGATCCCGTGACGCACGACGTCCGGATCGGCGGCGTCCCGACGCAGCTCCGCCCCCTCGAGTACAAGCTCCTCCAGCTCCTGGTGTCTGACCCGGGCCGGGTGTTCTCGCGCGAGGAGCTCCTCGAGCAGGTGTGGGAGATGCGCGGCGACATCAACACGCGCACCGTCGATGTTCACGTTCGCCGCCTGCGCGTCAGTCTCGGGCCAGCGGCCGACGTGATCGAGACCGTGCACGGCTTCGGGTATCGGGCCAAGCGCGACGGAGCGTAACCCGCGCTAGTGCTACGCTCGTCGGTGCGTGCGCAACTCGCTCCGCTACCGGCTGGTGGGCACGTTTCTGATCCTGTTCATCATCGTCGGGGCAGGGACGCTGTTCGCGATCGAACGGACGCTCGCGGACGACCTCGTCAAGTCGCTCGACGTCCGCCTGGTCAAGCAGGGCAGTGCGGTCGCCGGCTGGCTCACCGTCGCCGGTCATCCCGATCGCCTCGCGCCACGGCTCGCCGCCGTCACCGGGACGCGGATCACGATCATCGGCGCCGATGGCCTGGTCCAGGGCGACTCGCTCGAGCCGTCGACCGTCGGGCGTCCGATCGGCGAGGCGATCGAGGTCGCGAAGGCGCGGCGTGGCGAGATGGGGCGCGCGATTCGCCAGCTGCGCGACGACGAGGCGCCGCAGTACCTCGTCGCCGTGCCTGCCGACTTCAATCGGGTGATCCGGCTCGCGGTCCCGCTCGGTGATGTCGTCGAGACCCGGGCGCGGATGCGCAACCGGCTTCTCGTCGGCTCGGCGTTCGCACTCCTCGGCATCATCGTGCTGTCGTGGATCTTTGTTCGCGCCGTGACCAAACCCCTGCAGTCGATGACGCGCACCGCGGAGAAGCTCGCCGCGGGCGACTACGACGTGCCGCCGCCGACCGACGCAGGCGGAGAGCTCGGTGTGCTCGCACGCGCGATGATGCACATGGCCGGCGAGGTCAAGACCCGGATCAGCGAGCTGACCCAGCAACGCGATCTGATGTCGGTCGTGATCGGCGGCCTCGTCGAGGGTGTCGTCGTCATCGATCGCGGCGGCAAGATCGCGCTCGTCAACGACGCCGCGAAGCCACTGATCGGCGAGGGTGAGGACGAGCTGCCCGCGCCCCTCCGCCCGCTCATCACGCGTGCGCTCGACGGCGAACAGGCGGACGGCGAGCTGACGCTCCTCGGTCGCGAGGTTCGCGCGAGTGCGCGCCCTCTCGGAGATCCGGGCGCGATCCTCGTGCTCTACGACGTCACGCGCATGCGCGCACTCGAGGCCGTGCGCCGCGAGTTCCTCTCGAACGCCGCGCACGAGCTCCGCACACCCGTGACCTCGATCTCCGGCTACGCGGAGACGCTGCTCGGCGGCAGCGTCGATGCCGAGACATCGAAGGAGTTCCTGACGACGATCCATCGCAACGCGAACCGGATCGCGTCGCTGGTCTCCGACCTCCTCGTCCTCGATACCCTCGGTGGCCGACCGTCGATCGTCGGAGATCGCACGTCGGTCTCGCTCGCGCAGGTCGTCCAGGATGCCGCGCGCACCACCAAGGGCGTCTCGCCAGCCGCGCAGATCGAGGTCGAGGTCCCCGCGGATCTGGCGGTGCTCGGCACCCGCGAGGGACTCGACCACGTCGTGCAGAACCTGATCGACAACGCGGTGAAGTACGGAGCGGGAACCAAGGTCACCGTGAAGGCGGAGCGCGACGTGACCGTGGTGAAGCTGACGATCGCGGATCGTGGGCCGGGCATCCCGAAGGGCTACGAGGAGCGGGTGTTCGAGAGGTTCTACCGGATCGATGCAGGACGCAGCCGCGCGGTCGGCGGCTCGGGCCTCGGCCTCGCGATCGTCAAGAGCCAGATCGAGGAAATGGGCGGGCGCGTCTGGGTCGATCCGAACAACCCGGGTGCACGGTTCGTCGTGGAGCTCGAGATCTCGCGATAGAGTGCGCCCATGCGCATCAGCTCAGTATTTGCTCTCGTAGTCACGTGGCTCGCGTTCGCCCCCCTTGCGAGCGCCGACGTCAAATGGGAATCCAAGGGGTGGGTCAAGCTCGGCGAGCGTGATGTCGACGGCAAGGTCGACAAGGACACGATCGCCGTCGGCAAGAACGAGGGCCGGTTCAGCAAGATCACGCTCCTCGTCGACAAGAGTGACCTCGAGCTCCTCGACTTCGAGATCACGTTCGGCAACGGCGAGAAGCACAACCCGAAGGTGAAGCACGTGTTCAAGGAGGGCTCGCGCACGCGCGTGCTCGACCTCCCCGGCGACGAGCGCATCATCAAGTCGGTCGATCTCAAGTACAAGAACTTCGCGGGCGGCGGCAAGGCACACGTCGAGGTGTGGGCGTGGAAGACCGAGGGTATCGGCGCAGGCAAGCCGTCCGCCGCGCTGTGGGACAACGCGGGCTGGACGAAGCTCGGCACTCGCACCGTCGGTGGCAAGGTCGACAAGGACCGGATCACCGTCGCGCGCGTGAAGGGCAAGTTCGAGAAGATGACGATCGTCGTCCTCGACTCCGATCTCGACCTGATCGACTTCGAGGTGAAGTTCGGCAAGGGCCCGGTGTGGAACCCGGCCGTCAAGCACGTGTTCAAGGAGGGTCAGCGCACCCGCGTGCTCGACTTCCCCGGCGGTGACCGCGTCATCAAGTACATCGACATGAAGTACGCGAACCTCCCCGGTGGCGGCAAGGCGCGCGTCGAGGTCTGGGCGAAGTAGTCGCTACGGTGCGCGCTCGAGCTCGGGCGCGCAGGTCGACACGCCGGCGCCGACGACCTCGAACGGCGTGCGCGGACCGACGAGCTCGACCTTGCCGGTTGCGCGATGGATCGCGTGGACGCGGTTCGTGTGCTCGGCCGTCGTGAAGACGTAGAACACGCCGCCCCAGTGGGCGAATGCGTAGGCCTCCATCTCGGTGAGCTTCACACCGAGCGGGAGGCGCTTTCCCACCGCAGCACCGGTTGTGGGATCGAGCTCGGTCACGAAGCCACCGACGGTGGGCTCCGGGAAATAGCCGTACAGCTTGCCGTCACCGGTTCCGGTGAGCTCGGGGTGATGCTCCTGGCCCATCGCGATCTTGGCGATCGGCGCCCAGGTCGGCTCCTTGCCGCTCGTGTCGAGATAGCCGAGCAGGTCGGAGGAATCGCTGGCGGCGAGGTAGAGCTTCTCGGCCGTCGGCCCCGTCGCGACGAAGCCCATGCCGAACGTCTCGGGCCCCTCCTCGGGATCTCCGGCCTTCGTGCAGTGCGCATCGAGGATCGAGACGCGATACACGCGCCCGGTGTTGTAGAGGACCCACGCGATGCCGTCGCTCGCGACGCCCATCGAGAACGGCTGTCCGGCGGTCTCGCACTCGAGCTTGCCGATCAGGCGGAACGGATCGCCGCCGATCTTCTCCGGATCGAACGACAGGAAGTTGTGGTCGGTGTCGACGAGGTAGATCAGCTCGTTGCCCTTGATCGCGCAGGTGTCGACACATGCGCCCGCGCGGCAGCGCCCCTTGCACTGCTCGATCAGCCTGCCAACCGAGCCGTCCTTGTTGCACGCGGCCACCGCGTCGACGACGCACAGCGTGTCCTTCGCTGCATCACACGTCGTCGGCTTCGGTTCGCTCGTGCGGGTGGTGCGCGCGGAGGGCTTGTCGGGTGACGAACTCTGCGAGGGCGCGCCATCCGTCGCGCGGCCCTTGCACGCGGCGAGCGAGAGGAGCAGGGCGATCGCGATCCGCATCGACGGCTAGTTCGGCGCCGCTGCAGAGCCCGCTGCCGGGGCAGCGGCTGCGGGTGCCGGAGGAGTCGGCGCTAGATCGGGTGTCTTCGCCGGTGCGGGGGCCTTCGCGGCAGGCGCCTTTGCGGCGGGGGCCTTTGCGGCGGGCGCCTTTGCGGCGGGGGCCTTTGCGGCGGGCGCCTTCGCGGCCGAACCGGAGCCCACGGCCGAGCCAGTCGCGGGTGGCGGCGCTTCGGCCATTCCCGCGCTTCCCGAGCCCGTCGCGGCCGAGCCCGAGCCCAGCGCCGATCCGGATCCGGTCGCCGTTCCCGTCGCGGCCGAGCCCGGGCCCAGCGCCGAGCCGTATCCGGTAGCCG
>JANOPP010000546.1:0-2610 GCA_031421915.1 Myxococcales bacterium | reverse complement strand
CGCGGCGGTGCTCGCGACGAGGGCGCGGGTGCCGGTGGTCCACGCGGCGGCTTCGATCGCGGCGCCGGAAGCTCGCGCGGCGACGCACGCGATGAGGGTGCGCGCGGCGCACGCGGCTCCGGCCCGCCCGGCGGCTACGATCGTTCGGGTCGCGGCGGTGCTCGCGGTTCCGTGGCTGGGCGCGGCAGTGCACGAGGTGGCGGCACGCGCGAAGTTCGCGACTACGCAGCTCGCGGACCTGGTCGCGGTGCAGGACCAACAGCCGGCGGTTCGCGCGGCGGCGGCCGCGATGAGGGTGCTCCTCGCGGCGCCGGGTCGCGTGGCGGCTCGCCAGCGGAACGTCCGAATCGCGACTACGCACCGCGCGCCGATCGTCCCGCGCGCGGCAGCTCGTCGGCCGAACGTCCGGATCGCGACTATGCACCGCGCGGCGATCGTCCCGCGCGTGCAGGCAGCGATCGACCGCGTGGTCCGCGCGCCGTCGCCGGCGACGACACGATGACCGCTAGCGATCGCGCGAAGGGGCGGTGGCCGCGACCCGCCGGTGGTCGTGCAGGCGGCAGCTCGGGCGAGGATCGTCCGAAGCGTGGCAAGTACGGTCCGCCTCGTGCCGCAGCGAGTGCTTCACGCGGTGATGGTCCGCGCGGTGATGGTCCGCGCGGTGCGCGTGGCGACGGTCCGCGCGGCGGCTCGCGCGGCGACGGTCCGCGTGGGGCAGCGGGTGCGTCGCGCGGTGATGGTCCGCGCGGCGGCTCGCGCGGCGACGGTCCGCGCGGCGCAGCTGGGTCTTCGCGTGGCGATGGTCCGCGCGGTGGATCGCGTGGTGATGGTCCGCGCGGCGGGCAGGGACGCTCTTCGGGTTCCAACCGCCCGGCTGGTGGTCGGCCGCCGCCGAAGCGCGGCCGCCCTCGCTGATCTCGTTCTTCGGCTCGACGTTCCCGCGGGAACGCGGCGGCGTTTGATCGGGGCACCACCGGCACGCCGCCACCACACGACGACCGATTTGCGATCCGGCAGTCGTTGGTGCTGTTCGGGATCGAAGCGTCTGGCGGGTGGTCGTCGGCCGAACGCGACCGCTTCGCTGAGTCAGCCTCGGTCGACGTTCCCGCGGAAACGCATCGCGCCTCGCGTCGGCGGCGGCTCGACGCCGCCCGCGGCGCTATCGCGCGGCTACCGATTCGCGAGCCGGTAGGTCATCGCCCGAACCCGATCGACCAGGTCGAGCGCTGGCCCAACGGTCGCTGGTGCGAGGTAACCGAGCGCGACCGCGACCTCGAGGCACGCGGCGACCTCGGCGGCACTTCCGAGCGCGACCCGGAAGAGGTGCGGGCGGTCCTTACCGACGCGACGGTTCGCCTCGGAGATGTTGAGCGTGACGCTCGCACCGGCGCGGCGCAGCTGCTTCACGAGGTCAGCATCGCGGGTGGCGAGCGTCTCGATCAGCGGGGCGATAGAGCGGAGGAGCTGGAGGGAACGGTCGTAAGCGTCAAAGGCCATGGTGATCTCCTGCGTGGGTTGCGCCCCCCGTCCGCGAGAGAACCGTGACGCGCGCGTATGGCAGCCCCTCGGTCGGATCGGTGCCTCGCACGCGCGGCGCGGTTCTCTCGCAGTGGGGGAGAACCCACGCGAGGAGCCACCATGGCCGACGACGCACGACCGTCCCTCCAGCGACGGAGCGGCCAGGCACTCGAGCGACCCATACGCATGACGCGTGCGCGCCGACATGGCGATGGCACGTAGGCCGAGACGCACCTCAGTCAGAGCCCGACGCCGCCGGTGAGATGATTCAGCGCATGAGCATGGCTCGGGCTCGGGCTCGGTGTCGGGCTCGGTGTCGGGCTCGGTGTCGGGCTCGGTGTCGGGCTCTCCACGCGGGGACCGGTCCAGCGCAATCTCATCAGCGCTCGGTGACTCGCACCCGATCGAATGCACTCTCGCGGTGGGGTCGGGTTCGTCGGTCCGGCTCGGGCGACGGACCGCAGCCCTGTGGTAGCGTGCCCGCGATGGAGCTTCGTGCGCTCACCGTGCTCGACTCGCTGCAGCCGCAGCTGACCGGGTTCTTGCAGACCGTGTGCTCGGGCTTCATGCCCCTCGAAGAAGAGGCGGCGCTGTTCATCGAGATCGCGCCCGGCATCGCGATCAACCAGCTGACCGACGCTGCGCTCAAGGCGACGTCGTGTCGGCCCGGCATGCAGATCGTCGAGCGCGCCTACGGGATGCTCGAGCTGCACCACAGCGACAAGGGCCAGGTCGAGGCGGCGATCGACGCGATCCTCGGTCAGATGGGCGTCAAGCGCGAGGATCGGATCAAGCCGAAGGTCGTCTCGTCGCAGGTGATCACCGGGCTCGATGGCCACCACAGCCAGCTCATCAATCGCATGCGCCACGGCGACATGGTCATGCGTGGCCAGACGCTCTACATCATGGAGTGCTTTCCGGCGGCGTATGCGGCGCTCGCGGCGAACGAGGCCGAGAAGGCCGCGGACATCCATCTGATGGAAGTGATCTCGTTCGGTGCCGTCGGCCGCCTGTGGCTCGGCGGCGACGAAGCGAACATCGCAGTGGCCGCGGCGGCGGCGGAAGGTGCCCTCGCGAAGGTCACCGGTCGCG
>JANOPP010000545.1:0-11460 GCA_031421915.1 Myxococcales bacterium | reverse complement strand
CGCTCGGCGACCCATCCGTGATCTTCGGCGGCGGCGACGTCGCGACGAGCGAGCCGCGCCCCGCTCGCACGACCATGCCGCCACCGCCACCGCCTTCGACCAAGGCGACGCTCGGCGATCCGGCAGAGCTCCTCGGTGCTCCAGCGGTCACATCGACCGAGCCGCGTCCCGCTCGCAAGGCCGAGCCGCCACCGGCGTCGGGCAAGTCCCCTCTCGATGTTCTGCTGGAGGGCTTCGACGCTGCAGAGGTCGCGCCCGTGCCTCAAGCGCCGCCGCCGTCGTCGGCCGCGCTTGGTGATCCGGCGGACGTCTTCAACGCGACTCCCGGTGGGCGAGCGCAGACCTTTGGCAGTATCGACGTCGAGATCGACGACGATGACGTGCCAGGCGAGCCGGCGGTTGATCTCACGACGGAGCCGCCAGGTCGGACGCTGCCAGCCGCCAGCGCGAAGCAACCGGCGACCACGGCACCACCAGCGACCACGGCACCACCAGCGCCGACGGCACCACCAGCGCCGCTACCGCCGGCGGCGCCCGCACGAGCCGCGCCGCCACCTCCCGAGCCACAGACCGCATCCACACTGTATGGCGATCCAGACGATCCGCCGGAGCGGGCACCCGCAGCCAGCGCGAAGCCGACCTCGAGTCTGTACGGGGATCCGGACGAGCCTTCCGTGCGTGCATCTGCGCCGCGCTCGTCACTCTACGAACCCGAGACGGCGGAGAGCGCGGCGGCGCGGCTCTCCGCGTGGCGCGAGAAGATGCGCCAGGCGCAGGCGCGCAGCGAGTACGTGACGCCGTTGCCGTCGGTCGATCGCGGACCATCGTGGCGCGACGACGTCGTGCTGTGGACGCGCGGTGTGTTCAGCTCGATCGAGCGAGCCGTCCCGGCAGCACCCCCGATCGATCAGCTCGCGGCGCGCTTCGAGCTGTCGCCCGAGCTGGTCCCCGCGCTCGTGCTGCTCTACGGCGCGCACCTCGCCGGCGAGCGCGGCGCCGCGCCTGTCGACGTCGCGCGCGTCCTCGGTCGCCGCTGGGACGAGGCGCTCGGCTCGGGTCAGCTCGCGGAGCGCGGTCTCGCGCAGTACGTCGACTCGCGTGTGCGCCTCGCTGGTCCGCTGCGCCGCGCGCTCGACGAGGTCGCCTGCACGACAGGGACGCTCGTTGGCCAGCCTGCCGCGATCATGCTGCTCGGACCGTGCGTCGTCGTCGATGCCGGCGCGCGGCTCGCGTTCGTCGCGTCGCGTTGCCTGTCGCGCGTCGGCGGCGCGATCCTCGCGTCCCACGACGACGCCGATCCGGGGGAGCTGTTCATCGAGGCGCGCGCGCGAGGGGCTGCGCCGATGCTGCGCGTCTCGGCGGGCGACATCGTCGAGCTCGGCACCGATGCTGCCATTCTCGTCGTCGCGGAGGAGTCGATCGCGGACCAGCTCGGCGTGCCGCGCCTGTTCGAGTGAGCGAAGTCGCTCGGCCGCCTTCTCAGGTGGCGCCGACGGTCTCGTTCTGTAGGTAGTCCTTCTTCTTGCCCGCGATCGCGCACGCGACCTTGGCCGCACTCCAGCCCGCCACGAGTGCGCCCTCGATGCCGAGGCCCGGCACGAGCTGCTCACCGGTCAGCGTCAGGTTCTTGAGTCCGGTCTGGTAGGTCAGGCCGCCGCCGGCGACCTGATCGACCGCGCTGTCCGCGGTGCCGCCGGCCCACACGGGTGACATCGCGAGCGGCAGGTTGCGGGGCACATCGTAGCTGCCGCGGCCGCCCGGGACCTGGGGCGGCGTCGCCTCGAACGGCGAGTGCGCGAGCACGAGGTGACGCTCGAAGAACGGCATCACGTCGCCGAGCCGCTGCCACAGGCCGGCGCGCAGGGCCATGCACTTCGCCGGCAGGCGATCAGAATCGATCGGACCCTCGGACGGGAGGATCGCTGCGAGTGTGGCGATCACGCGGCCGGTGTCATCGGTCTCGCCGAGGTGGATCGAGAACGCGGCGTCCCCCGATGGGGCCTTTTCGGGTGCGGCGACCACCGCGACTGTCGGTGCCATGTGTTCGGGAATGCCGGCCTCGTCGATCACGATGTTGAGCGTGTAGCGATAGCCGACGAGCGACACGCCGGCGGCGAGCTCGGTCAGGCGCTTCGGTGCCTTCTTGCCGAGTAACTCGGCGAGCTCGGCGGGCGGGCGACTTGCCACCACCTGGCTCGTACCGAGCTCGTCACCGTTGACGAGGGTCAGGCTCGCGATCTTGCCCCACGAGATCCCGATCTCGGCGACGCGTCCCGCGCGGACCTCGCCGCCCGCGGTCGTGAGCTTCTCGACGAACAGCTCGCGCATCGCGTCGCCATCGCCGCGGAGCGGAGACGGGCCGGTCCGCCACGCATCGACCGCGCGTGCGATCGCGGCGGGCTGCGGGGCAGGGTGGCGCATCGCGATCGCGGCGAGGTGACGCCACAGGCTCGCGTGCGGATCGCTCTGTGCGGAGGTCCACCACGTTGCCGCGTCGGCGGCGGCACGCTCGGCGAGCTTGCTGACCTCGCGCCTCTCGAAGAACCCGACGCCGGGGAACGCGTGCTCGCTGCTCAGCAGCGGATCGAGGAGGCGTGCGAGCTCACTACCGCGCTCCCAGCGGGCAAGCCACTCAGCGCCCGGTAGCTTGCCGACCTCGCGCTCGAGCTCGGTCGCGAGGCGATCGGCGCCGAGGTCGATCCGGAGATCCGGCGCGACGAGCTGCGCGGCGATCTTCGGCTCGCGCAGCTTTCTCCGCAGGGCGAGCTCGGCGTGCAGCTCGCGGAGCACACGCTCGCTCGGGGATCCTGCGGTCGTCGGCCACATGATCGGATCGATCGGAAGCTTGTGCGGACCCAGCGTGTAGCGGGCAGGGCGATCGTCGCCGAGGACGAGCGTCCGCATCCCGCGTCGCGCACACAGCGTCGCGCACACCAGAGCCGCCAGATCGTCCCCGAGCACGACGAGGTCGTACGAGTTACTCGGCACGAGCCCCCGCGCGCATCACGACACGACCTTGGCACGACAGCTCGCCACGGGCCAAGCTCCGAACGATGGCGGGGAGCAGGCGATGCTCCTCGCGCTGGATACGCTCCTGGAGTGTTGCCGTATCGTCGTCGGGTTCGATCGCGACAGCGGCCTGCGCGATGATCGGGCCACCGTCGAGGCTCGCGTCGACGAAGTGGATCGAGACGCCGGTGAGCTTGGCGCCGTGCGCGAGCGCCTGACCAACGGCGTCGACGCCGGGGAACGCCGGCAGGATCGAGGGGTGGGTGTTGATGACCCTCAGCGGGTATCGATCGAGGAAGTGTGCGGTGAGGACGCGCATGAACCCGGCGAGCACGACGCCCTCGATGCGATGCGCGTCGAGGACCGCGAGCAGCTCGTCCTCGAACGCCACACGCTCAAGTCCGCGATGGTCGACGACCTTGGATGGAACGCCCGCGTTGTCGGCGCGGTACAGCGCCGGGACATCGGGTTTGTTCGAGATCACGAGGGCGATCGTCGCCGGAGCGAGCTCGCCTGCTGCCTCGGCATCGAGGAGGGCCTGGAGGTTGGTCCCGTTCCCCGAGACCAGGACCCCGACCTTCATGCGATGAACCGCGACGCCTCGCCACCGGCGCGCGGCACGAGCGTGCCGACGACGCGCGCCCTGGATCCTGCGAGCAGCGCGACCGTGCGATCCGCGGCCTCGGCGGGAACGACGATCGTCATGCCGATGCCGAGGTTGAACGTCCGACGCATCTCGTGCTCGTCGACGCCCGCGGTCGCGATCAACTTCATGATCGGCGGGACCTCCCATGTGCGCGGGTCGAGCTCCACGGCGAGGGAGTCGTCCGCGAAGATCCGTGGCGGATTCTCGACGAGCCCGCCACCGGTGATGTGCGCTGCGGCCTTCCACGGGATGCCGGCTTCCTTCAGTGCGGCGAACGCGCTCGCGTAGATGATCGTGGGGCGGATCATCTCGTCGGCGATGGTCGAGCCGCCGAGCTGCGGCGGGCGATCCTCGAGAGAGAGCTTCAGCACATCGAGCACGACCTTGCGCGCGAGCGAGTGACCGTTGGAGTGGAGGCCCGCGGACGGCAGACCGATCACGACATCGCCCGCAGCGAGCGTACGCAGCGGCCGGATCTCTGCCTTCTCGACGACACCGACGCAGAATCCGGCGAGGTCGTAGTCCTTGCCGTGATAGAGGCCGGGGAGCTCGGCGGTCTCGCCGCCGACGAGCGCGCACTTGCTCTGGCGACAGCCCTCGGCGATGCCCGCGATCACGGTCGCGGCGGTGTCGACGTCGAGTGCGCCGGTGGCGAAGTAGTCGAGGAAGAACAGCGGTTCGGCCCCCGTGACGAGCACGTCGTTGACGCACATCGCGACGAGATCGATGCCGATCGTGTCGTGGCGGTTCGCGGCGAACGCGGTCTTGAGCTTGGTGCCGACTCCGTCCGTGCCGCTGACGAGGATCGGCTCCTTGTAGGCGGTCGGGATCCGGCACAGCGCGGCGAAGCCGCCGATGCCGCCGAGCACCTCGGGACGCATCGTCGACTTGGCGAGCGGCTTGATCCGGTCGACCAGGGCGTTGCCGGCGTCGATGTCGACCCCGGCATCCTTGTAGGTGAGCGCCATCGAGGCTCGATGTACCACGATCGCGTATGCTGAGGAACGGATGTCGCCCCCGCCGCTGATCGACGTGATCGTGCCAGCGCGCGATCACGCCGCAAGCCTCGGCCCACTCCTGCGTGACCTCCCGCATCGACTGATTCGCTCGGTCGTGGTGATCGATCGGGGGTCGACGGATCGCACTGCGGAGATCGCGCGCGACTCCGGTGCGACCATCCTGCGCGAGGCGGGCGGTGGCTACGGTGCCGCATGTCTGCGCGCGCAGGCGCACTTCTCGTCGTTGCCGCGCGTCCCCGAGGTCCTCGTGTTCATTCCTGGCGATCGCCCCGCCGCCGCGAGCGCGCTCGCGGCCCTGGTCGCTCCGATCGCGGAGCGTGGCGTCGAGCTGGTGCTCGGCCTCGAGCCCGGCCGCAAGCGCGTCGGCGAGAAGCTCGTCACGCGCGTGATCGAGACCGTGTACCGCCATCGCTGGTCCGGCGTTGGCCCGGTGCGCGCGATGCGGTTCCCTGCGCTGATCGCGCTCGGGATGAGCGATCGGGGCAGCGGCTGGGATGTCGAGATGCTCGTTCGCGCCGTGAAGCTCGGCCTGTCCTGCGACGAGGTCGTCCTGCCAGCCGATGCGCACCGGTCCAACCGGGTCGGCGGCCGCGCGCTGCTCCACCTCCTTCGCCACGCAACCATGAGATAGTGACCTCGTGAACGACGCGCTCGATCGGTTCGCCCGCGACTTCGAACCAGGAACCGTTCTGTTCGAAGAGGGCCAGCCCGGCGACTACATGTACGTCGTGCAATCTGGCGAGGTCGAGATCCGCCGCCAGGTCGGAGAGACCGAGCGCGTGCTCGCGATCCTGCCGCCCGGCGAGTTCTTCGGCGAGATGGCGATCCTCAATGGCCGCCCGCGGTCGGCGACTGCCGTGGTCAAGAGCAACGCGCGGCTCCTGGTGATCGAGGGCAAGACGTTCGAGGCGATGATGCGCGCACGGCCGGAGATCGCGCTGCGGATCATCAAGTCGCTCGCGACCCGGCTCGAGAACGCGAATCAGCACATCGAATTACTGCTGTTGCCGACGCCGAACCACCGCGTCGTCCAGTGCCTGCGCCTGATGGCCGACGAGCAGATCGCGCTCGCGGGAACCCACGTCGCGCACGGCAGCGCGATCCTGGTGCCCAAGAAGATCGAGGACGTCGCGACCAAGGTCGGGCTGCCGGTCCACGAGGTGATCGACGTCATGGACCGCCTGCGCGCCGCGCGGCTCGTGCTGATGGCCGAGGACGCAGGAATCGAAGGTGACGGCTTCATCGTCCCCGAGGTCGGTCGCTTGTTGGAGTTCCTCGAGTTTCTGAATCTCAAGGACCGGTTCGGCGCTTGACCCGCCGAGCGCGAGCTCGGCAAGATCAGATCAAGCGGCGGCTTCGCCGTCGCGGATCGAGATGCACTTACGTACGAGCTTCGGTAGCTCGTCGTTCTTGCCGTGGATCAGCGTCTCGATCTCGGGGGCCATCTGCGTCATCTGCTGCTGCAGTGACGCGCTGGTGGTTCCGGTGAGGAGCGTGGAGATCACGACGACGGTGAACGAACCGCCCCAGATCTCGCGAGTGGCCTCGGAGGCCGAGCTCGCCTGCACCACCGTGAACCCCTCCGCTTCGAGAGCGCGCGCAATCTCCTCGCGCTCGGTAGTGATTTCATTGACGACGAGAACAGCAGAAGGCATCGCGACCTCACATCGGCCGAAGACTGGCGCCGGAGCACCTTTGCTCCCAGTTAAGAGAGCAATTTCACCACGCTGCTTACCAGACTCGTGGGCAGGCCGCGAGCGAAAGCTGTGGGTTTTGGCTTCGAGATCGTCCGAAACCCTGTTATCTAGCTCCCCCGATGGCCTGGTGGTCGCGTACGCAAGGGCTCGCCGAGCAGCCCAAGAAGTCAGTTCCCAAGGGGATTTGGACCAAGTGCGAGCGGTGCAGCGCCACCCTCTACGAGGCCGACCTCGACGAGAACGCGCGGGTCTGTACGAGCTGCCAGCACCACTTCCGGATGCCCACCGAGGGCCGGATCGAGATCAGCATCGACGAGGGTACCTGGCAGGAGCACGACCGGAACCTCGAGAGCGGTGACCCCCTGGGCTTCCGGGTCGACGGTAAGAAGTACGTCGACCAGGTGAAGTCCGCGACCCGCAAGGTCGGCCCCGGCGACGCCTATCGCGCCGGTACCGCCGCGATCGGCGGCATTCCGGTCGAGGTCGGCTTCTTCGTGTTCGAGTTCATGGGCGGCTCGATGGGCTCGGTGGTCGGCGAGAAGATCGCGCGCCAGTTCGAGCGCGCCGTCGCGCATCGGCGCCCGGCGATCATGTTCTGCGCCTCGGGCGGTGCCCGGATGCAGGAGGGCGTGCTGTCTCTCATGCAGATGGCGAAGACCTCCGCCGCGCGGTCCAAGCTACGCGAGGCCAAGGTCCCGTACATCGCGGTGCTCCTGCACCCGACCACGGGCGGCGTCGCGGCTTCGGTCGCGATGCTCGGCGACATCACGATCGCGGAGCCGGACGCCCTGATCGGCTTTGCTGGCCCACGCGTGATCGAGCAGACGATCCGCCAGCAGCTCCCGGCCGGGTTCCAGCGCTCGGAGTTCCTGCTCGAGCACGGCATGGTCGATATGGTCGTGCAGCGCAAGGACATGAAGGCCACGCTCGCGCGCACGCTGCGCTGGTTCGCGACCGGTCGTCAGCCCGAGCGCCGCACCGGAACGATCGTCGCGTTCGCTGACGACTCCGAGATGCCGCAGACCGATTAGGTCGACGTGACCTATCGCGAGCTCCTCGCGCGCCTTCTGCCCGCTCGGCGGTTCGGGATCGTGTTCGGTCTCGATCGCATGCGGACGCTCCTCGACGCGCTAGGCGCGCCGGATCGGGCGCTCGGCACGGTGGTCCATGTCGGGGGCACGAACGGCAAGGGCTCGACGGTCGCGATGATCGCGGCACTCGCGCGCGCGGGCGGTGCTCGCGTCGCGACCTACACGTCCCCGCACCTGTCGACACTGCGCGAGCGAATCGTGATCGACGGGGAGCTGATCAGCGAGGCCGCGATCGTCGCTGCGGCCGAACGCGTCGCGGCCGCCGGAGGGGACGAGCTGACGTTCTTCGAGCAGGTCACGGCGATCGCGTTCGTCGCCATCGCGGCGGCGAACGTCGACGTCAGCGTGATCGAGGTCGGCCTCGGAGGTCGGCTCGATGCGACGAACGTCGTCGCGGCGCCGATCGCGGTCGTCACCGGCGTCGCGATGGATCACGAGAGCATCCTCGGCGCCACGCTCGAGGCAATCGCGGCGGAGAAGGCTGGGATCTGGAAGTCCGGCCAGCACGCGATCATCGGCGCCTCCGGAGAGCCGGCCGCCGTGCCGGTGCTCGTCGACGCGGCGCGTGGCGCGTATGCGAGCATGACGGTGATCGACGAGATCGCGATCGCGGCCGTGCCGCCGGTCGGCCTGCCGGGGGCGCACCAGCGGTGTAACGCAGCGGCTGCGCTCGCGGCGATCGACCAGCTCGTGGTGCGCGGCGTCGTCACGATCGACGGTCCGACGCGCGCGCGCGTGCTCGCGGACGTCCGCCACCCGGGGCGGTTCGAGGTCCTCGAGAACGTGCGGCTCGGAGGGATCGACGACGCCGCGAGCTCGCGGACGCAGGTGATCCTCGATGGTGCGCATAATCCGCACGGCGCGCTCGCCCTCGCGGAGGCGCTGCGTCAGCGCGGTGAACGGCCGCTGTTGATCATCGCGGTGTCCGCCGACAAGGACGTCGCGCAGATCGCGGGTGCTCTCGCACCGGTGATCGCCGGTGTGATCGCCACGCGCTACCAGCAGGATCGCTCGATGGAACCCGAGGCGCTCGCCGACGTGTTTCGCGTAGCGTCTGTCGCCTCCTCGCGAAGCGTCACGACTGCACCGGATCTCCTGAGCGCGCTGGGGCTTGCCCGCGAGCGCGGTGCGACCTCGGTCCTGATCGCAGGCTCGCTGTTTCTCGTCGGAGAAGCTCGCACATTGCTCCTCGGTGCGCCGACCGATCCCGTGAAGCTGTCCGATCCGTCCGCCGTTCGATCTGTCTGACAGCGAGCGCGGTCGTCACGTTGCGCGTCCGCGCCCTCCGTCTCGGCGCACAGGAGGGTTCACGCACGGCTGACGCCGGCACATCACTTGCGACCCCCTTCACCCAATGAAGACCCGAACCCTCGTGAAGCTCGCAGTGGGTGTAGGCATGGTCCTCGGCGCGCGGGCGGTTCTGCGTGCGCAGCGTAAGATCCAGCTCGAAGGCCAGGTCATCGTGATCACGGGCGGGTCGCGCGGCCTCGGCCTCGTGCTCGCGCGTCAGCTGGTCGCGCGCGGAGCTCGCGTCGCGATCTGTGCGCGTCACGCCGACGAGCTCGAGCGCGCGCGGATCGAGCTCGAGGAGCGAGGTGGACGTGTGTTCGCGTCGGCGTGCGACGTCACCAGTCGCGACGACATCCAGCGGTTCATCGCAGAGGCACGGGACGAGCTCGGCCCGATCGATGCGTTGATCAATAACGCGGGCGTGGTCCACGTCGGTCCGATGGAGCTGATGAACGTCGACGACTACGAGCAGGCGATGCGCACCCATCTGTGGGCTCCGTTACACGCGACGCTCGCCGTGTTGCCCGAGATGCGTGCGCGCAAGGCCGGGCGGATCGTCAACATCGCGTCGATCGGCGGCAAGCTCGCCATCCCGCACCTGGTCCCGTACAGCGCGAGCAAGTTCGCACTCGTCGGCATGTCTGCTGGAATGCGGGCGGAGCTCGCACAGGAGGGGATCCTGGTCACGACAGTGTGCCCCGGCCTGATGCGCACGGGCAGTCCACGCCACGCGCTGTTCAAGGGCCAGCACCAGGCCGAGTACGCGTGGTTCTCGATCGCCGATGCACTGCCGGGCACGTCGATGAGCGCGGAGCGCGCCGCCCGCGCGATCATCGATGCTCTCGAGCATGGCGACGCCGAGGTCGTGCTCACGATTCCTGCGCGGATCGCGGCGAAGCTCTACGGGCTCGCACCGAACCTGGTCGACGAGGTGTTCGGCCTGGTCGCCCGCCTGTTGCCCGCGAACAACCAGGACCGAACGACCGTCGTGGGCAAGGACGCCGAGTCGGCGTTGTCGCCGTCGGTCCTGACCAGACTCGGCGACGAGGCCGCGCACCGGAACAACGAGCTCTGAGTCACTGCCAGTTGAGCGCGAGGAGCGTGCGGGCATCGCCCCTCCACGCGCGCTCGCGGAGCTCGGCGCGGATGTCCTTGGCGCCGGCGAGCTCGAGCAACCCCTCGAAGAACCCCATCGTCTGGGTCGCGGCGGCTTCCTCGGCGGGCTCGCCCATGTAGTACGTGACCGCGATCTGCGCCTCGTGATCGTGGAGCATCAGGACCGAGAGGGCAGGGAAGTCGAAGAACGTGTCGCGCAGCACGCGGAACCGGTTGAGCGTCTCCACTGGCTCGTTGGGCTCGAGGAGCGTCGGATAGGCCCTGTGGAGCTGCGCCGCGGAGTACCGGCCCCAGAGCTGGACCGGGAACATCTCGCCCCGTGCGACGAGCGCGAGGATCGCGCTACCGAGCCGCTCGAACACGGACATCGGGTACCAGGCCTCGGGTTCGATATGGGTCTGGAGGTAGACCATGTCATCGGTCGCCAGGTACTCGGGCGCGCGCGCCTTGAAGGACCGCAACATGCGGACGTAGTCGAGGAACAGCACGCCGCGGACCTGTCGCATGGGCGCCGGCATCATAGCGACCGCCGGTGACCATCGCTCGCGTCCTCGGGGACCGGTGGGGTAGTCGACGTTATTTGCGCCGGTGGTGCGGGCCCCGTACGATCTGCCCATGCGTCTCGCGATGACCCTGGTGCTCCTGCTCGCGGGCTCTGCCCATGCCCAGAAGACTCCGCACAAGGAAGGCGAGTATGGCGGCGTCATGCCTGGCCAGACCGGGAAGGCGGATCCGGGCGCCAAGGCAAAGCCCAAGCGTCTGCCGCCTCGAGGCACGCTCTCCTGGATCGGCTTCGAGGCGAAGGATGGCGGCGCCCAGATCTTCTTCCAGTCGGTGGGCCCGTTCAACCTCAGCCAGCGCGTCGAGGGAGCGACACTGATCGTGTCGCTCGATCTCACCAAGCTCGGCGGCAACACGTGGCGCGCCGTCGACACCCGGTTCTTCGACAACCCGCTGTCGTCGATCACCGCGACCAAGCCGCGCGGCAAAACCCGCTCCGTCGACGTGAAGATCAAGTTCAAGAACCCCAAGGATGCGCGCCAGGGAACGATGCGCTCGGGCAACGAGGCCGACGGGATGTACTACGTCTACTTGACGTTCCCCGAGGGCGCCGACGGCAGCAGCAAGCCCGCGACCGACGCCGAGAACTGAGAGCTCCGGGACCTCGTACCAGGCGACGTATCTCGACGTCGATGGTTCCGCGCACACGCAAACGTCGAGTGCCGCGCCGCTCGCGATCGGCTGCGCCGCGCAACGCCCGATCGTTTGCTGTCGCTAGCGAGCGTCGTCGAGCGCGTCTTCGAGGCGCGCCTCGCCCTGCGCCCCGCGCAGTGCAGTGCGGGCGGTGCCATCGGCGGCGACGACGAGCGTGTACGGGACCGCGCGCACGCCGTACTTGCGGCGCAGCGTGCCGTCGTCGATCAGGGCAGGGCCTTCGAACTTGGTGTGGCTGAGCACGCCCTTCGCGTTCTCTGCCTTGCCGACGATGAACACGGCGACGACGTTC
Organism: Myxococcales bacterium; assembly: GCA_031421915.1. Lineage (GTDB taxonomy): Bacteria > Myxococcota_A > Polyangia > Haliangiales > Haliangiaceae > JABFXX01. The sequence goes on along the minus strand of JANOPP010000545.1, from coordinate 85 downwards.
GCGTCGTTCTCCCGTGCGACCTTCTGCGCGATCGGGAGCTCCTCGATGCAGTGCGGGCACGTCGGACTCACGAACAGCACGATCG
>JANOPP010000544.1:0-28738 GCA_031421915.1 Myxococcales bacterium | reverse complement strand
GCCGAGGCTCGCGGGTGGTCGGAGAGTCACGCCACGACTGCCGCAAGATCCGGCGCCGTCCAAGGACCGTGCGGCCCGTGCTGGCGCGGATGGCCGCTTGCTCGGCCTCGACGGCTGCAACACCCTCGCGGACCGCGCGCAAAATCGGCTCGAGGGCGCCGAGCTCGAGCTCGGCGGGCAGCGTCAGCTCGAGCGTTACCTCGGCCGGCATGCAGCCGTCCGCGCGAAAGAAGTGGCGGGGGCGTATGGCGCGTAGGGTCCGACCGTTTAGCAGGGCGGAGAGCCCGTTGACGCCGGGCCAATGGTCGACGCGGTCGACGAGACCGTCCTTGACCGGGTTCGAGGCGGCGTGGATCGAGTAGCGACCGCCAGGCAGATCGCCGACGGTGTAGCGGCGACCGTGTGGATCTCCACCGGGCCGTTGCGAATCAGAGTGGTATGATCGACTCGTGTCGAGTGACCCGCTTTCGGAGCTGGCCCGCCGCTACGTCTGGTGGCTTCCCGCGGAGACGGCGCTCCTGCGCCCACGCCATCTGCTGTGCCAGATCATGCAACTTGGTACTGCCGAGGACGTCCAGGCTGCCAGGGCTCTGGTTGGCGATGACGCATTCCGGGATGCGCTCCGCGCCAGCCCGCCCGGAATTCTCGACGCACGTTCGTGGACGTTCTGGCATCTGTTCTTGTTCGGCGAAGGTCCGCCGCCGATGCCCTCACGACCCCTGCCACCGTGACGTTCTCACCACGCCTCGATGTGCTTCCCGCCGCGCAGCGCGCTCTATGGCCGGAGCTTGCAGCTGTTCCACAGCACTTCGTGCTGTATGGCGGCACAGGTCTAGCCCTGCGCCTGGGCCATCGGGAGTCGATCGACTTCGATTTTTTCAGCCATGATCCGCTCGATCATCGGGACCTCGACACACGGCTGCCTTGGCTCGCCGATGCCGAAACTCTTCAGGAAGGCCCAGATACGCGGACAGTTCTGGTCCAGCGCGGCGCAGCACCGGTGAAGCTGTCGTTCTTCGGCGGACTACGGTTCGGACGAGTTGGCGAACCTGACGTCACGAACGACGGCGTGCTTCGCGTCGCCTCGCTGCTCGACCTCGGCGGAACCAAGATCAAGGCACTGCTCCAGCGCGTCGAAGCCAAGGACTATCGCGACATCGCCGCACTGCTCGATCACGGTGTCGAGCTCGCAGCGATCCTTAGCGCTGCGCGAGCGTTGTTCGGTCCGGCGTTCAATCCGATCGTTGCGCGCAAGGCGTTGGTGTACTTCGAAGGCGGAGACCTCGAGTCCCTCGACGCAGCCACGCGAGTGCGCCTGATCGCTGCTGCAACGCACGAGCTTGATGCATCGGCACTGCCGGTCTTGGCTCCGCGCCTCGACTGTCGCTAGCCGTAGATCGCGAACAGGACGACGGCTGCTGCGGCCACGAAGTTGAGCCCTCGCATCTGCGGCCGTCCTGAGGATCGTCCCATAAAGGAACGGGCCCCGGAGGCCCATTTCTGGGGGACATCTCAGTTCGCCATCGTGTCCGCACTGGGTCACGGAGAGCTTCGCGAAATCGCCGTCCTGGTGTTCGAGACGATCGCAACGTCGGTGATCGGCGTGCGATGGTGCATGGGTCGAAGACGACACACCGCTCCGCTGAGTTCACGACGGGTGTAGCCAAGTTGCGGTCGCCGACATCGAACCTGCATGGTCGATACAGCGCCCAGCTCTCCTCCGGTGTTCTTGGTCGTCGGTGCGGCGGGCGGAATTGGCACCGCGCTCTGTCAGCTCCTTGCCGCGGGGGGCGCGAAGCTGGTGCTTGCCGGGCGAGACGAGGCACGCTTGACCGCGCTCGCCGAGGTGGTGGGCGGTGACATCGAGGTCCTCGATGCACGCGACATCTCTGCGGTAGGCCGGGTAGTCGACGATGTCCTCACGCGCCACGGCCGGATCGACGGCGCCGTGAACCTCGCCGGATCGATCTTGCTCAAACCCGCACACGCGACGTCGGCCGAAGAGTGGAACGACGTGCTCGACACGAACTTGCGTACAGCGTTCGCGATCGTTCGCGCCGCGGCCCCCGCGATGGGCCGAACCGGTGGTGGCTCGATCGTCCTGATGTCTTCGGCGGCTGCACGTGTCGGGCTCGCCAATCACGAGGCCATCGCCGCGGCCAAGGCTGGAGTCACGGGCCTCGCGCTGGCAGCGGCTGCGACCTACGCAGCCCGGAACGTGCGCATCAACGTGGTCGCCCCCGGACTCGTGAGGACCCCGCTGTCGTCACGCATCGTGAGCAACGAGGCCTCGCTCAAGGTGAGCGAAGCCATGCACCCGCTCGGACGGATCGGCGAGGCGAGCGACGTCGCCAGCATGATTGCCTACCTCCTCGACCCCGCGCACCGCTGGGTGACAGGACAGGTGTTCGGCGTCGACGGTGGTCTCGGCACGCTGCGCTCCCGCTGAGCGTGAAACCTTCGACGGCCGCCACCGTCCAAGCGCAATGACACTGTCGTCACTGCTGTTGCTCGGCCAGCTCGCCAGCACACTTCCACTGGTCGGCCTGATCTGGACGATCCAGGTGGTTCACTACCCACTGTTCGGCGCGGTCGGCGAGCCCGGCTTCATCGGCTACCACGCGCGCCACTCGACCCGGATCTCGATGGTCGTGATCCCGCTGATGCTCATCGAGCTGGCGACAACAGTCGGCAGCGTCGTCGTCGGTACCGGCAGCGGGAGCGGGCTGATCCCGGTGGTAGTCGTCTGGGTCACCACGTTTCTTGTCTCGGTGCCGCTGCACGGTCGGCTGGGAGCTGGCTTCGATCGGCGTGCGCACCGAGCGCTCGTGGTCACCAACTGGATCCGGACCGCCGCATGGACGGCGCATGGCGCGATGTTGCTGGCCGCGGTCGCACCCGCACTGACCTGAGTCCGAACCGATCCTGGCCGCTCCCAGGCACCATCGACGACCGCACCGAGCTACGTTCCCCTCGCATGCAAGGCATCCAGCGCACCGACGACCAGATCACCAAAGGTTCGCGGATCCTGGTGACCGGCGCGACCGGCTTCGTGGGCACGGCTCTCGTCCCGACACTCCTCGCACAGGGCTACGAGGTCCGTGCAACCACGCGCTCCTCCGCGCGTGCGGGTATTCGCGGCGCTGTCGAGTGGGTGACGTGTGATGTGGGCGTGAGCACGGACCTCGAGCACGCGCTCGCGGGTGTCGATGCGGCCTACTTCCTCGTCCATGCGATGGGTAGCGGAGCGCACGCCTTCGCGGCGACCGAGCGCCAGGTGGCCGAGAAGTTCCGCGACGCCGCGCAGCGCGCAGGCGTCAAGCGGATCGTGTATCTCGGAGGCGTAGCTCCAGCGGCCGCGCCGTCGGAGCACCTCAAGAGCCGGCTCGCAGTCGGAGAGGTGCTGCGCGCCGGGAGCGTACCGACCGTCGAGCTCCGGGCGTCGATGATCATCGGCAACGGAAGTGCGTCGTGGCAGATCGTCCGCGATCTCGCACTGAGGCTGCCCGCGATGCTCCTGCCGTCGTGGACCGCGTCGCGCACGCGACCCGTCGCGCTCGAGGATGTCGTCGTCGCGCTCGTGCGTGCCCTCCATGTGCCGATGACCGCGAGCACCTGGTACGACATCCCGGGTCCCGATACCGTGAGCGGCCGCGAGATCCTGACGACGATCGCCGCGCTGCGCGGACGGCGGGTCCCGAGCGTGCGCGTACCGTTCCTCAGCGTGTCGCTGTCCTCGTGGTGGCTCAAGCTCGTGACCCGCGCAGACTTCGCGCTCGCCCGAGAGCTCGTGCTCGGTTTCACCGGTGATCTGTTGCCGGCCGACGACAGATACTGGGGCGAGATCGGGTACACGCCCGCGTGGAGCTTCGAAGCGGCGGCTCGCAAGGCACTCGGTGACGAGACGACGGTCAGCAGCCTGCGGGGCGTCGCCGGCAAGTTCGAGGAGCGCCTCGTCCAGCTCGTGTCCCCGAAGCTCGCGCGCTAGCTGCAGTCGCGGGGCAGGTCGCGACGGTCTCCACCGCGTCGCAGTGAAAGTCTCCGCAGAAGATCGGGCAAGCCTCGGCCGCCACGGTGTCCTTGTACGGTCCAACCGGCCCGCTCGCGCTCGGCCCGGACGGCCGGTTCGGCCTTGATCGCGCAGGCGCTGCCGTTTCGAGGAAACCACGGCGTCGAGTCGCTTCGGTGCTCGCCCCCAGCGCCGTCATCCGACGGCATCGCCTCAGCAAGGTCGAGTGGACCATCGCGAACGGTCCCAAGCTGACCTCGGGAATCAACGGGCGATAGCCGGCCACTCCAGTAGCCAGATCGCACGTCCAAGGCGCTGAACCTGCGCAACATGCGGCAGGCACATCGGGTGCAACCAGATGTCCTCATGCGCCTCAGCCGGCTACTCGCGTCCCTCGTTGCAGTCCTCGGTGCTTGTGCCACGGAGGACGACAAGTCCCCTGGCCGGTGGACGCCTGGCAAGGGCGACGGCGCGTTCGACCTCGTCGAAGTCGGCGCGGCGCCGGTCGGCGGCAGCCGCGAGATCGCACTCGATCACCGCGTCCCCGCGTTCCGTGTCGAGTCGTACGGTGGGACCACGCTGAAGGTCGACCTCAAGGGCAAGGACGGCGCCGACAGCTACCTGATCGTCGAAGGACCCCTCGCCAATGATGGTGATCGGATCGCGGTCGGTGGCGGCACCGTGTTCGCGGAGGACGATGACGGCGGCTACGGTCGCAACTCCACGCTCGAGCTCGCGCTCGCGCAGCCAGGTGTCTATCGGATTCTCACTGGAACGTACGAGTCGCTCGGTGAAGGGCTCGCCGCCGAGGGCTCGCTGACACTCTCGATCGAGTGCAAGGCGCAGTGCACCCGCCCGGGCATCGACCAGAAGACGTTCGTGCGTGGCCTGCAGCAGCAGAGCGGCGGCTCGTTCGCGGAGCTGATGAAGGCCGAGCTCGCGGCGCTCGTGCATAGCCCGACGGCTGCGGCCGCCCTCGGCGCGCAGCTCGATGCGATCCTGGCCGATCCAGAGCTGAAGGGCCTCGAGAGATTCCCGACACTCGCGCTCTCGCAGGTCAGCCTGCTGCGTCCCGCGCTCGGTCAGATCACGGCGGATCCGCCGGAGCCCGACAAGGTCGTTGCGGGTGACCTCGCGACGATCCTCGGTGAGTGCAAGGCCGTGCGTGCGGCTCCCCCGGCGCTCGACGCGCGGCTGCCGGGTGTTGGCTACGGCCACTTCCCGAGCCGGCTGCTCTCGCCCTGCGAGTTCGCTCACGCGGATCCGCTCGCACAGGTGCTGACGTCGCTCGCCGCGAACAACGGCTCGCAGGTCACGTTCAAGGGCAAGACGATCAAGACGCCGCGCGAGCTGTTCGCCGCGCTGATCGAGAGCGGTCACACGGTCCAGGTCCGCAACGAGCGTATGTACGCCAACTTCCTGTCGGCGACGATAGGCGACAGCGCGGATCTGATCTGGCCGGTGTGGCTCGACACGGGCATCCGCCTGTCGAGCGGTGAGAGCTTCGTGATCCCGATGGGGCACAGCCACCACGCGTGGAACATCAGCGGTCCGAACGTGAACACGAAGGTGATGTTCTACCTCGGCGTGTCGGGCGCCGGCTTCTTCGGTCAGTCGTCGCAGCGCCCCGCATGGACGGGCATGACGACGCAGAGTGATGTGACGATCGCCGGCGCCGGCGCCGATGCCGACTACTTGCTCTCGACGCTCGATGCGGCAGCGGCGTACCTGCGCCGCACGCGGGTGGAGCGCACCACGGTCGCCGCCGGGATGCCGGCGGATGGTTACGGCTTCGTCGGTGTCTGCAACGACTCCAACGCGATCCTCGAGTCGAAGACCAAGAGCACCGTCTCGGCGTTCCCGCTGCTCCGCGCGAAGTCGCTCGACACGGCCGCGCGCCTGAACGACGGCCTCGATGACACGATCATCGCGCTGCCGAACGACGGCGACGGCATCGCCGACCAGCGCGATGGTCTCCGTCGCGCGGCCGCGATGCAGCCGTTCGCGGACGGCTCTCCGCTGATGTGGGATCCGGTGCTCGGCGCGCAGATCGCGACCGCGCGGCGTGATCTGGCTCGCTGATCGGGCGGCATGTAGGCGCGGCTCGCACGCGCGCGATCCCGTACGGTGAATTGACGCGAGCGTTCGCCGCGGCGATCCTTGGCTGTGCGGAAAACCAGTCGGGTTGCGGGTGGGGCGGTCGTGGTGGCGTCGGTGGTGATCGCCGCGTGCTTCGGGGAAGCCAAGCTCGCCACGTCTCGCCAGGCCGTGATCGTCCCCGATCGCGATCCGGTCGAGATGGGATCCGTCGTCGTGGGCCAGATGGTCACCACGAGCCCGGCGATCACGCTGTCGCCCGAGACCGAGACCAGCGACGACACGATCACATCGATCACCGAGAGCTGCGCGGACTTCGCGCTGTCGCTGCCCAACGGCGGCAGCGGTCAAGTGTTCTGCAGCGGCGGACCGATCGGCAGTGGCAGCGCGCCGACGTTCGCCTTGGGTGGCGCCGGGTACGGCACTGGCGCGTGCGTCCCTGTCACGTATTCCTTCAACGCGACGTTCATGCCGTCGGGGCCTGGCTCCGCGAGCTGCGCCGTGACGGTGAACTACACGCCGACCGGCGGTGGCTCGGGTTCGTCGAGGCTGATCACGCTCAACGGCACGGGGACCGCTCCCGCGTTCGCACTGACCGTCACGCCGCCGACGATCAGCTTCAGCGATCACCCGATCGGCAGCACGAGCTCTGCGACGACGGTGGCCGTCAAGAACACCGGCTCGATGGTGCTCACGGTGACGGGCACCAACAGCAACCCATCGAACTTCAGTGTCGCGCCGGTAGGCGCCGCGAACTTCGGCTCGCAATCGCTGACCTCGGGCCAGCAGGTGGGCTTCTCGGTGCGCTGCACGCCGATCGCGCTAGGTCCGATCACCGGCGTTCTGACGTTCGACTCGGCTGCGGGCCCGCGCACCGTTACCCTGAGCTGCAACGGCATCGGAGCCTCGAATCTCGCGATCACTCCGGTACCAGGAGACTTCGGACCGACGCTGGTCGGTCGCGCTCCCGCCAACCTGTCGATCCAGATCACGAACAGCGGCACCGCTGCGACGACGCTGTCCGTCGCGCTCGCAGCGGGCGCCTCGCCAGAGCTGGCAATCGTCACGAATCCCAACGGGATGAACCTCCCGATGGGGATGCCGACGAACGTGGTGCTGTCGTACTCGGCGCTGACCGATCACCCCTCGGGCAGCCTCGGTACGCTGGTCGTGAACTACACGGGCGGCACGGCGCGCAACATCGCGATCAACGGCACCGCGCTCCCGGCCGAGATCGGAGCTGCGCCCGCGGCGATCGACTTCGGTCCGATCTGCGTCGGAGAGACCGCGACCAAGCCGGTGATGGTGTATGCGAGCGCCGCGGGCAACGTCGATATCGCGACCGTGACCGGAGCCGCACCGCCGTTCGGCGTCACGCGCACGACCGGTACGCTGCAGGGCAACCACGGCAACACGATCGACTTCATGGCGACCGTGTCCCCGACGGCGCCGGGCGAGCTGATGGACTCGTTCACGCTCAACACGAACCTCCCGAACAACCCTGCGCGGTCGTTCCCGCTCAAGGCGACAGCGCTCCCCGCGGGCGTGACGCCGACCCCCGATCTCGTGCACTTCGGTCCCGGCCGCGTCGGCATGACGACGTCGGCCAAGACGATCGAGGTGTCGAACTGCGGCAACGCGCCGATCAACATCACGGCGGCGCGGATCGAGGGTACGAGCGCCAATGATTTCGCGATCGTCAGCCCGGAGAACCCGGTGATGTCGCTGCCGCAGATGGGCTCGGTGAAGTTCCTCGTCGTGATGTCGCCGCGCCAGAGCGGTACGAAAGCTGCGCAGCTCGTGATCGAGTACGACGGCGGCACGGTGATCGCCGATCTCGACGGCAACGGCTTTGGTGGCGACGAGACCGCGCTCCTCGACCGCGAGACGTACTACGCGTGCAGCACGGGCTCGGGCGGGGGGCTCGCACCGCTCGCACTCGCGCTCGGCCTGCTTCTCCGTCGCCGCCGCCGCGCGTAGAGCGCGACCACGAGAGCGAGGCCGAGCGGGCTCGCATCGGCAGGGCCTGCCTGGCAGCAGCCCGAGCGCGGTTGCTTGCACGGTCCGGGTGGTGTGGGCGGTCGTTCGACCGTGGTCCGTCGCAGGGCGCGCACGGTGCCGTCATACGCGGCAACGACGAGCCAGTCGCCCGAGGTCGCGAGGCCTGCGAGCACGGGCGCGTGAAGGTCGGTCGCCCACGCGACCGCGCCGGTCTCGAGTGCGAGCGCGGTGAGGCGGCCGCTGGTGTCCACGGCCCACACGATGTCGCCGGTGATCACGGGCGACGCTGCGAACCCGGCCTCGCCGCGCCCGCGATAGTGGGTGGTCCGGAGCCGGCCAGGCTGCGCTGCGAACCGCCAGCGCACGAGACCGCTCGCCGCGTCGACAGCGACGAGCTCGTTCCACAGCGTCGGGATCACGAGGATGCCGCGCGCGATCGCCGGCGTTCCGACGGTCGCGACCGCCCAGTGAAAGCCGGTCGGATCGAGCTGGGTCGACCAGCGGAGCTCGCCCGTGTGGAGCTCTCGCGCGGACACTTCGGTCGCACCGTTGACGAAGTACACGAGGCCGTCGGCGATCACCGGCGACGAGTTGACCGAGATGGCGAGCTGATCGGTCACGTTCCACAGCAGGCGCCCCGTCGCACGCTCCCACGCGAACGCACCGCCGACCTCGCGGTTGAACACGCCGACCGCGACGCCCTCCGCGACGGCGAGCGCGGCGAGCGAGTTGAAGTCCTCGCTGGCGCGCACCGGATCCTGGAGCCACAGCACGCCGCCGCTCGCTGCATCGATCGCGGCGAGCCGCCGCTGGTTGCCGATCAGGACGTCCCCGTCGGCGGCGACCGGCGCCGCGAACACCGCCGCACCTCGTGGCTCGACGCCGATGCCGAGCTCCTGGCGCCAGCGGATCGCGCCCGTCGTCGCGTCGAGGCCGAGTACGGTGCCGTCGAGCTGACTCGCGACGACGATCGAGCCGACGACAGCGGGCCCACCGCGGACGGGGAGCGGCGTCGTCGTGCGCCAGCGCAGCGCACCGGTCGCTAGGTCGAACGCGACGACACCGCCGCCATCACCATTCGCCTGATCCGCAGCGGTGACGTAGACCGCGCCGTTCGCGATCACCGGGGCGGCGGACAGCAGATGGCCGCCCGCGCTCGCGGTCCACTGCGGGGACAGCGGGGGAGGCAGCTCGCGCGCGACGCTGCCGGCGTGCGTCGCGGCTCCTCCGACCTGAGGCCAGTCCGGCCCCTGCGGCGGAGGCGGCTCCGGGGGACACACCTCGAACGAGTGCGTGCGACGTGCGTGCGCACCCGACGGCGTGCGCGCGGCGACGGTGACCGTGTGGACGCCGCGGCTGAGGGCCGGCAACTCGGTGCGCCAGATCCAGCCACCCGCGTGGTGCAGCGTCAGCTCGGAGCTGCAATCGAGCACCGCCGTGACCTCCGCGGCACCGGCATCGAGCTCGACCGCGACAAGGAGCTCGCTCGTGGCGGGCGCACAGCCCGCGCGGGCGGGCGCGACGACCTCGAGGTACGGCACGTCGACCACCGTGCGATGCGTCGCGCGGAGGACGCCACCGTCGAGCGTGACGATGCGATAGCCGGCCGGTGTGTAGTCGAGCCCGCCCATCATCAGCGGCTCGGTCGTGATCTCGACGAGCCGGCCGTGATCGACGACGCGGTTCGAGTGCGTGTGACCGGTGAGGAGGTAGTCGACGCCGAGGCGATCGAGGACGGCGACCACGCCCGGTGCCGGTGGTGCGTGGGTCATGGCGACGATCGTCATGTCGGGTGCGACGCGCTCGAGCTCGGCGCCGAGGTAGCGCGCGATGTCGGCCTCCTCCATCGCCATGTTCCACACGACGAAGTGCACGCGGTCGATGTCGAAGCTGTAGTTGTCGGGACCGTAGCGCCGGAACCAGGTCTCGCCGCCGTCGTACCAGTCGTGGTTCCCGGGCACGGGGATGTACGGGATCGCGAGCGTGCGCATCGCGTCGTCGACGAGATCGAACTGCGCATCCTGGTTCCCCTGCGTGATGTCGCCGAGGATCGTGAAGAATGCGGGTGCCGGATCGAGGGCGGTCGCATCGGCCGCGACCTGCTCGAGGTCCCCGAAGAACGGCTGCCCCCACGACACGTGCGAGTCCGCCGTGACGACGAACGTCAACGGACCGCGATGGGGAGCGGGCAGGGGGCGCAGGCCGATGTCGAGGCGCTCCTTGCCGTCGACGCGCGTCCACACCGGGCCGGGGGCGTACCCATCGGGGACGCGGATCCAGGCAATGCCCGTCGCCGCGGCGGGTAGCTCGAGCTGGAACGCCCCGGTCGCCGACGTGACGACGAACTGCGAGGTCTCGAATGCGACCACCACGTTCGGGACCGAGCGCTCGCCCCGCGAGGGGAGGCCGTCCCCGTCGGTGTCCGCGAACACGAGGCCCTCGATCGTCCGTGCGTCGGCGACCGCCGAGCTGCTCAGCGCGATCAGGACCATCGCCGACAGGCGCACCGCGCGAGCATAGCGCCGACTGGTCGGGAACACGCGCCTCGACTAGGATCTGTTCAGATGACGTCTACCTCGGGTACCGGAGTGAATCCGGTACCCTCCATCTCCGGCCCGGGTCGCCTGCTTGCGTTCGCACGCTGGTGCGTCGCGAGCTGGCCCGCGGCGTGTGCGGGCGCGCTCGCGGCCGGAGTCGTCGAGGCGGTCGCGATGGACACGCCCTACGAGATGGGTGCGGGCGTCGGCTTCATCATGCTGTTCACGCTGCCCGTGCTGTTCGTGCTGTCACTCGTGCTCCGCGCCGTGTGGAAGGCATGGAGTCCGTCGCGGCTCGAGGCCGAGCTCGTCGACCCGGAGCACGGCGCACCGGCGCTCGCGGGCTGGCTCCTCGCGCTGTGGCTCGGTGCGATCGTGCTGGGGTTCACGATCTTCGGCACCACGCACCTGATCGCGTCGTGGTCGGACTTTCGCCCGATGTACGTCGGGTTCGTCCAGCCCGTGTTCAGCGTCGGAGCGGCGCTCGGTGTGCTCGCCTGTTCGCGGCCCGCGGCGCTCGGGCTCGGTCGGCTCGCTGCCGCCGTCGACCGCCGCTGGCGCGCACGAGGTCACGCGACGCTGCTGCGCCCTGCGCGCGTGGTCACGTTCGTCGGTGTGCTGTCGCTCTTGACGCTCGTGATCATCTGGTCGTGGGTCAACCCGCAGCTAGGTCACCTCGATACCTCGCCCGCCCACGGTCCGCTGATCGGCGTGATCGCGGCGCTCGCGACGCATCGGTATCTGCGTTCGAGCCGATGGATTACGGTCGTGCTGACGGGCGTTGCCGCGCTGCTGATCGCGCTTGCGATCTACACGTGGCGCGCCCGACCGACGGTGACGCTCGCGGTGTGGGGCGAGATGCCAGTGGCTGGCCTGTTGATCGACGTCGCGTTCGATCTCGACGCGATCCGCGACGACATCTCGCTCGACGCATTTCGTCCGACGGCCAAGCAGGGCGCGGTGCACCCGGACATCGTCCTCGTCACGATCGACACCGTGCGAGCCGATCGCACGCCTCCGTACGGTGGCCCCGCGGAGATGCCGTTCCTTTCCAAGCTCGCGCTGCGGGGAGCGGTGTTCGACTGGGCCTTCGCGCCGAGCAACGTCACGCGGCGCTCGATCCCCGCGATGATGACGGGGATCCAGCCGAATCGCGTGCGCGGACGCGTCATCGGCTGGGCGCTGCGGATCGATCCGCGCCACGTGATGGTCGCGGAGCGGCTGCGCGCCGGTGGCTACGAGACCGCGGGGTTCATGTGCTGCGAGGGCTTCTGGGGCGAGAAGGCGCGGACCGGGCTGTCGCGCGGCCTCGAGCACCTCGAGATCGAGCGCAGCGGCGCCAAGCTCGCGGAGCGCGCGCGCGCGTGGATCGAGAAGCGCGAGAAGCAGCCAATCCGCAAGCCGCTGTTCGTGTGGATGCACGTGCTCGAGCCGCACAACTGGAGCGGCGGTGGCTCCGAGCCGGCCGAGCTCGAGATGCGCCGCAGGATGTATGACCGCTCGCTGTTCGCGTCGGACAAGATGCTCGCCGAGCTCGTGGCGGCATTCTCCGGGCGCACGCCCGAGCAGGCGCCGATCGTCATCGTGACGGCGGACCACGGCGAGGCGCTCGGCGATCACGACGAGCCCAATCACTCGACCGATCTCTACAACTCGCAGATCCGCGTGCCGTTCGTCGTCGTCGGACCCGGGATCCGGGCGGGTCACCTGATCGAGTCGGTAAGCTTGATCGACCTGACGCCCACGATGGTCGAGCTCGCGGGCTTCGCGCCGCCGGTCACCGACGGACGCTCGCTCGCGCCGCTACTCACGAGCAAGCGCAACGCAGACGATCGTCTCGGCATCGCCTACGCGGCGATGATTCGCGATCGGTCGAATCCCGGAGGGGTGAGCGCGCTCGTCGTCGGCACCTACAAGCTGATCTCGGAGGACGGCAAGCTCGAGCTCTACGACATCAAGCAGGATCCGAACGAGCTCCAAGATCTCGCCTCGCGGCTACCCGACAAGGTCGAGGAGATGCGGCTCCTGCTCGACGCGCGCGAGAACCTGACGCGGTCGCCGTTCGGAGAGTGATTCGGGCTTGCATCTGCAGGGCGGATCGCGGCATCCAAGAGCCATGGAGCGTCGCCCGCATGTGGTGATCGTCGGCGGCGGGTTCGGCGGCCTGTCCGCGGCGCGCGCGCTCGCCAAGGCTCCCGTCAACATCACGCTCGTCGACCGCCGCAATCATCACCTGTTCCAGCCGCTGCTCTACCAGGTCGCGACCGCTGCACTCAATCCGAGCGACATCGCCTATCCGATCCGCGGCGTCCTCGCCAAACAGAAGAACGCGCGCGTCCTGCTCGCGAACGTGCTCGCGATCGACGTCACGAAGCGGCACGTCGTCCTCGATGACGGCGCCCTCGACTACGACTTCCTCGTCGTCGCGACCGGCGCGACGCACTCGTACTTCGGCAAGGACTGGAGCAAGCTCGCCCCCGGTCTCAAGTCGATCGAGGATGCTCTCGAGATCCGGCGCCGCGTGTTCCTCGCCTACGAGGCCGCGGAGCGCGAGTCCGATCCGGTCGCGCAACGCGAGTGGCTGACGTTCGCTGTCGTCGGTGGCGGACCGACGGGCGTCGAGCTCGCCGGTGCCCTCGGCGAGATCGGGCTGCACACGCTCGCGCACGACTTCCGCAGCATCGACCCGACGCAGGTCCGGGTTCTCCTGTGCGAGGGCCAGGAGCGCGTGCTCGGCGCGTATCCCCCGAAGCTCGGCGCCGCCGCGAAGAAGTCGCTCGAGAAGCGTCACGTCGAGGTCCGGCTCCAGACGCTCGTCACCGCGATCGACGATCACGGCGTCACCGTGAAGTCCGGTGACAAGGAGGAGCGGATCGGCACGCGCACGGTGCTGTGGGCCGCCGGCGTCCAGGCATCTCCGATCGCGGTGAGCCTCGGTGCACCACGCGATCGCGCAGGCCGCGTCGAGGTCAACCCCGACCTCTCGATCCCCGATCACCCCGAGGTGTTCGTCATCGGCGATCTCGCGAAGATGCTGAACGCCGATGGCACGCAGGTCCCGGGCGTTGCGCAGGGCGCGCTGCAAGGCGGCAAGCACGTCGGCACGCTGATCACCGCCGAGGTGAATGGCCGCGCTGCGGTGCCGCGCCCGGCGTTTCGCTATCACGACAAGGGCAACATGGCGACGATCGGCCGGATGTCCGCTGTCGTCGCGACCAAGCGCGTGGCGATCCACGGCGTGATGGCGTGGCTGATGTGGTGGGCGGTCCACATCATGTTCCTCGTCGGGTTTCGCAACCGCGTGTTCGTGATGCTCAACTGGGCGTGGTCGTGGCTGACGTTCACACGGGGGGCGCGGCTGATCACCGGCGATATCGGGCCGCTGCCCGCGGTCCGGACGATCGGCCCCGACGGTACGGTCGCCTTGCCGCCGAACGCGGCGAGCGTCTCGCTCGACGCCGACGAGCAGCGCTCCGCATGACGCCGGCACGCCGGATCGCGATCCTCGCCGCCGCGTTCGTCGCGCTCGTCGGCATCCTCGTGCTCGCGCGGTATGGCGAGGTGGGGCTATGGGACTGGGACACCTATGGCCGCCTCCAGTTCATCCACGACTACCAGCCAGACAAGTACGTCGACGGCCATCTGCTCTATCACGGGGTGATGCGAGTTCTGATGGCTGTCGGATGTCGCGACGCCACCGCCATGGCCGTCGAGACGGCGATCGGGGCGTCGGCGTTCATCTGCCTGCTGGTGTGGATCTGCCGGCGGGAGGGTCTGTCCACGGCTTCGACCTCGATCGTCGTCGCCGCGGCAACGATCGGAAGCCCGGGCGTGATCGCGTTGTTCGTGCTCGCCGAGGACAACGTGCTCTACCTGCCGCTCGCGCTCGGCGCGTTCTACTTGCTGTATCTGCGACATGCGGATCGGCGTAGTGCGCTCCTGCGCGGTGTGGTGCTCGGGGTCGTGCTCGCGGCAGCGATGCTGATCAACATCTCCCTGCTGGTGATCGTGCTCGCACTGATCACGGCGGCCGTCGTGGTTGCCCTCGTCGGCGATCGAACGCGCGCGCTCGGCCTCTGCGTCGCGGTCGGGACCGCGATCGCGCTGTACTACCTCGCGCACGTGGTGCCGTTCACGGGCGCCAAGGTCGCGCTGCACGAGTTCCTGCCGAAGGCACTCGGGCTCCAGGATTTCCATCTCTCGACCACCCCCCTCGTCTCCCTCGAGCGGTTTGCAGAGTACCGCGGAGGCCTGCGCGCCATGGCGCTGACCCCGAACCTGCATCTGATGTCCGCGCCACCGGGACTTCGCGCGGCGCTCGTGGGGCCTCTGACCGTGATCCTCGCACTGCTTGCCGTCGTCCTCTGCGTCTGGTGCGTGCGGTACCGGAGAGCAGAGCTGCTCGGTGGGCTGCGTACCCGCCTCGATCTGCTCGCCGTGTACGGAGTCTCGGTGGTGTTCCCGTATGTCTACGAGCCGTATCTGATCGAACGCTGGGATTTGTTCTGGGTCGGTTACCTGTTCGCGCTCGTCCCCCTCCTCGCGGCGAAGCCGTCCCGGTTTGCACGCGGGCTCGTGGTCGCGATGATCGCGGTCCAGAGCATCGGCAGCATCGTCACCGTCGCACATCACTACGGGGCCGCGTGGGTCGATCCGGGCATCGCGCGCGCACGCAGCATCGCGACCGAGATCATCGCGCGCGACAGCGAGGTCGTCGTCCTTCCATTCTCGGAGAACCGCCTGATTACGGCGGACCTCGTCTACCGGATCGGGCTCCGACCCATCGTCTATCTCGTGCGTGACGATGGCGTCTGCATCCGCCTGTTTCACCTCACCGAGGTCACCGTGGAGGTGTCGGAGGTGCTCCAGGCGCTGCGCTCCGGGAAGCGAGTCTACGTCGATGCAGCGCTCTCGCCGGAGCGCCGCCGAGCCGTCGGGCTCTAGAGGTCGCTCTCGATCAGTCCGGGATCCGGCTTGGCCGGCTTGGCTGGTTTCGAATCGGCGGGCTTGGCCTTCGTCCCCGCCGCAGCGGGCTTCTTTCCCTTGGTGGCGGGCCGCTTGATGGTCTTCGTTGCGACGGCCGGCTTCTTGATCGGCGGATCGGCCACGGCGTGCGGCGTGGGATCGGCCACGGCGGGCGGCGTAGGATCGGCCACGGCGGGCGGCGTGGGATCGACAACCACGGGCGGCGGTGGGGGCTCTGCGGGCTGTTCGAGTGTGGCCGTGGGCGCGGGTGCGGCAGCGGGTGCAGCCGAGTGCTCCGCGGTCTCTCCCTTGTTGCGGAAGCTCGTGAACGCGACGACGCCCGCGATCGCGAGTGCACCGACGGCGAGGCCGATGATGATCGGACCGCGCGAGCGCTTCGTCGCGATGGCGGGGCTCGACTGACCCTGCGAGCTCGACAGCGTTGTCGGTTGCTGTTCGTCACCGGGCGCCGCCGGCTGGAAGTACGGGGTGAGTGGGCGCACCGGCGTGAACATCGGCGGGACCGGCGTCGGCATGAACGATGCCCGCGTCGCGTCGGTCGGCGACGCCATCTGTCCCGAAACGCCCGGATCGGCGATCGGCGTCCATCCGCCACTCTGTGCGATGTGCGCGAGGTGGCTCGAGAGCTCGCGAGCGGTCTGCACGCGATCCGCGGGCTCCTTCTCGAGCAGACGCATCACGAGCGTCTCCGTCGCTGGACTGATGCTCGGGACGTGGATGGCCGGCGACTCCGGCTTCATGTAGAGGTGCGCGCCGATCAGCTCGCCGGCGCCCTGCTTCATGAATGGTGGCCGACCCGTGAGGAGCTGGTAGAGGATGCAGCCGAGCGAGTAGAGGTCCGCGCGGTGATCGACGTCACCCGTGCCCTTGCACTGCTCGGGAGACATGTACGTCGGCGTTCCCATCACCGCGCCCGTCTTCGTCGCGCTGCCGGCCATGCCGACATCGGTGAGCTTGGCGATGCCGAAGTCGAGGAGCTTGAAGCGCTCGCCGAGCGGCGAGTCGGCGTCGGGGATGACGAAGATGTTGTCGGGTTTGAGGTCGCGATGGACGATGCCCTTGGCGTGCGCGGCGGCCAGTGGGCCGCACAGGCTGCGGAGAATCATCGCGGCCTCGCCCTCGGTGAGCGGCCCACGCTGCTTGATGCGCTGCGACAGCGGCATCCCGTCGAGGAACTCCATCACGAGGTACGCGTGGCCCGAGGGCATGTAGCCGAAGTCGAAGATCTCGACGATGCCCGGGTGCTTGATCGCCGTGGTCGCCTTTGCCTCGTTGAAGAAGCGATTGACGACCTCCTTGTTCGCGCACATGTCCGGGTGCAGGACCTTCACGGCCGCGATCCGCCCCAGGAGCGTGTGCTCGGCGCGATACACCGTCCCCATGCCGCCCGCGCTGAGGAGGTCCAGGATCCGGTAGCTGCCGACGATCGAGCCGATCACGCCGCTCGCTTGCGACGACGCAGGAGCAACAAGAACGCGGCGCCGAGCGGCCACGCACTGTGTCCTGTGCCGGTACTGCACGAGTAGTAGGTGCTCGGCTCGATGAGACGATTCGGATCGTCACCCGTTCCGTTACCGAACAGCGGGACCTCGGCCATGCCACCCGCGTAGCGGATCTGCAGGGTCGCGCTCAGCCCACCCGCGTTGTTCGGACGCGCGACGATCACGTAGACCGCGGAGGCACCGGGCTCGACGGTCGTGCTGGTCGGAGGTATTGCGATCTCGAAGTCATCCTGGTTCGCGCCGACGATCAGCGTCTCGTTGAGCGTCAACGCTGTGGCGCCGCAGTTGGTGAGCGTGACCATCTGGCCGGTCGAGGTTGCGCCGACCGAGACAGTGCCGAGATCGACCGACGCGGGGGTTGGCGTCACACCTTCGGGCAAGCCGATCGCGGACAGCGAGATCGTGCGCGGCGGCTCGTTCGGGATGTCGGTCACCACCGCGAGCTCGCTGGTGAGCACGCTCGCCTCGGTCGGGGTCACGCTCGCCGTGAAGCTCACCGCATTGGTGTCGACGTCGAGTGCGCCATTCGTCGGCAGCATTCCAGTCAGGACGAACGGCGCTGCCGGGGCAGTGACCGACGTGATCTTGAATGTGCCCGGGTTGTTCTTGAGAACGAAGAACGACTGCGACCCGGTGTTGCCGATGCAGATCGGACCCAGGTTCACCGCGCCGTCCGGGCTCACTGACATCGTCGTCGCGAGCGCTGCACCGAGGACGTTGAGCGTACGAACCTGGTTGGTGTCATGGTTGATCGTCAGCGTGCCGAGGGTGCCCTGGTCGACCGGGCTCGACGCCGCAAACCGGACCATGACGTTCGTGGTTCCGTTGACCGCGAGGACCGTGCCGGTGTTCGGGCCCGACACGAGCTCGAGCTGCGCGCCCGCGAGCGATAGGCTGTTGATCGTCATCGTCGCGGTACCGGAGTTGCGGAGCGTGATCGGGACATCGATCGGCTCGCCGACGCGCGTCGCTCGTTGCGCCTGCGCACCCTGCAGCAGCGCAGGCGCCGCCGGCAGGAACACGAGGTTCGACGTGATGCCCGTGCAGCTCACCGTGATGGTTGTCGTCGTCATCGCCGGGTCGTCGGTCGTGATCGTCAGCGTGCCGGTCGCGGCGCCTGTCGCCGTCGGCCGGCAGGTCACGGTGTACGGGTCGCTACCGCCGTTCGCGGCGACGACGTGCGACGTGGTCGTGCCCGATGCGACCGCAAAGCCCTTGGTGATCGAGGCCGCGTCGAACGCCACCGAGCTGACGGTCATCGGCTGCGGACCGCTGCCGACGTTGCGGACGAGCACGCTCGCCGCTGCCGAGGTGTCACCGATGCGCACCTGGCCAAGATCCAGCGTCGAGCTTGGCGACACCGTCATCCGGATCGCCGGCTCGGTGCCGCGCCCCGTGAGCGTGAACGTCGTCGGGACGCCGTCGATACCGACCGTAACCACACAGCTGACCTGCGCGGCAACGGCAGGGGTGAACGTCCCGGTAAACGAGTACGTCGTCGCGATGTAGCCCGTGCAGCCCGAGCCGCCAGTACACACGTTGTTCACGGTCGCCGGCAACCCGGTCGCGGTGATCGCGAAGTCGGGGCAGCTCTCGCTGACGCTCGTGATCTGATTACTCTGCACGCCGGACGCAGGGCTGATCGTGAACGTGTTCGGGCTCGACGTGACACCGACCTGCACGTTGCCGAAGTTGTAGTCCTGGAGTGGAACGATCGTCTCCTGCTCTGACGACCCGAGCTCGAGACTGCCGACACAGGCCGCGATCGCGATCAGCACGGGCAAGAACACGGGCGCCGAGCTCGTCGCCATACGACCGAAACGTTGGAGACTCACCTCCCTAGGATCGTCGGTGAGCGGAACCAAGTCAAACCAACTCGCTGCGGGAAGCGGTGTGGTTTGACCTCTCACCTACCGCCTCAACCGTCGACCATCGCGCGGACGTAATCGTAGGCATGCGCGCGCGAAACGCCCGGAACCAAGCAGTACGTGAACAGCATCGCGAACCCGACCGCGACCGAGATCGCGAGTCCGCGCCACCCGACGACCTGAAATATTGCCCATCCGGTGATCCCGCCTGCCAGCGCCGCGAACGGGATGATTCCTACGACGGCCGGGAGGCCGACGGCGCTCCCGAGGCTCGGGGCCGCGAGGCCGTCGGAGATCAGGTGCAACGTCACGTCGCGAAACGGGTTCGTGAAGCTATCGGGCCAGTACGGAAACGTCGCCGAGCTCAGCGCGTAGATCGCGACGCCCACGAAGATCGCCCCCGCGAGCACGCCGAGGAACTGCGGGCGATCACGCACGGCTTCGAGCTGCGCGGTGACCATCGGCAACAGGAACGGGACCATCGCCGTGATGTAGCGGGGCCCGACCGCGCCGCCACCGCGCCAGAAGTTGATCGCCGACACGAACAGCAGGTACGTGATCGCGATCGCGACACACATGATCGTGATCCCGCGAACGCCCGATTGGCGCGGACGGCGCAACAGCTCGAAGGACCCCGAGACCGCCAGCAATAGCCACGGCGAGAGCGTGAACAGTCCGTTGTCGAATGACACGGTCGAGCCGCGGAACGCTGCCCAGCGCAGCTCGGTCAGGCCGAGGAATCCCTGCTGGTGATACATCGCGAAGGTCGTGCTCGCGTCGTAGCCCGTGCGCCACGGACTGCCGAAGCACACCTGGTGATACACGAGCAGGATCGCGATCGGGACCGCCGCGCCGACCACTGCACAGCCTGCGAGTCGCGCGAGCTGTGGCAGGTCGCGATACGAGCGCGCGATGACGTAGACTGCCAGCGGCACTGCCGCGAATACGGCCTGGTAGTCGACGAGCGGCGCCGCACCGGCGAGTGCGCCCGCCGCGATCATCACGCGCAGCCTTCGCTTGCCATCGAGCACGTCGATCGCGAGGATCACCGCGCTCGCGATGCACACCGCTGCGAGTTGATGCGAGAAGTAGAGCAGCGAGTACGTCATCGCCATCGAACCCAGCGCGTAGGCGACGAGCACCAGCTTCCGGATCGCAGGATCCTCGGAGAACCGGGCGAGGAATCCGTACAGGAGGACGAGGAACAGCAGCGTCGGGATAATTCCTGTCGTGACCCGGCAGATCCACACCGACACCGCGAGGCTCGGCTCGCCGGCCACCAGGCTGACGAGCGCGTAGACCGGCGCCGCGAGCATCGCGGAGCCAGGTGCCTTGTTGGAGTAGGTGTGGCCGTTGCTCTCCGAGGTGTCGGCGAGATCCGTGGTGTCGCGCCATCGCTCGACGCCGCGATCGATCGCGAAGGTCTGGTCGTGCACCATCGCCTTGACGAGGAACACGCGCGGCAGCTCGTTCGCGCTGCCCAGCTTGGGGAAGTACGGAACGATGTAGAGGTACGCGCATGCGATCGCGATCAGCCAGCCGTGTCGGCGCGCGAAGGACGACACGTTGCTGACTACAGCCGGCCGGTAACGCCAAGCGCCGGAATGAACGAGGTCGAGTTGATCGAGCGCAGCATTCCGCTGAACTGGACTTCCTCTTGCGGGTTGAACTGATGCTCGACGCCGAGCTCGAGGATCACCGCGAAGTGACGGTTGGCGACGATCTCTAGACCCGCCGCGCCGCGGATGCCGATGCGCGCGCCGTCGTTGAAGAAGATCGGGACACCGGCTGACAGGTTCGGGCGTAGCGTACCGGTGAGCAGCGCGAAGCTCGCACCGACGAACCCGCCGAAGTTCGCGCCGATGATTCCGGTAGCCCGGGCTTGCAGGCGCTCGGTGACGTCGAAGCTCGCACCGACGAAGATGCCGGCGCCGCCCTTGATGTCGAAGTGGGCGATCGCGAGTGCCGCGAGGCGGCTGCGTGGCGCTTCTCTACGGCCGCCCATGTCGTCGCCAGGGACCGTGATGAACACCGGCTTGCCGACGGGGAGCGGATTCTCCTCCATGACGACCGCCACGGAGACCGTCGCACCGATCGTGGCATCCCCCGTCGACTCGTAGGGCTTGTAGCCTTCGCGGCGTGCGCGCAGCGTGTACGGCCCGGGCACGACTCGATACAGCGTGGCCGCGCTGGAGGGAACCCAGTCGCCCTCACCGATCTGGACCTCCGCCTCGGGCGGCGCCGTGATCGCGAGGCGCGCGAGGTTCTTCTCGAGCCGTCCGATCTCCAGCTTCACCTCGGGGACGCGCGCTGCATCAGCGTCTGCGGAGTCGAGGTAGCGCTGGTACGCGTTGGCGGCCTCGGCGTTGCGATCGAGGAGCCGAAGTGTCGTCCCGATGTTGAGCAGGATCTTCGCGCTCGGGAAGCGCTTGTGGGCGTCCTTGAACACGGCGAGGGCGCCCAGGTAGTCCTGCGACTTGAGGAGCTTCACGCCGAGCTGCATCAGCTCCTTGGCGTCGCCCTTGTTCGCCTCGGGCGGCGGCGGGGCAGGTTGTGCACCGGCGGTGCTCTGGGCGAGCACGAGTGCCGCGAGGAACGAGCACGTGCGCAACAACGATTGCCTCACCGTGCGCAATCATACACGCACGCCGTGCCCGCGGCAGGCGATCAGTTGCCGAGCTTCTCGACGTGCTTGAGGTCGCGGTCCTCGGGGACCTCGATCGTGATGGTGCGTTCGACCTCGAGCACCGGGTTCATGAAGTGGATGCGGTACTTGCCCGGTGCGAGCTGGAGGGTCTTCGGCGTCTCGTAGACGGTTGCGTCACCCTCGACGGTGAAGTTCGCCCACGGGGTCGCGTTGATCTGAGCATTGCGCAGCACGACCGTCGGCTTGTCGGGGACGACGGGTGGCGAGACCTTGATCTGCGTCGGTCGGGTGGGGGCGGCGTCGACCGCGATGACGGGCGCGGCGTCGAGCACCATCGCCGGCGCGGCGTCGACCACGATCACGGGCGCCGCATCCGGCAGCGGCGCGTCGATCATGGCCGGCGCCTCGGCGATCTGTGCGGGCTTGGTGGCACCGCCCAGGGTCACCCCGAGGATCGCGGCGACGCCGCCCAGGCTGACCACGGCGAACACGATCCACGGCAGGCGGCTCGATCGGCCGATGGGATCGGTCGACGCGTCCGGATCGATCGTCGGCCGTTGCGCGCGTGGTCGACCGCTCACCAGCGCACCGTCGCCCGCGGCATTGCCCGTCGACGATGTGGCGACGTCAGTCGCAGCGAGCGCCGTCGCGCGCTCCTTCTTCGCGGCCGGGGCAGCTTGTTCTTCGCCTGCGGTCGCGAGCATCGAGCGCTGTGTGCCCGTACCCACGGCGTCCAGGGCGCCATCGTCGAGGAAGCTGTGGAGGTGCTCGCCGTCGACGTCGCCCTCGATGCCGCGGTCGTCGCGCTCACCCGCCCACAGCTCGGCGATCCATGCCGCGAGGCCGCGCGCCGGCGCCTCGCTCTTGTTCGCAGCGCGCTCGGCGACCATGAAGTCATCGAGCTCGGCGAGCATCGAGCGCGCATCGGGGTAGCGATCGTCGGGCGAGAGGGCGGTCGCACGATCGACGATCGCCATGATCGCCGGTGGAACGCCGGTGGCCCAGCGCACGAGCGTTCCGGAACACGCGGCGTCGTGCATCGAGGTGCGGTCGGTGCCGGGCCGTGCGCGCTCGCCCGTCAACATCTCGCGGAGGATCAGGCCAACGGCGTAGATGTCGGTCCGTGCATCGATCGGCTCGGCACGCGCCTGCTCGGGCGCCATGTACGCTGGTGTCCCGAGGAGCTTCGTGTGCGCGTCGCCCGCGAGCGCTGCGATGCCGAAGTCGGTCAGCTTGACCTCGCCGGACCACGACAGCAGCACGTTGCGCGGCGTGACGTCGCGATGAACAATCCCGAGCGCGGTGCCCTCCGGCGACTTGCGGTGGTGGGCGTAGTCGAGCGCCTGGCAGCACTCCGATGCGACGAACGCGGCGAGCAGAGGCGGCAAGCGCTTGCCGTTCGCACGCTCGAGCGAGCTGCCGAGGTCCTTGCCCTCGACCCGCTCCATTGCGAGGAACACCTGGTCGTCGATCCGTCCGAAGTCGAACACCGGGACGATGTTCTGGTGCGCGAGGCTCATCGACAGCCGCGCTTCGCGCATGAACAGGTCGAGGAATCGGACGTCGGTCGCGAACGCTGCCCGGATCCGCTTCACGACGAGCCACTTCTCGACGCCGGCCGCACGCCGGCGCGCGAGGTACACCTCGGCCATCCCGCCACGGGCGAGTGGGCGGAGGAGCTCGTAGCGGCCGAGCGCACGGCTCATCCCGACGAGTATAGCGTGGCCGGACGCACGGGCGGCCGCGGGTTTGGTTGACCCGTGGCCCCGGTGAGCCGAAACTCGTGCCCGGTGCGTGCGCTGCCTCTCCTGCTCGGCGTCCTGGCGCTGACTTCGACGGAGGCCGCGGCACGTCCGGCGGCAGACCTCGTGATCGTGTGGGCACCCGGCGCCGTGGTCGACCCCGTGACCACGGTGGCGCGCGAGGCGGGTGCGGCTGTGATCGATCGCTCACCCACGCCGGATGCCCGCGCGGATACCTCGAGCGTGGTCAAGCGGGGGATCGCCGCGTACGACGCGCTGCAGATCGCCGACGCGGTCAAGCTTCTCGACGATGCCCGCGAGGCCGCGGACCGCAGCGGTGGCGACGGCCTGTCGCAGACCGAGCTCTCCGATCTGTTCCTCTATCGCGCGCTGGTCAAGACCCAGCAAGGCGACGCGACGGGCGCGTGGGACGACCTCGTGGCCTCGGTGATCATCGCACCGACGCGGGTGATCGATCCCGCTCGGTTTCCACCGCGCGTGGCCGCCGAGATCGAGCGCGCGCGGATCGCCGTCGAAGGGCGCGGCACCGCGACCCTGACGGTCGACGCTCCCCAGGGCTGCACGATCGCGATCGACGGTGTCCCTGCGGGCGGAGCTCCAGCGCCGCGGATCATCGGACCGCACTGGGTCAACGTCACGTGCGTCGCGCGTTCCCCGTGGGGCGCACGCGTCGAGGTCACGGGAGCCGCGACGCTCACCGCGCGCAATGCCCCGATCGCGCGCCCGAGCGCAGACGAGATGCTGATCCAGGCGCGCACCGCGGGTGCGCGCGCGTTCCTCGTCGTCGAGGTCGTCGATCGCATCGGGACCGCGCGGCTCATCGGCGTCGATGGCCGTGAGCGCGATCGCCGCAGCGCCGCCGTCACGACCACGCTGGCTCCGCTCACCGCTGGTGTTCGCGAGCTCCTCGCGCCGCCGCGGATCGCCGAGAACCGCTGGTACCAGAGCAAGTGGGTGTGGGCTGCGGGCGCCGCCGTGCTCGTGGCCGCGATCGTCATCCCGATCACCGCCGCCGCGGCGAGGGACACCACCCAGACGACGTTCGCCACGAACGCGGGGAACCCGTGGTGATCAGGCCCATCCTGCTCGCGCTCGTCGCGACGGGCTGCACCACCGAGGTGGTCCTCAAGCCCGTCATCGACGGCCCGAGCAACGATGCCGATGCGAACGCCTTCAGTGGTCTCGAGCGGATCGAGATGACGATCGCGCGTGAGGGCGATGACGTCGACATCGTCTCCCAGAGCTTCGATCGGGGTGAAGCCCTGATCCTCCCCGGGGCAACATTCGGGGACGATCTGGTGATCCATCTCGCGGGCTTCATCGGCGAGAGCCAGGTCGCGTATGGACGCACGTGCGCGTTCGCGGTCTCGGCAGCCGACGCGTCGGTCGAACCTCACGTGTTCTTCGCACGCACGCAGAAGTTCGCCGGCACCGACCTGGTCCCAGCTGCGCGGGACGGAGGCCGGGCCGTCTCGTTCCTCGGTAGCGGTCTGTTCCTCGGCGGCTCGCATGCGTCGGCCTCCACGCTGCAGATCGAGCGCTTCGACCCACTGAGCGGGACGCTCACCGAGATTGCATCGGTGAGCGAACGACGGGGGGCTGTCGAGGCTCTGATCGGCATCAGGCCACCGCGCATCGCGCTTCTCGGTGGTCAAGTCGGTGTGCAGGGTGCGGACTTCTTCGAGGTGATCGACCCGAATCGACCCGAGCGTCCTGTCGATGACTATCCCGACGCTCACTTCGCGCGTATTGGATTGACCGCGACCACGTTGACCGACGGACGCGTGATCGCGATCGGCGGCGCTCCACCCGGCTCCCCGCTGGCGCCCGTCGGGACGATCACCGAGGTCGCTCTCACCGGGGCGAGCCCCGACGTCCGCGACCTGCGCGCCGTCCTCGCGCACCCGCGTACTGGTCACACCGCAACGCGCCTCGGCGACGATGTAGGCGCCCCGGTGTTGATCGCAGGTGGCACCAACGCGGCGGGAGCGCCGGTAACGATCGCCGAGCTGTTCAAGCCGCTGTCCGAGGAGCTTGCAAACCCGTTGACGTTCGCGCCTCCGATGCTCGTGCCGCGATCCCGCCACGCCGCCGCGCTGATGCCCGATGGCAGCGTGCTCATCGTCGGTGGCATCGACGCGGCGGGTGCTCCCGTGCACAAGCTCGAGCTGTTCTCCCTCGACGCCGGGTTCGAGGACGTCGGCATGCTGCCGATGACGGCAGGTGTGATCGACGCGACCATCACGGCGTTGCCGGATGGACGGATCCTGATCGCCGGCGGCCGCGTCAACGCGAACCCGGGCACTCCAGCGACCAACACTGCGTTCATCGCGCGCCTCGATCCACTCGACGGCTCCGTCGACGTCGTGCCGACCGATCGCCTCGGCGTTGCGCGCGCGGGCCATCAGGCTGCGACGCTGTGCGACGGCACGATCCTCGTCACCGGCGGAGCCAGCGACGGCGCGATCGCAGAGCGCTACAACCCGCCCGATGCCGGTCGCCGCTAGACACGAGCATCACGGACCGAGGGCCCGCAGCCTGTAAGCACGGAGCGCGGCATTCGTTGAGTGCCCGTGCTTGCAGCTCTCGCCGTCGCCACCACGATTGCCATCGATGCGCCCCCGCCGCCGGACACCGCCGCGACAAGCATCGCCAGTTCCGCCGATGCACCGCGCGACATCGTGCTCGGCATCGTCTCGCTCGATGTGCTCGTGAGCGAGCGAGGCGGCGAGCATCACGTGGGTGGCCGGATCGGTGTCGACATGCTCGGCGCGTCGGGCCGCGGAGCGACACGCGTCGCAGGTGGCATCCGCCTGTTGCTCGGCGCTGCCTCGGGGTTTGGCCCTGAAGGTCAGCTCCAGCTCGGCGTCGCGCACGCGCTGCACGATCGTGCGGTCGTAGCGCTCGTCGCGCCGGTCGGCTTCACGTTCTCTGGGCCCGACCTCTCGGCCCGCGGCTACGTCGGCCTCGCGGGCATCGCAGCGCTCGGCCAGCGTGGTCGCAGTGGTGGCTTCGAACGATTTGGCGTGGAGCTCGCGGCGGAGCTGTCCAACCGCGGACCGCGCGCACGCCTTGGAGTCGCGCGCGGCGGCAAGGACGTCGGTTTTGGCATCGGTGTGATGTGGCAGCGCGACGGCGATTCGGAGCTCTTCGGGCTCTACCTCGCCGAGACGGCCGGCCGCTGACTTAGCTCTCGGCGCGCGACGGAGGCGGCTTGAGGCCGTACTTCTCCAGCTTGTAGATCAGCGCGCGGCGCGAGAGGCCGAGGCGCCTGGCAGCGCGAGTCTGATTGCCGCCTTCGGCGTCCAGCGCGTTGACGATCGCGGCGCGCTCGACCTCGGCGAGGTGGCCGCGAACGTCGGCGGCTGGAGCGATCGGGCGGGTGCGCTGCGCCACGTTGCGCATCTTGTCGGGGAGGTCCGCCGCGGTGATGGTGTCCTCGCAGAGCACGAGGGCGCGCTCCATCGCGTTCTTGAGCTCGCGGACGTTACCGGGCCAGGTGTATCCCTCGAGGACGTCACGCGCGTCCTGCGCGATCATCGGCACGGAGCGCCCTTGCTCGGACGCGGTCGTGCGCGTGAACAGCTCGGCGAGCGGGAGGATCTCGCGCTGGCGATCGCGTAGCGGTGGAACGACGATCGTGAAGCCACCGATCCGGAACAGCAGATCCTGGCGGAACCGGCCGGTTCGCGCGTCTGCTTCGAGATCGCGGTGCGTCGCGGCGATCAGGCGCGCATCGGTGGGGACCTCGGTCGTGCCACCGACGCGCGTGATCACCTTGCGCTCGAGGACGCGGAGCAGCTTGGCCTGGAGAGAGAGCGGCATCTCGCCGATCTCGTCGAGGAACAGCGTGCCTCCGTCGGCCGCTTCGAAGAAGCCGATCTTCTTGCGGTCGGCGCCGGTGAACGCACCGCGCTCGTGTCCGAACAGCTCGCTCTCGAGCAGCGTCTCGGGGAGTGCGGCGCAGTTGAGCTTGATCAGCGGGCGATCGCGGCGATTGGAGCGCCGATGGATCGCCTCGCAGACGACCTCCTTGCCGACGCCGGTCTCTCCGAGGAGGAGGCACGTCATCGTGGAGTCGGCGATCCGTGCGACGAGCGTGTATACGCGCTGCATCGCAGGCTCGAGGACGACCGGCGCATCGGGGACGACGGTCTCGGCGCGCGGCAGACGTCCCGTGCGGAGGCCGCTGCGGAGCTGGCTCATCAGCGAGTCGACAGAGGTGCCGTCGTCGGGGCACACCGCAGTCGACGCGGTCGCAGGTTGGTTCGAGGTGCGCGCGAAGTCGAGTGCGCGCTGAACCGCCGCCGCACCGTCCGCACGCGACAGCTCGGGGAGGATCAACAGGAAGTCATCGCCGGCGTCTTCGGCGATCACGTCCATCGGGCGTAGCGTGCGTGCGATCGCGTCGAGCACCGGATCGCTCGCGATCTTGAGCAGGGCGATCGTGACGGGGCGGTGGTAGCGCACAGCGCGATCGACCTCGGCGGCGAGGCGCTGCTCGCCGGCCTCGGCACCGAGGATCGGGCTCTGGCGCCGCAGGCCGCTCGTCGCGCCGACGATCGCGATGATCGGCCCGATCGAGAGCTCGTCGCCGACGACGACCCTGCGAATGCCCTCGATCTTGTCGCCGTTGACCCGGGTGCCATTGCGGCTGCCGAGGTCCTCGACTTCGATCACCTCGCCTGTTCGGCGTACGCGGGTGTGGGTGCGGGAGACCTTCTCGTGCTCGAGACTGATCGTCGCGCCGCGCGAGCGTCCGAAGGTGACATCGACACTTTCGGGGAGATCGACGACACGCGATCCGGTATCCTCGATGTGGATGACGAGGAACGCTCGTGGCTCGGTGGCGACGGCAAGCTCTGTCACCCCGGCCTGGGTCTGAGGTTCCGTGACCATGGGAATGTACGAATCGTGCACAGTCATCGCAGCGTGCGCAGCACCAGCGAGCACAAATTCACGGCGTTGGGTCAGCATAGGGGATGGTCCCCGCGTTGCAGCACGATGAGTGCCATGCGCGTGACCCTCGGAAGCCTGCTCGTCCTCGCTGCGTGCGGGGACAGTCCTGGAGGAGGCACGCCCACTTCAGACGCGGCGGCATCACTCGACGGAGCCACGTCGAGCGACGCACAACCGGCGCCCGGGCTGATGGTCACGTGGGAGGCGCAGCCTTCCATCCCAGGGGCTTTCGGGAGTGGCGTGTCGATCTCCTCGGCCACGTTCAAGCTCGCCCGCCTCGAGGTGATCGGGGACACCGGATCGACGGTCGAGACAACCGAGACCAACTTCATGGTCGCGTGGTCCGCAACCCAGTTCCCCTTCCCGATC
>JANOPP010000543.1:0-1906 GCA_031421915.1 Myxococcales bacterium | reverse complement strand
GGCTGGCTGGCCGCGCGCCTACGTCGATTCTGCGCATGTCACCAACTTGGCGATCGCGCGCGTGGGCCTCGGGGAACACCTCAAAACCGACCAGTTGGGGTCACTTCAAAACCGACCAGTCGAGGGCTGCAGACGCACGGTATGTAGCTGTTGGGAGTAACGAAGCAAGGGGCATCGAGGCAAGGAGCCGGGGCGGGAGTCAGGTCGACGCATCCGAGTCGGCCCGGACTGCGCGAGAGCGATAGCTCTTTGGGCCGCACTTGAGCACGTGAGCGTGGTGCAGCAGTCGGTCGAGCAGCGCTGTGACCGCGGCGTTGTCGCCGAGGAGCTTGCCCCAGTCTTCGACGGGCCGGTTGGAGGTCATGATCGTGCTGGCGCGTTCATAGCGACGCATGATGACCTCGAGCAGATCCTCGGCTGCGGTGTGGGGCAGCTTGCGCATGCCGAGGTCGTCGATGATCAGCAGCTGCACAGCGCCGACGCGTTTGAGGTAGTCCTTGCGAGAGTTGTCGAGGGTGGCGTCGGCCAGCTCTTCGACGAGCGTGTGCGCCTCGCGATAGAGCACGTCGTAGCCGTGGTGGATGGCGGCGAGGCCGATGGCCTGCGCCAAGTGGCTCTTGCCGGTGCCTGGCGGGCCGAGCAGCAGGCCATCCTGCCGATCGGCGATGAAGCGACACGACGCCAGATCGAAGATCATCCGCTTGTCCATGCGCGGGTTGAAGGCGAAGTCGAAGTTGTCGAGCGCCCGACCGCGGTCGCGGAAGCCACCGTGCTTGAGGCGTCGCTCGATGAGCCGGTCTGTTCGCCGCCCCAGCTCGTCGTTGACAAGATTGGCGAGGAAGTCATGGGGAGACAGCGTCTCGGTCTGTGCCTGCAGGATCCGGGTAGGAAGAGTCGCCGCCATGCCCGAGAGGCGCAGCTTGCGGAGGGAGCGGTCGAGTTCGATCTGGTTCATTGGTCTGTGTCTCGGTCTTGTGGCGAATCACGTTGCCGTAGTGGGTCAGCTGTCGGATGAGGTCGTGGGTCTGTTGCAGCACGGCGTCGTCATCGCCTGGCCGATCCGCGAGTCGGGCGACGATCCGGTAGTTGGCGACGTCGACCTCGAGCGCGATGCGGCAGCAGTTGTCGATGGCGGCGAAGCCGCGCTTCTTCACCAGCGCCAAGATGCCAAGGATCTGGCGCGCGCCGTACTGGTGCCGCTGCTGCTCGATGCGCTCGCACAGCACGCCGATGTGCTTGCCCGCTGCGCGAGCCCGATTGAGCAACTGCTCGATCTGCGGCGGCGTTCGTGGGCTGCGATCCTTGGGATCGACGCGAAAGAAGCCGTCCTTCGTACGCAGGTGCTCGCGCAGCAACTGGCCGCTCTGCGGGTCGATGATTCGCACGCAGCGAGAGTCCCAGCGCACATGCACTTCGCGCCCGATCCAGCCCGGCGGAGTCGCGTAGTAGGCCTTCGCGACTTCGATGCAGCCATCGAGGTGCACAACGCGCACGCCGTGCTGGTAGTAGCGGAATGGCTCGATCGGCAGCGGCAACAGCGCCGAGCGCTCCTCGGCAAACATCACCGCGACCTGGCGCTTCAGCGTGCCGTGGATGCGCGTGTCGGCCCAGCGCGCGGTCCACTCGTCGAGGAACTTCTGCGCCTCCTCGAGCGACTCGAATCGCCTGCCTGCGAGCGGCGTCTTCTGCGCGAAGCCGACCGACGACTCGACCTTGCCCTTGCGGTCTGGGTGCCCGACCCGCGCCGGCAATGCCGTGACGCCGTAGTGCGCGAGCATGTCCCCATACAGCGGGTTGAGCGTCGGGTCGTAGACGTCGGCTACCAGCACGCCCTCACGCAGGTTGTCGAGAACGATCGTTCGTGGTGCACCGCCGAGTCGACGGAACGCTTCCTCGTGCAGCTCGC
>JANOPP010000542.1:0-10666 GCA_031421915.1 Myxococcales bacterium | reverse complement strand
GGGCGGCAAGCCGAAGCTGCACCCGGCGCTGTCGAACGTTCGCGTTCCGAAGGATCTCCCGCTCGAGATCGTTCGCCACGACCTGAACTAGCGGTCGAGTCGGCTTCGCACATGTACCAGCCGGCCTTCGGGTCGGCTGTTCTCGTTCGAGGCTCGTCGGGATAGGATGAAAGGATGTCGAGCACAGCGTGGCTGGGTGTTGTCGTCGTGGTCTCGATAATCAGCTGCACGGCGCCGAACCCTCGATCGTGCACCGATGGGCGGTGTACCGATACCGCGTTCCCGTTCTGCGATGTCGATGGGTCGGTCGGTGGGACGCCGCAGACTTGCCTCGACGTCGCGTGTACGCCCGACGAGCACGTCAGCTGCCGAGGAGAGGTGGCCATCCGCTGCAACGCGACGGGCAACGACTACGATCTGGTCGAGTGTCCTGCCGGCTGCGACGCGCAGGGATGCGTGGTTCCCGCCGCATGCACGACGAGCGACCAGTGTAGCAACCCGACGCCGGTCTGCGAGCTCACGAGCCAGGTGTGTCGAGGTTGTCGGGTCGACAGCGAATGCGCGAGCCAGATCTGCGACCTCGACGCTGGAAGCTGCCTTGCGGTCAGCGAGGTCGTGTACGCCGCGCCTGCGGCCGGTCCTGCGGCCGCGTGCTCGCAGATGATGCCGTGCTCGTTGACCCGCGCGATCGAGCTGGCCGTCGCGAATCCACTGCGCTCGACGATCCGGATGTCGCCCGGTACCTACACGACGGCGATTCGCACCACGAGCGGGAACATCACGATCGTGGGAGAGGGCGCGACCCTCCAAGCGATCGCCCCTGCGTCCTCGATCGCCCGTGGCTCCACGGTGACGATCCGCGGTCTGCGGTTCAACCTGACCGGGAGCCAGCTTCTATGCGGCGGAGATGGCACGAGCCCCGCGACGATGTTGGGCGGAACGCTCAACCTGCGGTTCGTAGATATTCAGCTGGGCGAGAACTCGTGGTTTCTAGCTGGCGGATGCACAGCCACCGCACGCGGTGTGACGATTGGTGGGAGCACGAGTTCTGGAGGTACAGGTGTGTCCCTCTCGTTGTCCGACAATAGCTCGCTCTCGGCCGACCAGCTACGCGTCAACGGAACTCCTTCCAGTCCCCTGCGCCTGCTCACAACGCAATCCACCGTCTCGGTCAGCAACTCTGTCTTCGAGAACGGGCGCATCCACACTGTGAACACCGGGAGCCAGGTCGACGTGGCCTTCAGCACGTTCGCTGTCTCCGACAACTACCCCTCGTTCTTCTCGGCGACTGGAAACACGGTCAACCTGAAGAACAACATCTTCCTGACTTCCTCAGGCCCAGCGGTGGACTGCACGAGCTGCACGGTGACGAACAACATCTCGTTCCCACAAGGCCCGGCGATGAACATGGTGGTCGACCCACAGCTCGTCTCGCCCGCGACAGGGGACTACCGCCTCAAGGCGACCAGTCCCGCGATCGACGCGGCGGTCGCTTCGACGCCATCGACGACCCACGACTTCGACGGCGCGGCTCGGCCGCAGGGCCCGGCGCCCGACATCGGCGCGTACGAGCGCACGCCGTAGCTGGGGTCAGCTGACCGGGAGTCGCGTCCGGCCGAGGGCCGGATGCCGGACACTCCGGACGGTCCTCCTCGGGAAATTGCGGCGTTGCGACGGCACGCGGCTCGGATAGGCAACAGCTTACCGAGCGCACCGATAGCCATCGCTCACTGCATGCCGGAGGACCATCGTGTTTGACTCTCACGCAACTCAATCCCTTGCCGCCGATACGCGGCGCGCGGGTCTCGTCGTCGGACTGCGCGCCACGCGCGACGGCAGCGAGTTCCCGCTCACCACAAATCTGCGGCGCTGGGTCGTCGGCGCGGCACAGAGCTGCGACCTCGTCGTCGACGATCCGTGCGTCTCGCAGTTGCACTGCATCCTCGAGCGGCGGCCCGGCGGCGCGATCCTCGTGCGCGATCGCAAGTCGCGTAACGGGACGCAGATCGATGGCAATGCGGTCGAGGCGGCGGAGCTGCGCGTCGGCTCGTACCTGACGATCGGGCGCACGACGCTCGTCGCGATCGCGGGCGCCGGGCCCGACCCCACGAGCGCACTCGAGGCGCTGCGCGGTCACGATCCGGCCTTGCGAGCGACGATCGATCAGGCGCTGCGCGCCGCGCAGTCGGACTGCAACGTGCTCGTCGTCGGCGAGACCGGTACCGGCAAGGACCTGCTCGCGCGCGTGCTTCACGAGTCATCGCGGCGGGTCGCGGGGAAGTTCGTGGCGGTGAACTGCGGCGGGATCCCGCGCGAGCTGATCGGCTCGGAGCTGTTCGGCCACGAGAAGGGCTCGTTCACCGGCGCGGTGTCGGAGCGCGACGGGTACTTCGTCGAGGCGCATGGCGGCACGCTGTTCCTCGACGAGATCGGCGAGCTTCCCATCGAGATGCAGCCCCACCTGCTGCGAGCGCTGGAGTCGCGGCGCGTGCGACGCGTCGGGGGTATGTCCGAGCGGTCGGTCGATGTCCGCCTCGTGTCCGCGACGAACCGGCTCGACGGGCTGGGGACGGAGTCGTCGAAGCTGCGCCTGGACCTCTATCACCGGCTCGCGACCGTCGTGCTCGAGCTGCCGCCGTTGCGCGAGCGGATGGGCGACCTGGTCGAGCTCGTCGAGGGGATGCTACGCGAGCATGCGCCCGAGCATGGCGAGAAGACGGTGACCGACGCCGGCTGGCGAGTGCTGACCGGCTACGCGTGGCCAGGGAACGTGCGCGAGCTGCGGCATGCGGTAGCGCGCGCGGTGACGCTCGGCGGAACCGATCTCGGTGCGGAGGACTTCTTCCCGCAGCTCCGGTTCGGCAGGGACCACCACGTGCAGACGATGGCGAGCGTCGACGCGGGGAGGCTCGTGCCGTACCAGGCGATGCTGCGCGGCGCGATGGAGCAGGCGCTCGTCAAGCACGGCTCGATCCGCGCGGCCGCGAGTCACCTCGGGATGGCGAAGTCGACGTTCGCCGACAAGGCGCGCGCGTGGGGCCTCCTGGCGCGCGTGAAGCTGAAGAAGTAACGGCCCGCGCCGCTGCTACTTCGTCATCGCGGCGGCGGCAGCGACGGCGCGCTGGCGCAGGACGTACTGCAGGATGCCTCCGTGGAGCACGTACTCCACCTCCTGCGGCGTATCGATGCGGGCCGTCACGGTGAAGGACCTGGTCCCCGCCTTCACGGTGAGCTGCTTCTTCGGCGCGAGGCCGCCGGCGATCCCCTCGATCGAGATCACCTCGTCACCGGTCAGACCGAGCGCAGACGCATCCTCGCCCGCGTTGAACTGAAGCGGGATGACGCCCATGCCGATCAGGTTCGAGCGATGGATCCGCTCGAAGCTCTTCGCGATCACGGCGCGCACGCCGAGGAGGAGCGTGCCCTTCGCAGCCCAGTCGCGCGAGCTGCCCGTACCGTAGTACTCGCCGGCCATCACGATCGTCGGGACGCCGTCGGCGATGTACTTCATCGCCGCGTCGTAGATCGCGAGCTGCTCCGACGGGCTGCCGTCCTTCGGCATGTACTTCGTGAAGCCACCCTCGACGCCCGCGAGCATGAGGTTCTTGAGCCGGATGTTCGCGAACGTGCCGCGAACCATGACCTCGTGGTTGCCGCGCCGCGCGCCGTACTGGTTGTAGTCGGCCGGCTTGACGCCGTGTGCGTCGAGGTAGCGCGCCGCAGGACTCGTCTTGGCGATGTTGCCGGCGGGCGAGATGTGATCGGTCGTCACCGAGTTGCCGAGGATCGCGAGCACGCGCGCGCCCGCGATGTCGGTCAGCGGCTTCGGTGTCGGGCCGAGGTCATCGAAGAAGCTCGGCTTGCGGATGTACGTCGAGGCGTCGTCCCACGCGAACGTGTCGCCCGCGGGCACCTTGAGCGCACGCCAGTCGGTGTCACCGTCGAGAACGGCGGCGTAGCGCTTCTCGTACTGCTCGCGCTTGATCGCCTTGCGCATGAGATCGGCGACCTCGGCGGGGTCGGGCCACACGTCCTTGAGGAAGACAGGCTTGCCGTCGCTGCCCGTGCCGAGCGGCTCGGTCTCCAGATCGATATTCATCGTGCCGGCGAGTGCGTAGGCGACGACGAGCGGTGGCGACGCGAGGTAGTTCGCGCGCACGACGGGGTTGATACGTCCCTCGAAGTTTCGATTGCCCGAGAGCACCGAAGTCACGACGAGGTTGCCGTCCTTGACCGCGTTGGCGATGTTCTCGTGAACCGGACCGGAGTTGCCGATGCACGTCGTGCAGCCGTAGCCCGCGAGGTAGAAGCCGAGCTTCTCGAGGTCCGCCATGACGCCGGCCTCGGTGAGGTAGTCGGTGACGACCTGCGAGCCGGGCGCGAGCGACGTCTTGACCCACGGCTTGCTCGTGAGGCCCTTCGCGGCCGCCTTGCGCGCGAGCAGGCCCGCGGCCATCAGCACCGACGGATTCGAGGTGTTCGTGCAGCTCGTGATCGCCGCGATCACGACCGAGCCGTGCCCGAGGGCGAACGAGCCCTTGTCGGTGGTGACGTCCTTGGTGGTCGACAGCATGCCCGGAGCGACGCCACCTCCCTCGTTCGACCAGGCGTCGATCGCCGTGGCGTCAGCAGCGCACTTGTCACCGAGGATGCCAGCGACGGCGCGGCGCCACGCCCGGCGCGAGCCGGTGAGCGGAACGCGATCGTGCGGGTTCGCTGGACCTGCGATCGACGGGACGACCGTCGACAGATCGAGCGACAGCGAGTCAGCGAACCGGAGCGTGGCCGTCGGGTCGTGCCACAGCATGTTCTCCTTGCAGTAACGCTCGACCAGCTCGACGTGATCCTCGGTACGGCCCGTGAACCGCAGGTACTTGAGCGTCTCGTCGTCGACGGGGAAGAAGCCCATCGTCGCGCCGTACTCCGGCGCCATGTTCGCGATCGTCGCGCGATCGGGGAGCGAGAGCGCGGCGATGCCAGCGCCGTAGAACTCTACGAACTTGTCGACGACGCCCTTCTTGCGCAGCATCTGCGTGACGGTCAGGACCAGGTCGGTCGCGGTCGAGCCAGGTGGTAGCTGGCCGGTGAGCTCGAAGCCGATCACCTCGGGGATCAACATCGCCATCGGCTGACCGAGCATGACGGCCTCGGCCTCGATGCCACCGACGCCCCAGCCGAACACGCCGAGGCCGTTGATCATCGTCGTGTGCGAGTCGGTGCCGACGAGCGAGTCCGGATACGCGACCATCTGGCCGTTCGAGATCTCGGTGAACACGACCTTCGCGAGGTACTCGAGGTTGACCTGGTGGCAGATGCCGGTGCCCGGGGGCACGACCTTCATGTTCGCGAACGCCTGCTGGCCCCACCGGAGGAACAGGTAGCGCTCGTGGTTGCGCTGGTACTCGAGGTCGACATTCTTGCGGAACGCCCCGATGGTCCCGTACTCGTC
The DNA here is from genome assembly GCA_031421915.1 of Myxococcales bacterium. Classification (GTDB taxonomy): domain Bacteria; phylum Myxococcota_A; class Polyangia; order Haliangiales; family Haliangiaceae; genus JABFXX01. Next base: position 5,217 of record JANOPP010000542.1, on the reverse strand, counting down.
GATCTGGACCGAGTGATCGATCACGAGGTCGGACGGGCGCAGCGGGTTGATCGCGTTGCCGGGGAGGCCGAGTTTGACGAACGCGTCGCGCATCGCGGCGAGGTCGCAGACGGCAGGCACGCCCGTGAAGTCCTGCATCAGCACGCGCGCCGGGCGCAGCTGGATCTCGTGCTCGACACGCTGCTTCGGGTTCCAGCTCGCGACCGCCTCGATGTCCGCGCGATGGACGGTCTTGCCGTCCTCGTAGCGCAGGAGGTTCTCGAGGAGAATGCGGAGCGAGTAGGGCAGGGTCGCGACGTCGCCGACCTTCGCCTTGACCAGCGCGTCGAGGCGATAGATCTCGACCTTGTGCGAGCCAACCGTGATCAGCGCCTTGCTTCCGAAGCTATTGGTGGTCGTCATAATCCTGCTCGGAATCTACCCCGGAGTGTCGGACGGGATCGCTCGGGGTGGGTGGTATCGTGAGCTGTGACGCCCGTCGCCGATCCGGCCGAGGTTGCCGCGATCGCCGCGGCGATCTCGAGCGCTCCGCTCGCGACGTTCGATCTCGAGTTCCTCGCCCAGGATCGACTGATCCCGACGCTGTGTCTCGTTCAGGTGTCATGGTTGCCTCAGCACGTCACCTTCGATGCGCCGGTGGCCGAGATCGTCGCGATCCCAGCGGAGATCCGGCTGATCGACCCTCTCGTCGTCGATGTCGGCCCGGTCATTCGAGCACTGGCATCGCACCCGTGCGTCGTGGCCCACGCCCCGCGTCAGGACCTCGCGCTGCTCGCGACGCGGTTCGACGTCGCCATGCCCACCGTCGCGGATACCCAGCTGATGGCCGCGTTCGCTGGCGTCGGCGATCAGGTGGGCCTCGCGGCGCTCGGCAACGAGCTGCTCGGTCTGTCGCTCGGCAAGGAGCTGCAGTGGACCGACTGGGGGCAGCGCCCGCTCTCCGACGCTCAGCTCGCCTACGCCGCCGATGACGTGCGCTACCTCCCAGCGATCTTCTCGATCCTGCGCGATCGGCTCGGCGTGCGAATGCCGTGGGCGCTCGCCGAGAGCTCGCAGGTTGCGGCCGAGGCGGTCGCTGCAACGCAGGTCACGCCGGAGACCGCATGGCGCCACATCGGCGGGATGCGCGGTCTCGACACCGCCGCGATCGCCGCCGTCATCGAGCTCGCGGCGTGGCGACACCGCGTCGCCGTCGCGATGGATCGTCCGCTCGGTCAGGTCCTCAACGAGAAGGCACTGCTCGAGATCGCGCGTACGCGCCCGACCACCGCGACCGCCGTGCGCGGCATCAAGGCCGTGTCCCCGATCGCGAAGCAGCGCGCCGAGGACATCGTGGCCGCGCTCGAGGGTGCGCGCCCGGGCGAGGTCCCCGTCTTCACCGCGGGCCGCGCGGCGAGCAACCGGGCGCAGCGCTGGTCCGAGATGCTGCTCGCGATCGTCCAGGTCGTCGCGGAACAAACCGGTGTCGCCGCGCGTCTCCTCGCCACCCGCTCCGATGCGGAGGAGTTCGCGCGCGCCGTCGATGAGCGCGGCCTCGACGGCGCGGCGACCCTCCCCGCGCTCGCCACCTGGCGCCGCGAGGTCCTGGGCACCGTGTGGGCAGACTGGCTGTCCGGCAAGCTCGTCATCGTCGGCGACATCGCCGCCCCCGCGGGCATCGCGCTCCGGCGATAAGGCACTCCGACCCCCTTTCTAAGTCCGCATGAAAAGGGGGTCCGAGTGCCTTTCCGAGAAAGCACTCGGACCCCCTTTCCAACTCCGCGAAACCGAGTGGGGGAGAAGCTTGGGCAGAAAAGGGGTCGGAGTGCCTTTTTCTCGGCGAGACCGGAGGAGGGGCTGGTGCGTTGGAAACCAACCATGAAGCTCCGCTCCAGCGTGTTGGCCCTGCTCGTTGCGTGCTCGACCGGTCAGGAGCCCGCTCCGCGGCCCGTTCCCAAGCCGGTCGGCGGGGCCCCGCTCCGCGAGATGCCGTCGGGCTCGCTGGTCACTGCCAAGGTGACGGCCGTGCCGCTGCCGCAGTTTCAGGCGTCGCAGCAGATCGCCGGTGAGACCCAGGAAGCTCCGTGGACGCTGACCGCGTCGGACGGTAGCGGGCTGCTCGCGACGCGCGTCGATGCCAAGGCCGTCGTGCAGGGGCCGCTCGCGTTCACCGAGCTCCACCTCTACTTCGAGAACACCGAGAACCGGATCCGCGAGGGAACGTTCTCGATCACGCTGCCGCCGGGTGCGGCGGTCTCGCGGTTCGCGATGGAGAACAACGGCCAGTTCATGGAGGCCGAGGTCGTCGAGAAGCAGATGGCCCGCCGCGCGTACGAGGACTTCCTCCACCGCAAGCAGGATCCCGCGCTGCTCGAGAAGGGTGCGGGCAATCAGTTCACCGCGCGCGTGTTCCCGATCGCTGCGAAGTCGCAGAAGCACCTCGTGATCTCGTTCTCGCAGGAGCTGCCGGGCGCGCGCTACGTGCTGCCGCTCCGCGGTCTGCCGAAGGTCGAGCGCGTCGATGTCTCGCTCGACGCGACGAGCCTCGACGGGATGCGCTCGAACCAGACCCTGTCGAAGCGCAACTGGACGCCCGACGTCGACTTCGCGTCGAACGCGCAGGCGTCGGCCGAAGCGCTGACGGCAGGCACGTATGTCGTCGCGCAGCTGTCCGCGTTCGATCAGGCGCAGGTCGCGGCCGATGTTCCGACGGGAATGACGCTGCTCGTCGATACCAGTGCATCGCGCGCGCTTGGCTACCAGCGCTACACGCGTTCGATCAAGGAGCTCGTCGCCACGCTCGTCAAGAAGTACGGCGACACGCTCGCGATCGAGGTTCTCGCGTTCGACCAGGACACGCAGCCGATCTACAGCGGTGCGGCGAGTGGGTTCAATGACACGCACGTCGCGGCGCTCCACGCGCGCGGTGCAGCGGGCGCTTCGGATCTGAGCCAGGCGCTCCGCTCGCTGAAGGCGCCGCGCGCGCGCCTCGTCGTCGTCAGTGATGGCGTGCTGACCGCAGGCACGAGCGGGGCCGAGCTGATCGCCCAGACCAAGGCGCTGTCGTCCGCGAAGGTGGAGCGCATCGACATCGTGCTCGCTGGCGGCATCCGCGACGAGCAGCTCGCGACGTCGCTCGTGCAGGCGGGCCTGCCGCGCACCGGCGCGGTGCTCGATCTCGACGCTGGCATCGACGATGTGGCCGCGGGAATCGGCGAGCGCGTGCTCACCGACGTCGCGGTGTCCGTCCCCGGCGCCGAATGGGTCTACCCGCGCGTCATCAAGTCGGCACGCCCGCACCAGCGCACGATGGTCTATGCGCGGATGGCGAAGCCCGCGCAGACGATCGAGGTCTCGGTCGGCGGCAAGCGCCGCGCGATCGGCCTCGCCGGTGGCACGCCTGCGCTGATCGAGCGTGCCGCAGCGACCGCGCAGATCGCCGAGCTCGAAGAGCGCCTCGGCACCGCGAGCAGGGACGACGCAAAAGGCATCAAGGCCGACATCGCGAAGCGCTCGGTCGCAGCGCGCGTGATCTCGAGCCAGACCTCGCTGCTCGTCCTCGAGTCCGATGGCGACTACGCACGGTACGGCATCGATCGTCGCGCGCTCGGCGACATCCTCGTCGTCGGTCCGAACGGCCTCGAGCAGACTCGCCGCGCGTCGCAGATCGCGACGGCGCAGCCGACGACCGAGCCCGAGCCGCCCAAGCCGCAGAAGCCCGAGAAGCAGCAAGCCGACAAGCGGAAGAACGACGAAGGAGGGAAGGGCCGCCCCGACATCTCGGCAATGGAGGAGCTCGAGATCCTGCCGGATCCCGAGAGTGGTGGCGACGTCGACGGTGCGAAGGGCGAGAGCCAGGAGCTGCGCAAGGAGCTCGAGACGTTGACGGAGAGCGACGGTACGCGCGACTTCAAGGTCGCTCTCGACGAGTCGCCGGGTCGTGCGGGACCGCACGCGGGTGCGGACTCGGGCTCGAGCACAGGCGCGAGTGCCGGCTCGAGCGCGATGAACGCGCCCACGGCACCACCGCCGCCGCCGTCGATCGTCAGCCCGAGCCCGGCCGATGCGCCGCGCCCCGCGATGCGCCCGCCGGTGCGGGACGTGACCACCGAGTCCACGGTCAGTCGCAATCGTCGGTTCAGCGAGGATCAGGTCGATCGAAATGGCGACGCACTCTCGCAGTCGGGTGGCGAGCAATGGCCGCCGAAGGGCTCGCCGCATCCGCTCAAGGGCACGCTCGCCGAGATCGATCGCGCGCTGAAGTCCGGCAACGTCGACGCGGCACTGACCAAGGCACGCGCCTGGCACGCCAAGGACCCCGGCGACGTGCTCGCGCTGATCGGCATGGGCGAGGCGCTCGAGGCGAACAAGAACTTCGCCCACGCGTCGCGCATCTACGGCTCGATCATCGATCTGTTCCCCCGCCGCGCGGATCTCCGGCGGTTCGCCGGTGAGCGGCTCGAGCGGATCGGTGCGAGCTCGCGCTCGCTCGCGGTCGACACGTACAAGAAGGCCGTCGAGGAGCGCCCCGATCACCTCACCGGTCATCGCCTGCTCGCGTACGCGCTCCTGCGCAACGGCCAGCACGCCGAGGCGTTCGCCGCGATCCTCGCCGGCATCGACCAGAACTATCCCGATGGTCGGTTCCAGGGTGGCGAGCGCGTGCTCACCGACGACGCGGGCCTGATCGGCGCCGCGTACGCCGCCGCGTCGCCGAAGCTGAAGTCCGACATCGAGAAGCAGCTGTCACAGCGCGGCATCGCGCTGCCGACCAAGCCGTCGACGAGGTTCATCATGTACTGGGAGACCGACGCCAACGACGTCGACTTTCACATCCAGGATGCGCGCGGTGGTCACGCGTTCTACAGCAACAAGGTGCTGCCGTCGGGTGGCGAGCTCTACGCCGACATCACGACGGGCTACGGCCCCGAGTGCTTCGCGATCGAGGGCAAGCCGACCGCGGGTCCGTACAAGCTGTCGATCAACTACTACTCGCAGGGCCCGATGGGCTACGGCATGGGCCTCCTGCAGATCGTCAAGCACGACGGCAACGGCAAGCTGGCGTTCCAGGATCGCCCCTACGTGATCATGGCCGACCACGCGTACGTCGACCTCGGTACGTACCAGTAGCGGTTACGACCAGCCGACCCAGCCACGGCTGGTCCACAGGTCCAGCCGACCCCCCCACGGCGGGGGGTAGGACACCCCCCCCCCGCAGTAAAGAGAGGGGGTAAATTT
>JANOPP010000541.1:0-1803 GCA_031421915.1 Myxococcales bacterium | reverse complement strand
GTCGGTGGCGAGCGCATCCGGACCGGCACGATCCGCGACGTCGTGATGCCGCACCGGCACAAGCACGTGATCGCGCGGTTCCATGCCGCGACCGATGACGTCGCAGAGCGCGCGATCAAGGCGTCGCTGGCGGCGCGACGCGAGTGGACCGCGATGCGGTGGGAAGCCCGCGCCGCGATCCTCTTGCGCGCCGCCGAGCTGCTCGCCGGTCCGTGGCGCCAGCGAATGAACGCCGCGACGATGCACGGCCAGTCCAAGACCGCGCACCAGGCGGAGATCGACTCCGCGTGCGAGCTGATCGACTTCTGGCGGTTCAATGCGGCGTTCGCGCAGGAGCTCTATCGCCAGCAGCCGAAGAGCTCGCCGGGCGTGTGGAACATGACCGAGCTGCGTCCGCTCGAGGGCTTCGTGTTCGCGCTGACGCCGTTCAACTTTACGGCGATCGCCGGCAACCTGCCGACGGCGCCGGCGCTGATGGGCAACACCGTCGTGTGGAAGCCCGCCGAGGCACAGGTCCTCGCGGCGTGGCGGATCTACGAGCTCCTCGAGGAAGCCGGCATGCCGCCGGGCGTGATCAACTTCATCCCGGGTCTGCCACACGGCTCGACGAACCTCCTCCTCGACCACCCTGCCCTCGCCGGCATCCACTTCACGGGCTCGACCGACGTCTTCCGCATGATGTGGAAGCGGATTGCCGACAACATCTCCACGTACAAGACCTACCCGCGCCTCGTCGGCGAGACCGGCGGCAAGGACTTCATCCTCGCGCACCCCTCCGCCGATCCGAAGGCGCTCGCAACCGGCATCGTCCGCGGCGCGTTCGAGTACCAGGGCCAGAAGTGCTCCGCCGCCTCGCGCGCGTACATCCCTCAGTCGCTGTGGACCAAGATCCAGCCCGAGCTCGCCGACACGATCTCCTCGATCAAGATGGGCGACGTCAGCGACTTCTCGAACTTCATGGGGGCCGTGATCAAGCAGGGCGCGTTCGACAAGCACACCCAGGCGATCGCCGAGGCACGCGACACCACCGGCATGAAGATCGTAGCGGGTGGCGGCACCGACGGACGCGAGGGCTGGTTCGTCCAGCCGACGCTGATCACGACCGAGGATCCGAACGTCCGCCACATGAAGGACGAGTTCTTCGGCCCGATCATCACCGTCCACGTCTATCCAGACCGCGCGTGGTCCGAGACGCTCGAGCTGGTCGATCGCACGAGCCCGTACGCGCTGACCGGCGCCGTGTTCTCACGCGACCGCGCGGCGATCGTCGATGCGATGACCGCGCTGCGCGACGCAGCCGGCAACTTCTACATCAATGACAAGCCGACCGGCGCCGTCGTCGGGCAGCAACCGTTCGGCGGCGCGCGTGCCTCGGGCACCGACGACAAGGCGGGCTCGCCGCAGAACCTGCTCCGGTTCACCGCCGCGCGCACGATCAAGGAGACGTTCGTGTCACCGACCGACTACCGCTACCCGTTCCTCGAAAAGCCCTGATCAGGGAACGTTCGGATCGGGCGCGCACTCGAGCGCGCAGCCGTCGTTGTTCGTGTCGGCGGGCGACTCGCCGGCAGGGCAATCGACCACGACCGCCGGGCACACCGCGTCATCGGGCGCGCACTCGAGCGCGCAGCCATCGTTGTTGGTGTCGGCGGGTGACTCGCCGGCTGGACACTGGACCGCGATCGCCGGGCACACGACGGGCGCGCACTCGAGGGCACAGCCATCGTTGTCGAGATCTGCAGGACCCTGGCCGTCGGGACAGTCGACGGCGATCTCGATACAGACAACGGGTGCGCATTCGAG
>JANOPP010000540.1:0-15396 GCA_031421915.1 Myxococcales bacterium | reverse complement strand
GCCCGACACCATGATGCCCTCCTGCATGTACTCGCCCTTGGAGCGCTCCATCAGCAGGAGCTGATCGGCGAACAGGTCGTAGCAGCCGCGGAACTCTCGCCCCATGCCGATCGGCCAGCTCGCGGGCGTGACCTCGAGCTGTAGATCCTTGGCGACCTCGTCGAGGAGCTCGAACGGGTCGCGACCCTCGCGATCCATCTTGTTGATGAACGTGACGATCGGGACGTTGCGGAGGCGGCACACCTCGAACAGCTTGCGCGTCTGGGTCTCGATGCCCTTCGCGGCATCGATCACCATGACCGCGGAGTCGACGGCGGTCAGCGTGCGGTAGGTGTCCTCCGAGAAGTCCTCGTGCCCCGGCGTGTCGAGCAGGTTGAACGTGCAGCCCGCGTAGTCGAAGGTCATCACGGACGTCGTTACGGAAATGCCGCGCTCGCGCTCGACCTTCATCCAATCGCTGCGCGCCCGCCGTCGATCGCCCTTGGCCTTGACCGCGCCGGCGAGCTGGATCGCGCCGCCGAACAGCAGCAGCTTCTCGGTCAGCGTCGTCTTGCCGGCGTCCGGGTGCGCGATGATCGCAAACGTCCGCCGCTTCGCGATCGGTGCAGGCAGCTCGGACATGACGGCGGAATCTACGGGCTAGGCCCGGATCAAGCAACCTTGCTACTGCATGCTGTGAAGCAGTTCGCGATGCGGACCACCTTCGAAGGCGCGGTCGCCGATCAGGTTCGCGAATCGATGTCGCGCACAAGCTACTCGAGCTGCAAGCCGCAGTCGGAGCAAGCTCCCTCGACCAGCGGCGCGGCCGTCCCGCACGCGGGGCACGGCGGCTCCGCGGAAGCGTCGCTCGAAGAAGTGATCGCGACCGGATCGATGCCCTCGCGTTCGAGGTGCGCGCTCCAGTCACCGCGCACCAGCGTGCCGAGCTTCGGAAGATCTGCCTCCTGGACCAGGAGGTGTGTCTTGGTCCCTCAACCTTTGCCGGCACCGGGCGGGCACCCGATCAGCGCGGGAAAGCCCGCATCCAGACAGCGGTCGCGCAGCGTCTTCATCTCGGGGATCGAGCCCGACATTGCCGGGACCAGGTCCTGACCGTCGAGCAGGTCCTCCGCTACAGCGGCCGTGAGTGGCTCGTCCATGGGTCCTGAAGCTATGGCAATTTTCCGCCGGCTGCGCACGAAAAAAAATGCTCTCGAGCTGCGACTACCCGGGGCACCGGCTCGTCCGAAACCGTGTACTGTCCGCGTAACTACAAGTCGGGGAGAAATCGAGTGAAGAACCTCAAAGTCGTGATCTTGGTATTCGGAATCTTGGGCCTTGTCTCGATGTTCCTGCCGATGGGCAGCGGGATGCCGTCGATGTTCTCCATCTTCATGGAGTTCGACAAGTTCCAGCTGATCCTCATGCTCGCCTCGTTCGGTATCCCGACGGCGGTGTGCGCGATGGGTCTCGCGAAGCCGCCCGCTCAGGCGTGGCACGGCATCGCGGCGCTCGCGGGCTTTGCGCTCGCGGCCGTCAAGACGCGCATCTGGTCGTCGATCGGTCAGATCATGGACGCGCCCCTCTCGGGCAAGCTCATGCTAATCGCGGTCGTCGGCGGCGTGATCACCTCGATCATGGCGGTCATCAAGCCCGAGGCGAAGGCGTAAGCCTTTCTCTCCAGCTCACGACGATGGGGCCGCACCGAAAGGTGTGGCCTCTTTTCTTTTTGTCGTTTCGGACTACTTCTTGAACAGCTTGTCGAACGCGCGGCGCACGGCGCCCGTCTTCTTCTGCGAGTTGTAGCCATCGTTGCCGTACGCGATGCGCGCTGACGGATCGATGCCGTACTGCACGTAGAGCGAGAGCAGGTCGTGGACCATCGCCGAGATGCCGGTGGTGCGCAGGTCGTAGGACAGGCAGTAGCTGTCCGGCTTGTTCCGGATCATCGCCTTCGCGATGATCATCATGATCAGGGGATCGATCAGCTCGCCGTTGCCGTCGAGGTAGTGCTTGTAGCTGAAGAACCGGTCCTCGGGTGCGAGCTCGGGGGCACCCTGGCCCTCCTGCTTCGGTGCGCGCATGTTCTGGATCGTCCGGTACTCGTGCTCGACGTACGCGGCGATCGAGTTGTTCTCGTCGCGCTTCTCGTACTCGACGAACTTCCGGAACGCGTCGAACAGGTTCTTCGGGTTCGCGTAGGCGCCGGAGATCAGGTAGTAGAACACCGCGCCGAGCGAGTAGATGTCGGCCGGGCGACCGACGCTCTTGACGACGCGGCCACGCACGTTGATCTCGCTCGGCTCCGCAAACGGGCGGTTGAGCAGGATCTTCTTGCGCGTGCGATCCGCGGCCGCGATCGAGTAGAGCTCGTTGCGGTTGAACAGCGAGAACGTGTCGTTCTCGTAGATGTCGATGTAGAAGTCCTCGAAGAACTCGACCTCGGGCGAACCCTGCGTGCAGTTCACGAGGAGCTCGAACGTGTTGGTCTCCTGCTCGGGGCTCTGGAAGTAGAGGGTGCCGGGCACCGCCTGGAACCGCGTCATCGAGACGTCGAGGTCTGCGTCGGCGACCTTGCCGACGTTGAAGTCAGCGAGCTTGATCCGCATCTGCGAGCCACGCAGGTTCGGGTCCGGGAGCTTGACGAGGATGTTCGCCGGCTTGATGTCGCGGTGACAGGTGTCGCGCACCAGGTGCGCGAACTCGACCGCGGTCGCGACCGGGATGATGTACTCGAGCACGCGGAAGATGCGCTCGCGCAGCGGGACGGCGAGCAGATCGTCGCGGCGCCGCTTCTGGCGGGCACCCTTGAGGCGCTCCTCGAGGCTCATGTCGAGCAGCTCGAGGATCATGAAGTCGTTCTCGACGCGCTCGCGGATCATCGGCGGGATGAAGCCGGCGCTGTCGCCCTCACCGGAGCCGAGCAGCTCGACGATGTTCGGGTGACCCTGGACGCGCTCCAGGATCTCCTTCTCCATCTGGAACCGCATCTGATCTTCGCCGGTGACACCGCGCTGGAGGCACTTGATCGCGACCGGGCGGCGCAGCGTGGTCTTGCTCTCGACCCAGCGCTCCTCCCCGAGGTACGCCTTCGCGAACCGACCGGAGCCCAGCTCGATCGGGAGCCCGGTCTCGTCGACGACGAACGCGTAGATGCGACTGCGCGACACGTACGGCGTCGGCTGGCTGATCATGCCCGACACCTGGCTCATCGGCGGGCCGGGCATCTGACCCATCTGCGACGGCTGCATCATTCCGGTCGCGTACATCGGCTGCTGCGCGACGTGCGAGATCGGTGGTGTCGACGGGCCGAAGCCCTGGTGCGGTTGCTGCTGTTGCGGCGGCGGTTGCTGCTGCGGTGGCTGCGGCGCGTGATGCTGCGGGCGCGGGGTGCCAAGCGGCGGCATGCCCGGACCCTGCGGGATCTGGTTGACGTTCGTCGAGTCGGCCTCGAAGTCCTGATAGTCGGACTCCTCGAACGCCGGTTGCACCGACGGCGTCTTGTTACGGGGCGGACCTGGCGGAGGTGTGTGAGCCATCTAGCCTCGACGCGGCGATTTGGGAATCGCCCGTCCCCGAGTGTAAACGAAGTATGCGTCGGATCCGGGCCCGAAGTCGAACAAGATCGGGTCCGTACAGTCGTCGGTTCGAATGCCGACCCGCTCGGTTCCCATCGAGAACAGGAGCTGATTGCCATCGGCGACGCCCGTGGCCACGCGGATATGCCCGATCTCCTGCGCGCGCGGAGTCACCAGCGCGATGTCGCTCGGGTGGTCGATCTGGACTGCCGGGGAGGGCCGGCCGCCGAGGTGGGCGACAAAGCAGGTGAGGCCCTTGAGGTGAATCACGAGGCCATTCGGAGAATGGATCATCGTGATCCGCACGCGCGAGCTCTGGGTCCCGGCGAGGTCGACCTGGTTGTTCGAACCGACCTGGAGGAAGTGGACGCTCCGCTCCCCCGCGGGCTGAGGAAGATCGGTCAGCGCGAGCGTGCGCGCCGGTCCGGTTCCGAGCTGCTGCGCCGCGGCCATCCACGGGGGACGAGCGACGGGCGGCGGCTGATGCCACGAGCCCGGCGTACCCGCGGGGATCGAGAACTGTGGCGGCGTCGGGTTCGGCGGCGGTGGCGGTGGAGCCGGCTGTGGAGCAGGTTGCTGCGGCCGCGGCAGCTCCTGGTGCGGTTCGCGCTGATGGATGGGATACGGCTGCGCCTGTGACGGCCCCATCTGCTGCGGATATGGCTGCGTGTGCGTCGCCGGGACCTGCTCGACGACGCGCTCGCCGGCAGGTGGCGTGATCGCATTGTTCGGCGTGGTCGGCGTCTGCGGCTGCGGCATGGCGACGGGCCGCTGCGGCGGTCCCGGCAGGTTCTGCGTCAGCGACTCTGCGGTCAGCTTCGCGATCTCCTCGGTCGCTGGCTCGATCGCGAGCGCGAGCTCCGTCGAGAACTCGTCGACCTTGAGGATCCGCTTCTTCGGATCGAACGCGAGCGCCTTGGTGATCAGCTGGATCACCTGGTTCGAGACGCCGTTCGGCTTGAGAGCATCGCGGATCAGATCGTCCGCGTGGCGGCGCTTCTTGTAGCCGGCGTAGACATCCTCGTCGGCGAAGATCGCCTTGCCGGACAGCATGTAGACGGCGACGACGGCGAGCGAGTAGATGTCGGTCGCGGGGCTGACGGGCTGGCCGGCGAGCTGCTCGGGCGCGGCCCAGCTCGGCGAATACATCGCGAGCTTCTGTCCGGCGACGATCGCGGTGTCCTCGGCGCGCTGACCGCTGTCCTCGGCGTCCGCGTCGACGCTCCACTTCGCGATGCCGAAGTCGGCGAGCTTGGGGAGCTTCTTGCCGCCGACCTCGCCGAACAGGATGTTCTGCGGCTTGATATCGCGATGCACGATGCCGAGGCCGTGCGCCTCGGCGAGCGCCGCACACATCGCCGCGACGACGGCCGCCGTCTGTTGCACCGTCTGCTTGCCGCGCTCCCGGATCACCTGCGAGAGCGTGCCGCCGTTCATGTACTCGCAGACCTGTAGAGGCATCCCCTCGGCGTCCTTGGGCCCGAGGTGACCGAAGTCGTAGATCCGCAGCGTGTTCGGATGCGTCAGGCGCGACAGCGCGAACGCTTCCTGGACGAAGTGCTCGTAGCTCGTGCGACCGACGCCCGACTTGCCACCCAGCCCGGAGAACACCTTGATGCAGACCGGGCGCGACAGGCGCTCGTCCTGGCCGAGGTACACGACACTGTGGCCACCAGCCGCGATTTGCTCGACGACTCGGTACCGGTCCAGCACGACGTCGCCGATCTTGATCGCGAGCGGCGGTGGCGGATCCGGCGCCTTCGGCGGCGGCGTCTTCGGTGCAGTCCCCATTCCCGCCGACAATCGTACCCCGAAAACACCAACGGCCCGGGGGCGCCGGACCGTCTCTCCCTCACAGATTCTGAGGGCAACTCTCAGTTTGCAGTGGTCACATCGGGGTGAGCTTCTTGCCTGCGCCCGGCGTGATCACGCCGGCCATGTTGAAGCCGATCTTGCGCGCGACCACACCCGACTGGTTCTCGATGCCCACCGTCGCTGCGGTTCCGGTCGGCACGTGTGTGGTGTCGTACACGAGCTCGATCGAGTCATCGGCGGTGTCGAGGATCACCTGGAACGCGACGATGGGACCGGCGCCAAAGAAGTCATAGAGCTGACCCTCCCACTGGATCGTGGTCCTGGTGCCCGTCGTCTGGCGGCAGACCGTGACCAGATCGAGATCATCCCAGTACGGCGCGACGACGCCATTGGGGGCCACCGCCGACGGCATGTCCGCGTTGCCAGGCGTCGAGGCGAGCGTGGTGCCGAACACGAGGAAGCCGTTCGAGGACACGCGGATGTTCGTCACCGGGGTCAGGAAGTAGTCGAAGCCCGCCGGTGCAGCGAACGCCGCCGACGTACCGTCATCGTTGTTGCTCAAGGTCACCGCGGTGCCGCCCGTGCAGGCATCGACGTACGCGGTGGTCGTGTTCGCGATGTTGTAGCCAGGTGGTGCAGCGACGGCGAGGGCGAGATCGAACGTGTTCGTGCCGGCCGGGAGCGCGACGGCCGGCGAGACGACGAACGCGGTCCAGCCCGAGGCAACCTGCTCGCGCACGACCGTGTCATCGGCTCCGACGCCGCCGTTGTCGACGGTCAGGAGGACGTTCTCGGCAGCGCCCACGAACTGCAGCTGCGTGTCGAGCGGCACGTTGTCCGGGCTGACGGTCGTGGTGATCCGGCTGCCCGTCGCCGTGCGCACGAGGTAGCGATACTCGGGTGCCGTATCGAGGGACTCGTCCATGCGCATCGCGGTGCCGGCAGCGGCGATCGTTCCGAAATCGCGGTGGTCGCGGCGCGCAAAGTCGAGGGCGAGCGTCGGCGTGCCGGTGACCGTCGCGGTGTTCGCGATCACGAGGTAGTCGTCGGTCCCGTCATCGAGGAGGATGCGACCGGTCGGCGTCGTGCTCGCCGCGACGAACGAATCGCTGAAGATCGGGTCAAAGTCCTCGATCGCCGGCAGGGAGGCGCCGAGCGTCGTCACGTCATCGAGGCGGCCGTACGCGGTCTCGGGATCGAAGAACCGCAGGTCGATGTTGCCGGTGCCGGTGCCCGTCGCGTTGAACTGCTGCCATGCGTCGACGTTGGCGCTGGCGGCGTACGTGAACGCGTTCGACTCGAACGCCGTGTCGACCGCCTGTGCTGTCAACGGCGTGCCCTTGACCACCGCGACCGGCGTCTTGCGCTCGATCCGGCTGGTCGCCGTGAGCATGTCCGTGCCGGGCGTACCCACCGGATCGTAGACCATGAAGTAGTAGCGACCCGCGGTGCGGTGGCGCAGCAGGCCGACATACTGGTCCCAGGTGTCACCGAAGAAGCCGCCGTCGAACGTGAACGCTGCGACGACGAGGAGGTTCTCGTCGACGACCAGGCCGTCGACGGGGACGTTCCAGGAGATGTCGATGCCGTCGATCTCGTTGTCGCCGGACACGTCGTAGTAGAACGCGTTGAGGTCGAACAGGTCACCGACCTCGTCGGCGATCAAGGTCGCGCTGGCCGTGCCACCCGACGTCGACAGCGCGACCGCGCTGCTCGTCTTCACCGTGAGGGTGAACGCCTCGGGATCGGGGCCGTAGTTGTAGGTGAAGTCGGCGACGACGAGTGACGTGTCGGTCGCGCGGAACCCGGCCAGCAGCACGTCGGCACCTGCCGCACCCTCGTCGGCCGACGTCTTGAACAGCATGTTGCGGAGGACCACGACGCTCGGGTTCGCGGCCGCACCGGGCATCTCGAGCGTGGCCTGGTTGAGACCGAGTCCCATCGCGACCGAGTAGAGCTTCACGTCGCTGGTGATCGTGCCGGTGACGGTGCCTTCGCCCGCGGTCAACGTGATCGGTACGGCGGTCGGCAGTGCGACTTGCTGGATCGTCGCGTAGTAGTTCGCCATTGGGTTGCCGGCGGCACCGCCCGCGCCCGCGGCTGGCGGCGAGTCATTGTCGATGAACAGCGAGCGAGTGTCGGCGAACGCGATCGCATAGGTGCCCGCGGTCGGCAGGTAGACCTGGCGCTTCGATGCGTCGCCCGTGACGTTCATGCCGTAGCGAATCCATCCCGAGTCGACCTGGTTGACCGGGTTGCTCGCGCCCGAGGCGATCACGATGAACGCTGACATCGTGCCGTTCGTCCCATCGACCGCGATGTCGAGCAGCGTCGGTGCCGTGACGTCGACGAAGTAGGTGTCGTAGTCCGCGTCCTTCTGGCCATCGCCGTCGGCATCGCGGAACGGGTTGGTCGTGCCCTTGATCACGACCGACTGGCCGATCGGCTTCAGCGTGATCTCGCCGGCTGGCGTGGTGCTGTCCTCGATCAAGCCGGCGCCGTTGGGCTCGGCACCCTCGAGGATGTCCGGCGTGACGTCGGTGTTCGGGTTCCGACAGGCGCCGTTGACCAGGACGGTGCCGTCCTGGCACGCGGTCGGGTCGATCACGCAGGAGTTTGTCATCGGGTCGAGGATCGTGCCATTCGCGCACATGGCCGGACCGCCGGTACCGACGCAGTATCCCTGCTCGTCGAGCTCGGTGTTCTCACCGCACTCCTTGGAGTTGTCGCCACAGGCGGCAGCGAGCAACGCGACCCCGCTGAACAAGGCAAGCTGGAGGACTCTCATCATCCGAGCGGAATAAGCCGCCGGCCAGATCGGCGTCAACTGCCAGCACCGCCGGGACGGTGAGAGCTTTCCGACGCCGCGCGTGCTATGGAAAAAGGGCGTGACGGTGCGTCACATCCTGTTGACGGTTGCTGCCCTCGCCGTCTTCGGCCTGGGCGTCTACCTGTTCCTCGAAGTACGGGCCACACCCGCGACCGCGGACGTCCCGCGTCGTCCGGCCAAGGACAAGCCCGCCCGTGTCGAGGAGGACGTCGCTCCGCCCGAGTCAGCGGCCCCCGAGACCCGGCAGCCGAGCACGGTCTCGATCCCGAAGAACGGGAACGTTCGGGTCCAGACCACGCAGCCGACGTCGCCGCCCGAGCCGGTCAAGCCGCAGGACGTGGGCAAGCTCGATGCGCTGATGTCCGAAGCGAACAAGGCCTACGACCGCGGCGAGTTCGACGAGGCGCAGACGATCGCGCAGAAAGCGCTCACGCTCGAACCGACGAACACCCGGATGCTGCGGATCATGGTCTCGGCAGCGTGCATCGACGGGAACTCGATCGAGGCACAGAAGTGGTACCTCCAGCTGCCGGCCCCGGACCGCGAGCAGATGAAGACCCGCTGTGATCGCTATGGCATCACGTTCAACGAGAAGTGAGACGCCGGTGATTGCCGGGCCCTGCCTCGGAAAATCTGGTACACCGCACTTCTAAGAGCCTAGAAGGAAGTGCGATGTCAACTCTCGTCGAGCTGATCGGTAAGGATCCTATTCGCCCTCTCGTTGTCACCGACACCATCGGTCTCATCGATGCGCAGGTGAAGCAGAAGGGCTTCGTGATCAAGAGCGCCTACGCGATGATCAAGGGCATCAAGAAGACGTTCGTTCCCGAGACGGTGAACGCGCTCCTCGACGAGTGGCTCGACAAGCTCCAGCCGCACTACGACAAGTGGTCGACGCAGAAGACCACCTCGTTCTCGGACTACGTGATCTCGCGCTCCGACGAGGTCGCCGAGCATCTCCTGTCGGTCACCGATGCGCGCGCCGAGAAGACGTCGCACACGACGGCCAAGAAGATGTACCTGCGCATGCGCGATGGCGCGAAGAAGGATGTCATCGAAGCGATTCCGGAGCTCTCGAAGATGATCGAGCGCCACCTCGCCGCACAAGCCGCGTAGCTGCGGCTACTGCTGGTCGAGCAGGTACACCATCAGGTAGCCCTCGGCCGTACGGCGCGGGCCCGGTGCACCAGACATCAGACGGAAGTCCGCCGCGAGCTGGCGGCGCTGGTAGCTGCGATACAGCGCGATCGGATCGATCTCCTTCGCGTGCTCGAGCTCCTCGATCTGACGACCGAGGATGTCGGCAGCCCATGCGGGGCTCGCGGCCGACAGGTGCTGCTGCTGCATCGCGCGGCGCAGCGTCGCGAGCTCCTCGCTCGTCATGTTGAACAGGAACTCCTCGAACGCGGCGCTCTCGTCGGCCGACATGCCGTCCCGACCGAAGAACTCGAGGACGTCGGGCGAGCAGTCCTCGGTGACGAGGCGGAACGTCTCGGTCGCACCGAGCAGCGTGCCGTACGCGCTGTTGATCCGGTTGCGCGCGTGCCACGCCGACTCGAGCAACGGCGAGAAGTCGTCGATCTCGAGCGCGGCGTCGTCCCACACGGTGATCAGCTGATCGGCGGCGCGCTGCTTGGTTCGGCGCGTGACATCGGGCTTGCGCAAGAGGGCGAGGAACAGCTCCTCGGCCATCAGGGTGTAGATCGACTGCGCTAGCTCCTCGCGAAGCTCGTGGGTGACCTTGTGGGTGTCGGGCGAGTCGGTGAGTGCCGACGTCGCCTTCACGAACCCACGGAGGAAGTTGATCTTGGTGAGGAGGTACGTCCGCGACAGGGTCGCCTTGAGCGGCAGCGCGAGGTCACCGGACAGACCGTCGATGGTGCACAGGTGATCGATCAGCGTCTGCTCGTTGCGTGGCTCACCTCCGAGGGCGGTCGGGCGGCGCAGCGGGCGCTGGCGGTCGAGCAGCTCCGAGGTCGCCTTGAGCTCGGCGATCAGGCCCGCGAGGATCGCGGCGTCTGCGGGCGAGCGCGAGCTGACCGCGGCCATCGCTTGCTCGACCAGCTCGATCTCGTGGCTGTCGAGGACACTGGTGCCATACGCCGCTGCTTGAGCCGACAGCGTCATGCCGGATGAAGCTAGCACGGGGGACGCGGTTCCCGGGAGGTCGCTCACCGGCGGCTGCGTTGGGGTTCGGCTGATGTACGACACGTTGACTACACGGTGGTATCGGCGTTGTTCGTACGTTCTTTGCGGCGCTTGAGGAAGAACCGGACCGCGAGAGCCACGAGAACTAGCACGATCCCGACGGCGATGAGGAGGTCGACCTTCTTGGCCTGGGCGGCGATCGCCTGCCACCGAGCACCAAGTCCATACCCCATGAGCATGAGCCCACCGCCCCACAGGGTCGAGCCGAGAAACGTCTGCGTGAAGAACGGGACCAGAGGCATGCGGGCGATTCCGGCAGGGATGCTGATGATGTGACGAACGACCGGCAAGAACCGTCCAATCAGGACGGTCCATTTGCCGTGCTTTGCAAAGAACTCCTCGGTCTTCTCGATGTCCTTGGGGCGGACGAAGACGTACTTGCCATACCTGAGCAGCAGGGGCTTACCGCCCGCGGCCCCCAGCCAGTAGGACAGGGCGGAGCCGACGAGGGCGCCAGTGCTGTTGATGACCAAGATCACAGGTAGCGAGAAGTGTCCCTGCGCCGCCAGGTAGCCGGCGAACGGCATCACGAGCAGCGAGGGGATCGGGATCATCGTGCTCTCGAGCACGATGAGGATGAACAGTCCGGGGTAACCGAGGTCCACGACGAGACCCTGAACTGCGTGGGCGAAGTCCTGGAGCACGACCGTTTACTACACCCGTTCGGGTCCCGCTCACCAGCGTCCGCTGGCTCGCTCCATTTGGGCCCTATCAGGGCTGGAGAAACGAGAAGTAGCGCTCGGGGAAGTCATTGAAGGCCATCGGGGACCCGCACTCGGGGCACGGCATCGGCGGGGCTTCCATCCTCGCGAGGCCGGCCGCGTTCGCGAACGCATCGATCAGGAGCGACTCCTCGCGGCCGCATGCATCGCACGCGTACGGCGCAGAGAACGAGGTCACCGTGGCGTTCCCGCGCGTCGCGATGATCATGTTGAGCTGGTGGACCAGCGGCTCGGCAACCCGGCGCAGCTCGACCGCGATGCCGGCCTTCTGCGCGGCCGCCTGCATGCGGATCCAGTCGCGGACGCCGAGCGAGTTGATGAACGTCACACCAGACAGATCGAGCACGAGGCGCCCGGCCTGCGCGCGACCGACGAGCTCGTGCAACGCAGCTGCCTCGTCGATCGCACCCGCGATCATCAGGGCATCGCCCTGCGCTTCGATCGTCATGCGGCCGCGCGTCTCCATCTCTAGCTTCGCTCCACGAACACGTTATACGAAGAGGCGGCGATGCGCTCCGTCGGGGGATGGCGGACATCGATCAGCGCGATGATCTCGGTTCGCACCCCGGGCGCGAGGTTGAAGACGAGGTGGTCGCAGGACCGGTAGGCCAGCGCGACGCCCATCCCGGCGCCACTGCCGTGCTCCCGCACGTCGTTCTTCGCGAGCGATCGCAGGATCGTATCGCGGTCGAGGCTGCCGAACGGATCGGTCACCTCGATCGCCAGATATCGCGCATCACAGCCCCAGCGCAGCTTCACCTGGTGCCGCTCGTCGAGCTCGAGCTCGTCGGCGCGCGGCAGCTCGCGGCGATAGTGCTCGCCCTTCGCATCCACGGGTGCGTTGTGCACCGCGTTCGACAACAGCTCGTCGGCGACCAGCATCGCCATCGAGGCCACACGCGCGCTCTGGCCCTGGCCGCGGATCTGGCTCGAGATCTGCGCCACGAGGTCCGCGCGCTGGCTCGCCCGCGTCAGCGTGATCGACACGAGGTCGGTTCCCCACAACAGATACTTCTCGGCGCCGAAGATGTCGTTGCGGATCAGCTTCTGCGCCGTGATCGTCAGCTCCTCGGCGAGCACCGGCATCGGGTGCACGAGCAGGTTTGTCACGGCACCCATTCCAAGAATCTTTGGTACCTGCTCGACGGCCGCGCCACCTAGGAGCGTCATGCACGCTTCGGCGCCGCGAGCTCTGGCGGCAGCGAAGAACTCGTCGATCCGCGGCGACATCACCGCGCTCCCATCGATCACGACCAGCACCGGCTGCAGGTGCGCGATCAGCCGCGTACCCTGCTCGAGATCATCGGCGATGTCGACGGTGTGACCTGTGACACCGAGGATGCGCTGGACGATCCGCTGCGTCTTGCGATCGGGATGGACGATCAGAATCGAAGACACGAGTGCCTGCCATGCTACCAGAGGCAGCTAGATCCCGCTGCCTCCGCGACGATTCCTCCACACGAGCGCGGCGCAGAACAGGGTCGCCAGCGCCGTGCTCGCGAACAGGAGCGTGAAGATCGGGCCGAGGTCGCCGCCCTTGGAGTCGTACATCCGCGCGATCACCAGCTCCTGGACCACCGGGCCGGAGCTGCCGAAACCGGAGATCACGGCTGTCGCGAACGTGGCGCGATATCGACCACCGACATCCATCGCGCCTGCGCCGCTGAGCAACGCATCGGGGCCATAGAGTGTGAAGCCGACCAGGAACAGCAGGATCGTGAATGGCCACACCCCGCTGGTGCCGAACATCACCAGGGCCGCCGTCGCGGCGGTCATCCCGATCATCATGATCAGCGCGACGCCGGCGCGCTTGCTCTTGAAGTAACGATCCGACAGCCATCCCGTGATGAACACGCCAGGCAGCCCTCCGAGCTCGAACGCGGTCGCGTAGACGTTCGCCTCGGCGTTGCCAAGCGCGTAGTTCTTCACGAGGAAGTACGTCGCCCACGACCAGATCGCGTAGCGCACGAACTTCGCGAAGAAGTAGAAGCCAGACACCAGGAACAGGTTGATCCACGAGTTGCGTGACAACCCCATGTAGCCAGCTTGCGGAGGCTCGGGCGTCTTCGATTCGTCGACCTGCGTCATCGGATCGTCGATCGGCGGTAGCCCGACATCCTCGGGGAGGTTGCGCTGGAAGAAGAAGTACTGGATCCAGACCGCTGCGAGCACCATCGCACCTGCGAAGAAGCACCACCGCCACGGCGGCGGCATGCCCTCTTCACGCAGCGACAGCACCCAGCCGAGAACCCACGCCGAGCTCAACGCGCCGACGGTGAAGTTCGTCGACCACAGCCCCATCACCCGGCCACGCTCGTGCTTGTGAAACCAGCCGGCCATCGTGCCGACGTTTCCCGACCAGCCCGTCGCCTGCGCGAGGCCGTTCACCGCGATCAGCCCCGCCCACAGCCACGGATCGAGCGTGACTCCCATCGCGATCGTGCAGCCGATCGACAGCCCCATGCCCATGAGCACGTTCCGCCGGGGTCCGAGCCGCGTTCCGAGATCCGACGCGATGAACTGACCGATCGCGTATGCGACCAGGTACGCCGCGTAGATGTTCGCGAGTGTGGTCGCGTCCCAGCCGGTCTCGTCCTGGATCGCCGCCTTCGCGGCCGAGAACGGCTTTCGACAGAAGTAGAACCCGACGTACGACAGCCACGTCGCGACGAACACCTTCGTTCGCCATCCCCGGTGTGCGGGTGTCAGCGCGGGGGTCGCGTGCACGGTGGGCGACTTCGGCAGCGCGTCGTTGCCGCTCGGCTTGTCACCCACGTCCTCACGGTATCATCGCCGCAGGCGCGTGAACGCAGCGGCGACGCCTTGCGCGACGCGCTCGAGATCCGCGACGGCGGTGTTGACGTCATCACCATCAGGGTCGCCGACGGCGAGCAGAAAGTCCGGCTTTCCGTCGACGACGATCGCGATCGCGGCGGGGGCGCGACCCAGACCGAGGAGCCGCTGCAGCCGATCTTCCACATCACCGTGTCCGGAGGGTGTCGCGGTTGCGGCGCCGTCGCACGCGCACGCCGCCTGCAGCAGCGACGGCTCGGTCAGCGACATGACGATCCATTGCGCGAGGTCATCGGACAGCTCCAAGCCGTGACCGCGGCGTCCCGTGGCGGCCGAGTCCTCGATCTCGAGCAGCAGCGCCGCCTTCCAGCGCTTGGCCGTGAACTGCATCAGCGAGTCGATCGCTGCTTCGACGCTACGTGCGGTCATGAACGCCGTCAGCGTCTCCGACAGGCGAGCAGACAGCATGAGTCGCGTGGTCGGAACGGTCGTGCCTACCGCGATCGCATCGGGAACGGGTGCACCCTGACTCTCGGTGCCATCGGCGATCTTCGCCGGTGGGTCGGGCATCGCGCGCGGTGTTGCCGTGGACTGGGCCGCGGGTGGAGTGGCGGCGCTCGAGAATGCGCTGACCGAAAGCTTGGTCGGAGCAGTTGGGTTTGTGGCAGTCGGTGCCGCGCTGGGCGAGGTTGTCGTCGGCGTCGCGGCGGGGACGGTGTTAGCCGGAGCCGTGGAGCGGTCCTTCGGCGGTTGCGGGGTCAGCGTGCGTGCGGCGATCGACTGGGCGCGCTCGAGCGCCGCGAGTGCGGCAGGAGGCTTTCGTGGAGCCGCGCCGGTGATCGATGGGATCGGCATCGGCGCGGCGGGCGGACGAGCGCTCGTCTCGACTGCAGGTGTGCTCTCGCGACCAGCACTCGACGCTTCGACGGCGGGCGCGCTCTCACGGGCAGCGCTCTCACGGGCAGCGCTCTCGCGGGCGGCCTCCGCGTGCGCGAGCAGCTCGGCGGCCGCTGCTTCTGCTTCCGCCTCGTCGGCAGCCGCTGCTGCCGCTGCTGCTGCCGCTGCTGCCGCTGCCGCCGCTGCTCGCGCCGCTGCCGCTGCCGCGATCTTGGCTGCAGGCATCGCCGTCAGCGCGATCGCTGCGAGGGGCTTCGCCGATGAAGGCAAGAGATCCGGAGATGAGGCGCGTGGCGACGTCCGTGCGAGCTCCGGCTGCGTGGCGCGCGACGGTGCGCGTGCGAGATCCGGCGATGATGCACGCGAGCTCGCGGCGGGCGGTGCCGGCGAAGTGGCCGTGGTCGGTGCGGCCGTGGTCGGTGCGGCCGTGGTCGGTGCGGTCGTGGTCGGTGCGGTCGTCGTCGGTGCTGCCGTAGTCGGTGCGGGCGTCGTCGGTGCGGCCGTGGTCGGTGCGGCAGTGGTAGGTGCGGCCGTGGTCGGTGCGGCCGTGGTGGGTGCGGCCGTGGTGGGGGCG
>JANOPP010000539.1:0-1568 GCA_031421915.1 Myxococcales bacterium | reverse complement strand
CAACTTTGAGTCTTCAAAGATCGTGCCGTTGCGCACCGAAAACTTTGACAGGCACGCGCCACACTTGAATGTGCCGTTCGCCAGGTGGTACACCTTGGCATCGGCGCAACCATGAACACACGTCACACCCTTTGGCCAGCGGATATCGCGGAAGTAGGCGACGCAAGAAGCCTCGTCGGGGAAGGCTTTCTCAAGTTGGTTCAGGCTGTTGAACTCGGTAAGCATGATGGTCGCTCGCTTGGTGTGAGTGAATCATCGTGCTTTCGTCTTGTCCTGTCAAGTATATTATTGCCAAAAGATACGGAAAAGCGGTCACGACGCTCCCGTTCTTCAGCTAGTCCCGTAGCGTCGGGCGCGGCCAAGAGCAATCGAGACGACTTCCTTGCGCCGGTGATCAAGAAGCTCAGGGAAAGAGTGGCACACCGCTGCTCCAAGCCTGACTGCCGAACTCCGACAATTGGCCCCGGCGATGAACCGATTGGTCGGCCAGCATCGGCAAGGCTGCGCACATCGCCGCGGCCGCACCAGGCGGCCCGCGATTTGACCCGTTGATGACGCGAGAACAGCGGAGGTCGTTCGACAACGGCATCTGGCTGTGCTCCAACGATGCAACGGAGATCGACGCCAATCGCGCTGCGTTCCCGCCCACTTTGCTCAAGGAATGGAAGGCCGAAGCTGAGCGAAGGGCCCGTGCAGAGAGAGGGCGCCGACTGCCTGAACCTGACGACGCGCGTGCAGAGGTTCGGGCGATGCTGACCGGCGCGACGCCTAAATTTACGCGCACCGCGATCACCAACACGCACGCTGCTGTCCAGCAATTTTTCAAGGACATGGATCCGCGACTGTCGGTCGATACGTCGTTCGTCGGCGGCAAGACGCACTACGGCATCCTCGCGCGCGAGGAAGTGAAGTTACAGATTCGGTTCCCTGCGCACTTGGCTGATCAATGGCGTAGCGGAATGCGGGATCTCGCCGACCATGGGCGCGAAATCCAATTGCCAGCTGCCGGCCTGCAGGTGACAGGCTCGCCCGTCTTCGACTTGCTCCTCGACACGAATTCTCTCGTCGACGCGCAGTTCATCATCGGTCCGTCATCAAAGAAGAAAGCAGTGCAGAAGCTGCGGCTCACCGATCCAGTCAGCGGAGCGACAGTGCAGTTCGACGACATTAACGGCTGCATCACTTCCGGACGCAAATCGGGCACGTTCGAGGGCAACGCCTGCGGGGGTGCGCTGGCGACGTCGCTGACTCTCGAACTCGGAGAGGGGCGGTCGCCTTGGAAGGCGACGTTCGTTCTGACGTTGCAGTTCGACTGCTGGGAGGGCGTTGATGTCCAAGTGCTGCCGTACTTCGAGAAGCTGCAGTCGCTGATCGAGCACATCCGTGCAGGATGGCAGTTCGAGGTCGAGCTGGAGGTCGATGGCCGATCGATGGGACGCGCTCGCGCCAGCCTGAATGACCTAAGCGCTTTCCTGATTAGCGATGAATCTCAGCACCGTTCGCCCTGAGCAGGGGACTGAGCTTGTCGAAGTCCCCGTGTCGAAGGGTCTATCGCGGCGAGCCCTTCG
>JANOPP010000538.1:0-18755 GCA_031421915.1 Myxococcales bacterium | reverse complement strand
CGCCGACGAGGTCAAGCTCATGCGCGCGATCACCGACGAGCTCAGCCAGCTCCGGGCCGATTTTACCGATGAGCGCCGGACCAAGATCGTCGACGCCGAGGGCGAGATCATGACCGAGGAGCTGATCGACCAGGAGGACATGGTCGTCACCCGCACGCACCTCGGCTACATCAAGCGCACGCCGGTTCGCGAGTACGAGGCGCAAGGGCGCGGTGGCCGCGGCATCACCGGTGCGACGTCGACCGAAGGTGACTTCATCGTCGACATGTTCGCCGGGTCGACGCACGACCACCTGCTGCTGTTCACCGACAAGGGCCGTGTCTACTACAAGAAGGTCTACGAGCTGCCCCAGGGCGCGCGGACCGCGAAGGGCCGCCCGATCGTCAACGTGCTCGATCTCCAGGACGGCGAGCAGGTCGTCGCGATGCTGCCGTTCACCGACGAGCAGTTCAACCGCGATGACGCGTTCGTGTTCTTCGCGACGCAGTCGGGCACGGTCAAGAAGACCGAGCTCGGCCAGTTCCAGAACGTCCGCCAGAGCGGCATCAAGGCGATCTCGATCGACGAGGGTGATCGCCTGATCGGTGTCGCGCTCACGACCAAGGCGGACGATGTCCTCCTGACGTCGGCCAAGGGCTTCGCGGTGCGGTTCACCGAGGATCGCGCGCGCCCGATGGGCCGCACGGCCGGCGGCGTTCGCGGCATCTCGCTGCGCCCCGGCGACCGCGTGGTTGGCATGAGCACGTTCCCCCGCGAAGGCAACGCCACCCTGATCACCGTGTGCGAGCGCGGCTACGGCAAGCGTACGTCGCTGTCCGACTACCCGACCAAGAACCGCGGCGGCAAGGGCGTGATCACGATCAAGACCACGGCTCGAAACGGCCAGGTCTCGGCGGTTCGCATCGTCACCGACGAGGATCACCTGATCCTGATCTCCGATCGCGGCAAGCTGATTCGCCTGCGCGTGCGCGACATCTCGGTCCAGGGGCGCGCGACCCAGGGCGTGCGCCTGATGCGCGTCGATGATGGCGAGCATGTGGCTGCGATCGAGCGGCTCGCAGATCCCGGCGAGGAATCGGGCATCGCCGAGGGCGCCCCGATCGAAGCGATCGAAGATTCCGACACCGTGCCCAACGAGGGCATGGAGGAGGAGCTCGACGAGGGCGAGGACGGCGACGACGAGATCGCTGACGACGAGCCGGCCGACGAGCCCGAGCCCGAGCCCGAGCCCAGCTAGAGCGCGCTGCGCCCGCGGAGGCGCTGCGCAGCGACGATCGCGCCGACGAGCAGCATTCCGGCCGCGAGCTGCGCCCAGAACGTCAGGTACCAGGGCGTGCCTTCGGGCCGCGGCGGCGCTGTACCCATCTTCACCGGCACGGGCTCCGTCCCGATGAAGCCGAGCTGCACGGACAGCTCCTGCACCGTGCCGTCCCAGCGCAAGCGTTCGCCGGGGAACCGGACCGTGTACTGCGACGTCGAGCGTCGCACCGCCTCGCGAATCTCGGCCTCGACACTGTCCATGCTGTTCGCCGTCACGGTCCGCGGCGTGAGATGCGTGATCACCGTCTCGGGGCTGGAGAGGTAGCCCTTGTAGACGATCGCGGCGACGTCGATCCGGTGCATCGCCGCGCGCTTCTTCAGATCGGCGAGCTGGCCCTTCGCTGCCTCGTTGTTCGTGTCGTTACCGTCGCCGATCACGATCAGCAATTTCTTGTGGGTCGATGCCGTTTCGAGCTCGGCCATCGCGAGAGCGATCGCCGCGGCCTGACTCTGACCGAGGTGGCCGTAGTGATCTCGTTGCGTTCCCATCGCGGCGCCGTTGATCTGTCCGATCGGGCCGAGTGGGACCCGCATCCGCGGAAACGTGTCGTAGGTGACGATCATGCCCGCGCTCCCCCGCGGCATCGTGCGACCGAGATCGAGCCGGTCCAGACCTGCACGGATCCCGTTGAGCGTGCCGAAGTAGCGCGCCGGCGAATCCTCGGGCTCGAACTCGTCGTTGCCGAGCCAGACCTCGCCACCTTCGATGACGAACGCGATCGCGATCGACTCCTTGCCCTTCGCGAACGGCATGATCGCGCTCGCGGCCACGGTCACGCCACGCGGATCGCGCAACGCGATCGCGTCGAGCGGCTGCACGCCCGCTCCTCGGATCGTCGCCTCGAGCATCGGTGTGCCCGGCCCCGGGACGACCTCGATCATGGTCTCGACATCCGCCGTGGCGGTGCCGCCGACTCCGACCGCAACCAGGAACCCAGCGAGCTGAAGCTTCGAGGCCATGCGCGACACTCCCTTCGACGATGGACGGACGAGCGATTGGTTCTGCCAGAACAAAGCCGCCTCGCAACGCCATTCTCACCGCCGCTGGGAAGATTCGAGATGTAGGTGGCGTAGCGCGAGCGACACCTGGCGCCTCCCGGGCTACGTTCCGGCCCCATGACGACACAGCGCAGCCAGGAGATCTTCGAGCGTGCGAAGGCCATCATCCCGGGAGGCGTGAACTCTCCGGTGCGCGCCTGCAGGTCCGTCGGCGCCGATCCCGTGTTCATCGCGCAGGGCGACGGCGCGTCGATCTGGGACGTCGACGGCAATCGCTACCTCGATCTGATCGGCAGCTGGGGCCCGCTGATCCTCGGCCACGGGCACCGCGATCTTCTCGACACCATCAAGGAGATGATGGCGATGGGCACGACGTTCGGCGCGCCGACCGAGGTCGAGGTCAAGTTCGCCGAGGCGCTGCGCGCCGCGGTGCCGTCGATGGAGATGGTCCGCGCGGTGTCGTCGGGCACCGAGGCGACCATGTCGGCGCTGCGCCTCGCGCGCGGGTTCACCAATCGCGCGAAGATCATCAAGGCCGACGGCGGCTACCACGGCCACGCCGACTGCTTGCTCGTCGCGGCGGGCTCGGGTGCGGCGACGCTCGGCATCCCCGGCTCCGCCGGTGTCCCTGAAGGCGCGGCGCGCGACACGATCGTTGTCCCGTACAACGACCTCGCGTCGGTCGACATGTTCTGCAGCGCCGGCGATGTCGCGGCGATGATCATCGAGCCGGTCGCCGGCAACATGGGCCTCGTCGAGCCAGCTCCCGGCTACCTCCAGGGCCTGCGCGACATCACGCGCAAGCACGGCACGGTGCTGATCTTCGATGAGGTGATGACCGGGTTCCGCGTCGCGTACGGCGGCGCGCAGGAGCGCTATGGCGTCACGCCGGATCTCACCACGATCGGCAAGATCATCGGTGGCGGTCTCCCCGCTGCCGCGTTCGGTGGCGCCAGTGCGATCATGCAGAAGCTCGCGCCGCTCGGTCCCGTCTACCAGGCCGGCACGCTCAGCGGAAACCCGCTCGCGATGGCGGCGGGTCTCAAGGCAATGGAGATCCTCGGACGCCCCGGGACCTACGATCGTCTCGAGCACCTCGGCAAGCGGCTCGGCGATGGCCTGCTCGCCGCCGCGACTGCCGCGGGAGTGTCGGCCGTCATGAACCGGGTCGGCTCGATGCTGACCCTGTTCTTCACCAAGGGCCCGGTCACCAACTACGAGACAGCGAAGCTCGCAGACACCCAGCGGTTCGGTTCGTTCTTCCGCAAGATGCGGGATCGCGGGGTGTTCCTGCCCCCTTCGCAGTTCGAGGCGATGTTCGTGAGCCTGGCCCACACCGACGAGGACATCGACCAGATCGTCTCGGCTGCTAGAGAGTCCGTCGTCGATTGACGGTGGTTTTTCGGCGTGGTAAGTGGGCCCCGCTGATGCAGTCTGCGCCCTCCAACCGCGGCGAAATGTCGCAGGATTCTGCCGAGCCCGCGCTGCATCGAAGCGTCGTGACCGGCAGGCGCGGAATCGACCCGGCAGCTCGCAAGGGCAAGGGTGCCTACGAGGCGCTCTCTTCCAGCTCGGTCGGCCTCGAGCTCGGGATCTCCGTGATCCTCGGCCTCCTGTTCGGCTGGTGGCTCGACAAGCAGCTCGGCACCGCGCCGTGGATGATGCTCCTGTTCCTCGTCTTCGGCCTGATCGCCGGATTCCGCGGCGTCATTCGCGCCGTCAACCGCTCGGATCGCTCGGCCGCTCGCGCGGCAGAGGCTGACCGTGGGTAGCCCGAGCATCCACCGCATCGAGCGGCTGAACTACCTGCTCGCCGGGATCGTCGTGATCACGGCCCTGTTCACTCGCGACAAGCAGATCGTCCTCGGCGTGATGGCCGGCGCCGGTCTGACCTGCATCAACTTCTACGTCCTCCGCCGCCTCGTCGTGAAGTGGACGGCGGATGCGGCGAGCGGCAAAGGTGGCGGGACGTCGGCGATGCTGATGATGCCGAAGATGATCGGCCTCATGGGCGCGGTCGCTTTCGCAGTGCTGCTCCTCCCGATCGACGTCATCGCGTTCACGGTCGGCTATTCGATCTTCATCCTCTCGATTGTCATCGAGACTGCGTCCACCGCCTTGCGCTCTCCCGCGCAGGACCCTGATAGCGAGCACGACCATGGGTGAACACGGCACCTGGTTCGACTACCTGACCAAGTTCGACGCCTGGAACAAGTTCAACTCTTGGGCCCAGGGCAAGCTCGGTCGCGGCTGGAAGTGGCAGATGTTCGGCGAGTCGGGCTGGACGCTGACGCACGTGCTGATCACGTGCCTCGTCGTCCTGTTCGTCGCGTGGGGCAGCCTTGCATTCTTCAAGGGCCTCAAGACCGCGGACAAGGGCATCGTGCCGCCGCGGACGATGAACCTCCGCAACTTCTTCGAGTACACGGCGGAGTCGGTCTACGGGATGGTCGAGGGCGCGATGGGCGAGAAGAATGCCGCGCGCTTCTTCCCGCTGATCGGCGCGCTCTGGCTGTTCATCCTGTTCAACAACATGTTCGCGCTGATCCCCGGGTTCAGCGCTCCGACCGACTCGCTCAAGACCAACGTCGGTCTCGCGCTGTTCGTGTTCCTCCTGACCCACTACTACGGCGTCAAGGAACACGGCCTCGCGTACTTCAAGCACTTCCTCGGACCCAGCCCGGCGCTCATCCCGCTGATGTTGCCGATCGAGCTGATCAGCCACATCGCACGGCCGATGTCTCTCGCCGTTCGTCTGATGGGCAACATGATGGCCGACCACAAGGTCGTCATGTCGTTCTTCGCCCTGGTGCCAATCCTGGTGCCACTACCGTTCCTGATTCTCGGCCTGCTCGTCTGCCTCATCCAGGCACTCGTGTTCTGCACCCTGACGATGGTCTACATCGGCATGGCGATCGAGCACGAGGAGCACTAGTCCCCTTTACCCGACCGTCCAATCACGCTACTCAGACCCGCCCCCGCGCGAACCCTAAAAGGAGAACCATCATGAAGCGCTCTACCAAGATTCTGTTCACCACCCTTTCGACTCTCGCCACCATGCTCGTCCTCTGCGGCATGGCGTTCGCGCAGGGCGCCGAGACCGAGGCCGTTCGTGCTCAGGGTCTCGCTTCCAACTACGGCCTGATCGCGCTCGCCGCCGGCCTCGGCATCGGCATCGCCGCGCTCGGTGGTGGCATCGGCCAGGGCCGCGCTGCAGCCGCCGCGCTCGACGGTATCGCTCGCAACCCGAACGCTGCCGGTCAGATCCGCGGCCCGATGATTCTCGGCCTCGCGCTCATCGAGTCGCTGGTCATCTACGCGCTCATCATCGCGCTCCTCCTCGTCCTCAAGGTTGGCGCCTGATCTAAACCCGCTCGCAAGCGAGCGGGAGGCAACCTTCGCGCAGGGCAACCCTCGCGGGTTGGAGATGGCTCGGGGGCAACTCCGGGCCATTTTGCGTTTCGGGGGGGCCTATGGGACGCTGAAGGCACATGTCCGACGACGATGCCAAGCCGACCGAGCTCGACCTCAAGGGGAAGTCGACGCTCGAGATCCTTGCCCAGATCGACATGTTCAGCGGCCTGCCCGCGACGCACCTGCGGCGGGTCGTCGATATCGGTCTCGAGGAGCAGTACAAGTCCTCGGCGACGATCTTCGCGGAGGGGTCCCCGGGCGACAAGTTCTACCTGATCGTCGAGGGCGCGGTGCGCATCAGCCGCATCGTCCCCGGCATGGGAGAAGAGGCGCTCGCCGTGCTGCGCCCCGGCGCGTACTTCGGCGAGATGTCGCTGATCGACGATGCCCCGCGCTCGGCGACCGCGGTCTGCCACGAGCGCTGCCGCCTGTTCGTCGTCAACCGGAAGGACCTCGAGGACCTCCTGTTCGTAGACCGCGACCTGGCGTACGAGCTGCTCTGGAACTGGGTGCGGACCTTGTCGCGTCGCCTCCGAGCCACCAACGACAAGATGACGTTCCTCGCCACGACGTCGAAGTTCTAGATGCGCCGCGCGGTCGTCGCCGCGATGGTCGCCGGCGCGCTCCTCGCGAGGAGCGACGCGGCGAACGCCGAGGAGCTGCCACCAGGCAGCCTCGGGGTCGTGATCGGGCTCATCAGCGGCACCGGCGCCGATGCGAGTGCACTCGGCTTTGGCTACCTGCTCGGTGGTCAGGCAGCGTGGCAGCCGACGTCGACCGAGAGCCGGATGGGCTGGTCGGTGAAATCTTCAGTCGTGTTCGGCACGATGTACAGCGCGGACGCCGCGCGGATCGACAACGAGCTCTTGACGCTACAGATGGATCTGATGGTTGGCATCCGCATCCGCCCCGGCGACAGTGCGAGCCGCTACCTGACGGCGCGCGTCGGTGGCGCGCTGTTCCGCGCGAACCAGGTCGTCCCGCCCGAGATGCAGCGCGCATACGCCGGCGGTGTCGCGAGCATCGGCCTCGATCAGTACCTCTCTGGCTGGCTGTTCAACGCAGACGTGCGCTACGGCCTGATCGGTCAGGGCCCGTCGGAGCTCGGGCTCGTGCTCGGAGTGGCGAAGACAGGACCCTGAGATGCCGGCGCTGGTGACCGATCGCCTTCGCCTCGTCCCGATCTCGCTCGCCGCGATCGAGGCCGTGCTCGATCACGACAAGGTGCGCGCCGAAGCAGTGGTCGGTGCGCGGTTCCCCGACGCCTGGCCCAACGACGATCTCGTCGCGCTCGGCTTTCCGTTCTCGCGCGACGCACTGCGTGCCCAGCCCGACGTTCGCCTGTGGGGCGACTCGCTCGTGCTCCTCAAGGACGAGCCACGCGTCGTCGGCAGCGTCGTGTTCCACGGTCATCCGAAGGATGGCATCGCGGAGGTCGCCTACTCGATCGAGGAGACGTCGCGGTGCAAGGGCTTTGCGGCCGAGGCCGTGCGCGCCTGCGTCGAGTGGGCACTCGTGCAGCCAGGCATCACGGCGGTGCAGGCCACGACGTTCCCGTGGCACTTCGCGTCGCTCGGGGTAATCCGGCGCCTCGGCATGGTCCATGTCGGCACGCGCGACCACGACACCCTCGGCGAGCTGCTCGTGTTCGAGCGCCGAGCCTAGCTGCGCTTCCAGGTTCCGGACGTGCCGCCGCGCTTCTCGTCGAGGCGGATCTCGCCGATCACCATGCCGCGATCGATCGCCTTGCACATGTCGTAGATCGTCAGCGCTGCCGCCGAGACGGCGACTAGCGCCTCCATCTCGACGCCCGAGCGATCGAACGCACGCACCGTCGCCGTGATCGCGACGGTGGTCCCTTTGACCTTGAGATCGACGTCGACACCCGTGAGTCGCAGCGGATGACACAGCGGGATCCAGTCCGCCGTGCGCTTCGCTGCCTGGATGCCGGCGAGGCGCGCGACACCGAGGACATCGCCCTTGCCGATCGTCCCGGCGGCCACGGCCTTCGCCGTCGCGGGGAGCATCGTGATCGTGCCGCTGGCGATGCCGACGCGCTCGGTCTCGGCCTTCGCGCCGACGTCGACCATGTGCGCGGCGCCGGCTTCGTCGAAGTGGGTGAGCTTCTTCTTCATGGCAACGTGACTCCGGGCAGGAACGCGATTCGCTGGCTGTAGTTGTCACCCTCGTACGCGACGTGGAGCGAGATCCGCACGACGAGCCCGGCCGGGTGTACGAAGCACGTGGGCCTCATCTTCGGACGGCGATCGACGGACGACTCCCCGACGGTGTCGTACTGCATGTCCAGCTCCATCGTGTTGTCGACCCGCACGACGCTCGGCCCGGCCTCGACACTGACGGTGCCCGACGTGACGGTGATCGCCTTCTTGCCGATCTTCACCTTCACCGGGCAGGTCTTCGCCTTCGCGAGCCCCGTGATCCCGAGCGTCGGCGCGACCTCATCGCGGACCGCCTTCGGCGTTGGCCGTGGCCTCCCGCGGTTCGCTGCCTTGAGCCCCGCGACGACACCCTCGAGCTTGTCGGCCGGCAACGTCGACTTCTTGGGACGCTGGAGCCACGGGGTCTTGCTGTATGGATCGCGGATCGTGGCTTGAACGACGCCGCCCTGCTCGAACGTCCACCAGGTCCGGAGGTCCTTCCCTTCTGCCTCCGGCGACCACGAGCTGCGCTCGAGGACGAACACCGTCGGGTCACTCCAGGCGGCGATCCAGTCGATGTCGCTGTAGTGGTCCTGCGTCGCGTGGGCCACGCCCGCGAGTACGAGACTCGCAGCGAGCACCCACGCGGCCGGCTTCATTACTCGACGGTAACCGATTTCGCCAGATTGCGCGGCTGGTCGATATCCGTGCCTTTAAAGTCGGCGACGTAATACGACAGCATCTGCAACGGCAGCACGGTCAGGATCGGCTGGAGCTCGATCGCGGTGTCGGGGACGACGATGACATCGTCGGAGTGACCACCGATCTCGTTGTCGCCGCGCGACGCGATCGCGATCACCTTGCCCTGGCGGGCGCGGACCTCGGCGAGGTTCGAGACGGTCTTCTCGTAGCTCGCGCCGCGCGGCACGAGGACGACGACCGGCAGGTGCTCGTCGATCAGCGCGATCGGGCCGTGCTTCATCTCGCCGGCGGCGTAGCCCTCGGCGTGGATGTACGAGATCTCCTTGAGCTTGAGCGCACCCTCGAGCGCGATCGGGTACTGCGCACCACGACCGAGGAAGAGGAAGCCGTTCGCGGCGCCGTAGCGGCGGGCGATCGCCTGGATCTGCGCACCGCTCTCGACGATGTCGCGCATCTTGTTCGGCAAGGCAACGAGCTCGGCGAGCAGCTCGCGCGCGCGCTCCTTCGACAGCGTACCGGTACGTCGACCGAGGTGAATCGCGAACAGCGAGATCGCGACCAGCTGGGTCGTGAACGCCTTCGTCGATGCGACTCCGATCTCGGGACCGGCATGCGTGTAGAACGCGTAGTCGGCAAGCCGCGGGATCGAGGCCTCGATGACGTTCGAGATCGCGAACACCTGGGCACCCTTCCGCTTTGCCTCGCGGATCGCTTCCATCGTGTCGAGCGTCTCTCCCGACTGACTCACGGCGACAACGAGGTCACCCGGGCCGAGGATCGGATCGCGGTAGCGAAACTCCGACGCGAAGTCGACCTCGGTCGGGATGCGCGCCATCGACTCGACGAGGAACTCGCCGACCATCGACGCGTGGTACGAGGTGCCGCACGCGATGAAGATGATCCGCTTGATCTTTGCGACATCGAGCTCGATGCCGTCGAGCGAGACGTCGTCTGCCTCGAGGTTGATCCGACCGACCAGCGTGTCCGCGACGGCGCGGGGCTGCTCGTGGATCTCCTTGAGCATGTAGTGCTTGTAGCCGCCCTTCTCTGCCTGGACGGCCGACCACGTGATGATCTTGGGCTCGCGCGTCTTCGGGTTTCCCTCGAAGTCGGTGATCTGGATGCCGGTCCTCGTGACCGTCACCATCTCGCCCTCCTCCATGAAGATCACCTTGCGGGTCTCCGAGAGGATCGCGGTGACGTCGGAGGCGACGTAGTTCTCGCCGTCGCCGAGGCCGACAACCAGCGGCGAGGAGTTTTTCGCGGCGACGAGGACGCCCGGCTCCTTGTCGCTCATCACGACGAACGCGAAGCTGCCACGGACCTTGGCGATCGACGTACGGACCGCAGTGGTGAGGTCTACCGCGCCCTTGATCAGCGCGTGCTCGACGAGGTGGGCGAAGATCTCGGTGTCGGTCTCCGACGAGAACTTCGCGCCGGCGGCGGTCAGCTCCTGCCGCAGCGCGAGGTGGTTCTCGATGATGCCGTTGTGGATGACGCTGATCGGCCCCGCCTTGTGCGGATGGCTGTTCTCGTCACTCGGGCGGCCGTGCGTGGCCCATCGGGTGTGGCCGATGCCAACGGTGCCCGCGGCGGGCTCGCGCGTGAGCTTCTCCTCGAGGTTTGCGAGCTTGCCTCGACAACGAACGACGCGCGATGGACCACCGGCGGCGGGATCGATCACGGAGACGCCCGCGGAGTCGTAGCCGCGGTACTCGAGCTTGCGCAGGCCACCGATCAGGATCGGAGTGGCTTGCCGGGGACCGATGTAACCGATGATGCCGCACATATAGCGGGGCTACTTCTGCGGGTTTTGTGCCGGCTTTGCGGGGGCTGCGGGCTTTGCCGGCGCTGCCTTCGCGGGGGTCTTTGCCGGACTCTTCGCCGGTGCGGGCGCCGGAGCAGGGGCCGGTGCGGCGGCGGGAGCGGGCGCCGGTGCGGGCGGGGGCGCGGGCTCGGGCTCGGGCGCCGTCTCGGGCTCCTCGTCGGGGTCGATACCAGCGATCTCATCCGCATCGAGCGGCTGGAACGGAAGTGCCGGCGTATCCGCATTGATCTTGCCGCCTGGCTTGGTCACACAGGCCGTCGAGAACGTCACCAGGATCAGAAACAGTGCATTCCGCATGGTGGTGGGACGCTAACACAGGGAAATGCCTTCGGGTGGTGCGCTCGGCCGCCTCAGTGGGCGCCATCGCCCGTGAAATGTCTGGGGTTTTCCCGTCTAGATCCTGACGCGAAGGACCTCGTACGCCTCGGCGTACTCGTACCCGCTGATCCGGCCGTTCGCGCGGGCGAGGTCGCGGCTCGACTCGAGGCCGAGCTTGGAGAGCTGTGACTCGTGTGCCGAGATCGCCGCGATCTTGGTGTCCATCGTCTTCGTGATGTCGGCGAAGCACTGCCCCATCGAGCGCGACTGCGCGTTCATCTCCGGGCTCGACAGGAAGGCGAGCAGGTCGCACGGCGTGCGGCGTAGCGCCGATACGGTCGCGCGATTGACGAGGCTGTGGTCCCAGTGGAGATCGTGGGCGGAGTGCGTGATCACCAGGTCGGGCCGTACGTCGCCGACGATGTTGTCGAACCGACGCACGAGCTCGTGCATCGGGATGTCCTCGACGCGGCACGGCTTCTCCTCGTAGAGGATGAACAGCTCGGCATCGAGGATGTCCGCGCCGGCCATCGCTTCCTTCTTCCGCTGCTCGGAGTTGCTCGGGATCGAGACCACCGCGAGCGTGACGTCTGCGCCCTCCGCCGCGAGGCGTGCGAGAAGTCCACCAGCACCGACCTCGAGATCGTCGGGGTGCGCACCGAAGGCGAGAACACGGCCACCATTCTGTTCGAGTAGACGATTCATGGGGTCGGTCCTTCCGTCACGGGGTTTGCCCCGCTCGCGAGCGTTCGCTCGCTCGCTCCATTTTCGGCCCCCGACCACAGGATCGCGGTCGCATCGGGGCCACAGTTGAAGAGCAGATCGAGAAACGCGAGGTGCGACGCGAATCCGAGACCGCCGTACCGCTGCGGGTACTGCGGATGATGGAAGCGCTGCCAGATGACCGAGATGCCCGCGCGAGCGAGCGCGTCGGTGTCGAGGTAACCGATCGAGCCGCCGCGCCCGGTCAGGTACATCTTGGCGCCGACCGCGTCGCACATCGCGATGATCCGCTCGGTCTTCGCACCGCGGAGCCCGAGGGAGGATGCGCGCACGATCGGACGCGTGATCCGCAGCCAGTTGCGGGCGAGCTCGAGCATGTGGAGATCGAGATCGAGGAGGTAATCCCAGCGGCGGACATAGACATCCTCGAGCGCGGGCGCGTAGTGCGCGAAGTGCGGCGTTCGGCCGTAGTGGACCTCGAGGCTGCGCCAGTGGCGGTGCTGCCAGTGATGACGACCACCGCGGCCGGTGTTGTCGATCTTGCGATCGCAGATGCGCGCGGTCTGCTCGGCATGGACGAGCGGCACGGTGAGCCAGTGGGGCCCCGCCGCGAGCTTCACCCGCTGGCGGTTCTGGAAGTTCTGGGCTTCGAACTGCAGATCATCCATCACGACGAACAGGTCGGCCTTCGCGAGCTTGTCGAGATAGCCGAGCCACGGCAGGTAGTGCGGCTGATGCGCGGCGACGATCACGGGTGAGCTCCCGCCCCGCTCGCCAGCGTTCGCTGGCTCGCTCCATCTTGGGCCGGCGGCACCGTCGTTGCGGTGGGCAGCTGGCCGTGACCGCGGGTCTCCCAGCTCGAGCTATCGAGCGTGAACAGTCCGAGCGGCGTGAGCAGGACGTAGGCGACCGGCATCAGCACCGTCATCGGCAGGAACGCGATCGGGTGGACGCGCAACCACGGCGGCAGCGCGCGGACGCTGGGAGCGAAGTGATACACGAACGCGAGCAGGCCGATCACCGCCATGTGGAACATCGCGAGCTCGAGGAACTCGTGACGCTCGATGTGCGTGATGATGATGAACGGATAGATCATCAACAGCAGCAGCATCGACAGGTACTGCAGGCAGACCAGCGGGTGCATCTTCCACGCGCTCGGGGAGAAGATGATGAAGTCGACGATGTTCGACCGTTTCCAGCGCAGCTGCTGGTTGAAGTAGCCGCGCAGGTTCGTGGCTGCCTTGGTGAAGCACATCGCCTTCATCGTCATCACGGTGCGGTAGCCGTGCTTCACGATCTGGTGCGTGAGGAAGCGGTCCTCGCCGTACTTGATCGGGATGCCGAGGATGTTGCGATTCTCGAGCAGCGGCTCGAGCTCGATCAGCACGTGGCGGCGGTAGGCGGTGAGGCAGCCGGAGAGGCACAGCACCTGGCGCAGGCCGCGCTCGAGGTTCTTCAGGTGCTCCTGGCCGAAGTAGTACTTGATCGTCTGGAGCCGGGTCAGCCAGTTCTCGTTCGGGTTCGACACATGAACGCGACCGCCAACAGCTGCGATGTTCGGGCTGACGAACCGGGCGACCAGCTCGCGGAGCGCCGTCGGATACACGATGACATCGGAGTCGACCGAGACAATGATCTCGGAGGTCGACTCGCGGACGGCGTGGTTGATGCCCTTGCGCTTGCCCATGTTGAACGGGTTGCGCAGCACGCGAACATTGGAGTGCTCGCTGGCGGCCTTGCACGCCCACTCGTAGCTGTCGTCGGTCGAGCAGTCGTCGACAACGGTGACCTCGAGCTTCTCGGAGGGGTAGTCGAGCATCACGAGGCTCTTGATCGTGTCGTAGATCGAGCGGCCCTCATTGAAGAGCGGAACGACGACCGTGATCGTCGGCTCGTATCCCTCGATCGTCTCGTCGATGCGCTTGCGACGGATGATCGTCAGGTAGAACCCGAACACGTAGCGGTTCAGGAACACGAGGAAGATGAAGAGGTAGATCGGGAAGGACGTCACGCGCGCGACGAACACGGCAGCAAGAGCGATGCCGCGAGGTTTGCGCAATACGCGCAACCGTGTGTCGAGCCGAATCGGGACATTGCGATCGAGGATGCGAAGATCGCCCGGGGGAAAATGCAGTGTGGTGGAACGTGGGGACACCAGCGATCTGCACGCGACGCGTTGCGACTGCTCGTACATACGCGAGTGATCGCGATGGCGAGGCTGTTGCACTTCGCGTTCGGGCTGTTCATGCATCCAACCAAACCACGAGGCGCAGACCATGGACGTACGCGGCGCGACGACGAAGCCGGTGACAACACCTCGGTAGATGTCAGGGCCGCGCCGCCGAAGTTCGCGACGCCGGTCCGGCGCGGTGCAGAACTGGTGCAGCCGTCGCGCACGCCGAAGGCGTCATCTCCGCCGCCCAACGTGATTCCTTTCGCCAAGCCTCGCGCGCTCGCCGCGATCAGTCAGCAGCCTGTCCGGAACCAACAGCAGCCGCAGCACGCGCCGATTCGCACGACGATCGATCCGCCGGCGTTCGCATCGAACACGCCGTTCGCCCATGCCCCCACCCAGGTCGCCGCGCACGGCTACTCCACCTCTCCGGGTGCGTACTCGAGCCCCGCCGCCGCGCCGGCGTACACGGCCCCTGCCCCGTTCGCTTCCCAGACGATGGCCGCCGCACCGGGCTACCAACCCGCACAGGGCCACGCCTACGCATACGCCCCGCAGCCGCAGCCTGCGCCACAGCCCGCCCAGCCCCAGCGCCGCCCTGTCACGGCCTGGCCGCAACACGTCCCTGCGACCCAGGTTGTCAGCCCGCTGCCGGCGCCTGTGATTGCCACCCCTCCTCCTGTCAGCGGGAACGACTTCGGAACGGTCCCGCAGCCCGACGCCACGTGGGCGGTGTTCGACAAGCTCGGGCTCGGCAAGCCCGCCGACTGGAAGTTCCAGCCCCGGAGCTGGCTCGCGAAGCTCGCCAAGGTCGCCAACGTCGATGCCCAGAAAGCATCGAAGTGGCTGGTCTCCGCGTATCGCCTCCTCGGCTTCTCGATCCTGACGCTGATCGTGGTCGTCCTCGTCGGGTACATCACGACGACCGCGTTCTTCTATGTGAGCGATAGCTGGATCGTCCCGATGGCGGTGACGCCGAACGACGAGAAGGTGCTGACGCTCCAGGCGCAGCTCTCGACCCAGCAGGATCAGCGCGATCGAATCGCGGACGAGCTCAACCAGGCCGAGCGCGCGATCGCGGCGCAGCAGACGTTCCAGCTCGAGTTCGTGAAGGCGATCAAGGGTGACCTCGCGGGCCGCCGCGCTGCACTGGGGCGGATGAAGTCGCTCGCGAGCACGGCCGCAGGTACCCGCTCCGCGATCCAGAGCCAGAACTCGGCGTACGCCGGCGCTGCGCGCAAGCGCATGAAGGAAGAGTACGCGGCCGGCATGATCGATCGCAATGCGATGCTGAACGGCAAGTTCCAGCTCGCACAGATCTCCGGATCGAACCTGTCGCTCGCGGAGAAGCAGGCCGAATACGAGACACGCGCCGCCGAGCTCGAGGCCACGGCTCGTTCGCTCGATGCGATCCTCGAGAACGCGGAGGACACCGGCGACCTCGGACTCAGCTACGAGGTCCTCCAGATCAAGCAACAGTACGAGACGTCGCGCCTCGAGCTCGCCAAGGCGATCGAAGCGCGTGACTCGCTCAAGTCGAGCCTCGCGCGCCAGGACAAGATCATCACCTCGCTCACGGGGTCGGCGTACCTCCGCGCGATCAACGACAACGCAACGGTGGCATTCGTGCCGTACGGCAATCTCGGCGACGTCAAGAAGGGCGAGCCGCTCTACGCGTGCAAGCTGACGCTCGTGTTCTGCTACCACGTCGGCGAAGTGCTCGAGGTCATCCCGGGCGAGGTGCAGTTCAAGCATCCGCACCGCGACAAGAACCTGCGAGGTCAGCTCGTCGAGCTCAAGCTCGATGACGACGATGCGGAGGCGGGCATGGAGGAGCACCTGTTCGTCGGCGGCAAGCCGTTCTGGCTGTGATGCGCACCCTCCTCCTCACCACGATGATCACGCTCGCCGGTGGGGTCGCGCACGCCGAGCCGACGAGTGAAGGCGACGGCTACTGCGACTACGTCGAAGGCGTCGCCGCAGCGAACAGTGCCGTGCTGTTCGCACCGACCGTGTACGGGCAGTTCGGTCTCGTCGAGCAATCGGCCGGCGCGGTAGCACCCGACACCCAGTCGGGCGGTCTGCGCCTGATCCTCGGCATGCGCGTCAGTCTCGACGGCATCTACAAAGGGCTCGCGACTCGCGACCGTGCCCGAGCGGACTGTCGCCGCCACACCGCGCTCGAGCAGGTTCGCGGCGAGACGACGTACCAGGCGCTCGACGCCCGGGTCCAGGTGCTCGACAAGGCGCTCGTCGAGTCGGAGAAGATCCTCGCGGAGACGTCGAAGGACTTCGAGGCGCGCCGCACGACCGCGCAGGAAGCGACCGCGACCCGACTCCGCGTCGAGGAGCTGCGTCAGCTCGCAACCCAGGCCCGGCGCGAGATGAGCCTCCTGCCGCAGCCGTCGGCCGCCCTCGGCGGCGCGCTCGATCGATTCCAGCGCGCGGATGACGCGGTCGAGAAGCTCGAAGGCAAGCTGCGCCGCGCACAGGCGTTCGACGTCAGTGTCCGCGTCGGGTTCGATCAATTCCTTGACCGGCAGGACGGAAATCCGTCGCCGTACTTCGCCGTCGTCGTCCTCGGCGTCAACCTCGGTGCGATCTTCCAGGGCAAAGCGAATGATCGCGCCGCCGCGGGGCGCCTGCGCCTCGTGCGCAGCGGGCGCGATCCGGTCGCCGCCGACGCGAGCGCAGATCGCGTGCGCGCGCTGATCGAGACCCAGACGCTGCGCGCCGAACAGGTCGCGGCACTCGAGGCAGATCTCGCGAAGCAGATCCAGACGCTCGACCGACTCGGTGGCGAGGACAGCAAGCGCTACCGCCAGACCGTGTGGTTCGAGTGGATCAAGATCCGC
This sequence comes from Myxococcales bacterium, assembly GCA_031421915.1. GTDB lineage: Bacteria > Myxococcota_A > Polyangia > Haliangiales > Haliangiaceae > JABFXX01. Next base: position 2,264 of record JANOPP010000538.1, on the reverse strand, counting down.
GCGGAGGAGGCCTACCTCGTCGCCCACCTCAAGGCGTTGCGCGAAGTGATGGGAGCGGGTGGATGACGCGGCTCGCTCTCTGTCTCGTGCTGTCGCTCGCCGCCTGCGGAAGCAACCTCGAGGCATCGCCCGAGAAGAAGCGCGCACAGAAGCTCGTGCCCGCTGCGGAGCTGTGCGTGTCACGCGGTGCTGCAGCGATCGGCGCGACCACCGACGATCCAACCACGCGCGCGACCGTACGCGGCTCGGCGGGCGATACCGCCTCGATCGAGTTCGTGTACCGCGGCGACACGGCAGCCGTGCGTGAGCTCGCCTCTGGTGGCGCACGTCGCCAGCTCGGCCTCAAGCTCCGCGCCGCGAACGGCTGCAACCTCGTCTATGTGATGTGGCGCCTCGATCCGGCGCCGAAGATCGACGTCTCGATCAAGCTCAATGCGGGCGGCCGCGATCACGCCGACTGCGGCGCCGACGGCTACACCAAGGTGAAGCCGACCAAGAGCTGGAAGGTCCCGGTGCTCGCACCGGGCGACAAGCACACGCTCCGCGCGGCGATCTCGGGCGATGACCTGACCGCGTGGATCGACGAGCGCGTAGTGTGGCGCGGCAGATTGCCGGCATCCGCACGCGCCCTCGGTGGTCCAGCCGGGCTCCGGTCGGACAACCTCGCCTTCGATCTGGTCGGGTTCTCCGCTGCCGCCGGGGAGCCGGGCGTCGATGCGCCCGCGTGCCCGGCGACGAGCGACTGAGCCGCACCGTGCGCATACGAACCAGTGCCGCCCGTGTCCGTGGCCGCGCGGAGGCCCGTGCGACGCGGGCACACACGGTGCATCTCCCTCGCGCGTGGGTACCGCCGTTCAAGTCACTGACCAGGAATCCAGCGGCGATTCGGGCAGCAAGATCGGAGATCTGCTCCACCGAATCACCGATGACGTGAAGACCATCGCCAAGAACGAGGTCGAGCTCGCCAAGAAGGAGATGTCGCGGACGGCGCAGCGCATCGTCATCGACACCGCCGTCATCCTGTTCGGTGCGATCGTCGCGCTGATCGGCCTCGGCCTGCTGTCGATGGTCGCGGTCGTCGTGCTCGAAGGCGCGATTCCGGCGCTCTGGCTCCGCCTCCTGATCATGTCCGCGGTCTACATCGGCGCTGGCGTCGCGATCGCGATGTCGTTCATCAAGAGGATCAAGACTGACGTCTCGCCAAATCTGGCGATGCCGGTTCGCGAAGCGCAGCAGACTGTCGATGCGATCAAGGAGGGATTCCGTGGCTGATCCGACCGACGAGACGGTAGAGACCGCGCCCGAGCGCACCGAGTACGAGCTCAAGATCGAGATCGACGAGGCGCAACAGAACCTCGAGCAGAACCTTGGCGAGCTCAAGGACGCGCTGCTCGAGAAGGTCGATGTCAAAGCTCACATCGAGAAAGCGATCGACGACGGCAAGGATCAGGTCGTCGAGGCGGCCGTCCGCGCGCGCGATGGCGCCGTCGAGATGTTCGCAGGAGCTCGTCGCTGGGCGCGCTCGAACCCGCTGCTGGTCGCCGGGATCGTGGGTGGCATCGTGCTGGTCGCCGGGGCCGCGTTCGCGGTCCGCCGCCGCGCGAACGCCGTGGACTGACGCCTGAATCGCTGGCACGTCCTCGCGGGGTGCGGCACCCTTGAGATCCAACCAGGGGGGGACTACATGTCGATCAAGCACGTGATTGGGAGTGTGATTCTTGGCGTAACGATGTTCGTCGGCGCCGCGAGCGCGGACAAAGTGGCTGCACCGAAGCCGGCCGAGAAGGCGCCGGCGGAGAAGCCGGCCGAGGCGGTCGCGCTGGTCGACATCAACTCCGCGACGCAGGAACAGCTCGAGGCGCTGCCCGGCATCGGCAAGGAGCACTGCCACCACATCATCTATGGTCGCCCGTACGGCAAGAAGGAGGAGCTCGTCTCGAAGCAGGTCCTCCCGCAGGAGGTCTACGCGAAGGTCGAGCACCTCGTGATCGCGAAGGCGCCGCCGCCGAAGAAGAAGACCAAGCGCTGAACGTCAGGGCAGCGTGACGTCGAGCCAGACAGGCCACCCATCTCGGGTGCGAGCTAACCCGTGACCGACTCGACGTCGATCAATCGGCCGTCGCGCCGACGTCGAGACCACTGCCCGCGAGGAGCAAGACCGGCAGGACGGCGCGCATCAGAATGCCCATCCGAGATCCATCCCGAGCCACGGAGCGACGCCACTCTTGCCGGCGACGCCCATCACGAACGCGCGCAAGAAGACC
>JANOPP010000537.1:0-1525 GCA_031421915.1 Myxococcales bacterium | reverse complement strand
GACGGGCGCGCAGGTGGGACAGTCGTTAGCGTCGGCCCATGCGCAGCGCGGCTCCGCTCTTCCGCTTCGACAACCGCTACGCCCGGGAACTCGAGGGCCTCTACGAGCCCTGGCGCGCCGCGCCGGTCCCCGCGCCGACGCTACTGGTCCTGAACGCGCCGCTCGCGAAGGAGCTCGGCCTCTCCTGCGAGGCATTGGCGTCCCCCGACGGCGTCGCGCTGCTCGTGGGCAATGCGGTCGCCGAGGGCTCGTCGCCAATCGCGATGGCCTATGCAGGGCACCAGTTCGGCAGCTACTCCCCGCGCCTCGGAGATGGTCGGGCGCTCCTGCTCGGCGAGCTCGTCGATGCCGAGGGCCGCCGCCGCGACGTCCACCTGAAAGGCTCGGGCCGCACCCCTTTCGCCCGCGGCGGAGATGGCAAGGCGGCCATCGGCCCGATGCTGCGCGAGTACGTGATCAGCGAGGCGATGCACGCGCTCGGGATCCCCACCACGCGGGCGCTCGCCGTCGTCGCGACCGGTGAACAGATCGCTCGGGAGACGCCGCTTCCGGGGGCCGTGCTCGTCCGCGTCGCCGCGAGCCATCTGCGTGTCGGCAGCTTCGAGTACGCCGCCAACACCGGGAATCTCGACCTGCTGCGCCGGCTTGCCGATCATGCCATCGCGCGTCATTACCCCGAGCTGGCTACCGCCGAGCGCCCCTACCTCGGCTTTTTTCGAGAGGTGGCTTCGGCGCAGGCAGTGTTGGTGGCACAGTGGATGCACGTCGGCTTCGTCCACGGCGTGATGAACACCGACAACACGACGATCTCCGGCGAGACGATCGACTACGGCCCGTGCGCGTTCATGGATCGCCACGACCCTGCGACCGTCTTCAGCTCGATCGATCAGCGCGGACGCTATGCGTACGGCAACCAGCCGCGCATCCTGCAATGGAACCTGGCGCGACTCGCGGAAGCGCTCCTGCCTTTGATCGACGAGGACGAAGAACGCGCCGTGTCGGTCGCCAGCGAGGAGCTCCAGGGCTTCCAGGAGCGCTATCTCTCGGCCTGGCGGCTTTTCATGAGCGCCAAGCTCGGGCTCGTCTCGGGCGTCGTCGACCGCGTCGATGCCGCTGCGATCGGGGACGGCGTCCCGGCCCTGCTGGAGCAGCAGCAGGTCGACCACACGCTCTTCTTCCGGCGCCTCTCGGACGCGCTGCGCGGCGACATCGGACCCGTGCGTTCGCTGTTTGCCGATCCGAGCGCGTTCGACGCGTGGGAACCCGCCTGGCACAAGCTGCTTCCGGCGACCGCGGACGAACGTCGTGCCGTCGCCGACGCGATGGACCGGGTGAACCCGATCTACATCCCGCGCAACCATGTCGTCGAGCACGCGCTCACGGCGGCCACCGGCGGCGACCTCGCGCCCTTCCACGCGCTCCTCGAAGCGATCCAGCGTCCGTTCGAGGAACGCGCCGGCCTCGAGGCCTACGCAACGCCGGCCCCGGCGGACGCCGCTCCCTACCGGACCTTCTGCGGCACCTA
>JANOPP010000536.1:0-16348 GCA_031421915.1 Myxococcales bacterium | reverse complement strand
CGCCCGCTCTTGGGGACGGTCGACGTCCGCGCCTCCTGGTAGTCCTCCTCGAGGGCGAGCCAGTAGAACCGCAGGGCCCACCGGCTGTCCTCGACGAGGGGATAGCCGCAGCACAGCTTGTTCTTCCCGCGGAGGTTCGCCTTGTGCTGGAGGGGGACGTCCTCCTTGCCGAGCTTGCTCGTGTCCTCGGCGGCGGCCGGTACCGCGAGCGCCGCGACGACGAGGAGGGCTAGCCCGCGCACGCCCTGATCGTACGTCACGCGGTACAACCCGTCCATGTGGTTGCACCGGCTCGCGGACGCGGACGCCTCGTGCGGCGGCAAGGCCGTCGGGCTCGCGCGCCTGATCGCGGCCGGGCTGCCGGTGCCCGAGGGCTTCGTGATCGACGGAGGCGCGTTCCGCCACATCGTCGGTGACCTCGATCCGGCGAGCGACGAGATCGGGCACACGCTCGGAGAAGCGGCGCAGCGGATCATGACGACCGAGCTGCCGGCGGAGCTGGTGAGCGAGGTGGAGTCACGCGCAGCCAACCTCGGACTCGTCGCGGTGCGGTCGTCGGCGACGATCGAGGATGGCGAGGCCGGAGCGGCGGCGGGCGTGTTCTCGTCGAGAACGGCGGTGACGACGCCGGATGTGTGGGCTGCGATCCGCGCGGTGTGGAGCAGTGCACTCACGCCGCTCGCGGTGAAGTACGCGCGGCGACGGCGCGGACGGATCTCGATCGGCGTGATCGTGCAGGCATTCGTGCCCGGCGAGGTCGCGACGGTCTACACGCGGTCGATCGGAACACCGGCAAGCTCGACAATGGTGATCCAGCGCGGCACGGATCTGGAGCTGAGCATGCCGCGCGATGCGGCCGCACCGACGAGAAGGCCCCTCCCCGCGCGCTTCGAAGAGCTGCGTACGCTCGCGCTGGCCGCCGAGACCGCGATCGACGCGAGTGACGGCGCTGATGTCGAGATCGTCGAGCAGCCAGTGCTCGCACCTGGAGGTCCGTCCGCACGCCACTGGGTCGTGCAGGCACGACCGATGGTTCATCGCGTACCCACGGTTCTCCGACGGCCTGCGCCGCCATCGGTCACGGCAGCGCTGGTCGCCGACGGCCGGCGCTGGACCTGGGACGTCGCCCACAACCCGGATCCGCTGTCGCCCGCGCAGGCCGGCCTCGTCGAGCGCGTCGAGCGCGCGGAGATCGCACCGTGGTCGATGCGCGTGTGCTCGGGGTTCCTGTACACGACGCCATTCGACAGCAAACCCGCCACGGCGCCGACGACGGTCGAGGCGCTGGGTGCGCGCGTGCGCGAGCTCGAGGGCCAGATGGAGCTCGCGCTGACCGGCCCGCGCACCACCGGACCTCTCGACGATCAGCGCGCCACGACGGGCGGCAGCCTCGCGCTCGCCGCGGCGATCGATCGCTACCTCGCGTTCTATGCGATCTGGTCGATCGAGCTCGCGCCGCTGATCTCGGCCCTGCGGCGATCGCTATCGCTCGAGCAGCTCGTCGGTGCACGGCCCTCTGCCGTCGAGATGACGCTGCTAGCCGCCGCGCGCGGAGCGCTCGACGAAGCATCGGTGCTCGCGCGGATCGGCGTGATGGCCCCAGCGTGGGATGTCGCCGTCCCGACGTTCGCCGAGCGGCCGCAGCTCGTCCGCGACGCGATCGCGCGCGCGAAGGCGATTGTCGCGAACGAAACGACCGCGAACGCAACGCCCCCGACCGGATCGACCACGTCCGATTCGACCTCGACCGGATCGCCCGCCGCCGACACTGCCGATCGCGATCTCGCGTGCGCCGCTGCGGATCTCGCGGAGCGCGACGACGTGTGGTTCGCGCGGGCCCAGTGGATCGTGCGCGCCGCGATCCTCGAGAGGGCGCGCGAGCTCGAGATCGATACCGACGATGCGTTCTGGATCCCGCTCGATGACCTCGCGTTCGCGACGAACCTCGATGCCGTCGATGCCCATCGACTCGCTGCGGGGGCGCGCGCGATGACGGCGCGAGCCGCGACCTGGGCGATGCCGATCGTCGTCGGCGGCACGGATGCCGAGGCCGCGGAACCGCGGCGCGCATTGACCGGGGTCGGCACCGGACCGCGGATCACGGGGCGCGTCGTTCGCCTGGACTCGCTCGCACACGTGATCTCGGTCACCGCGACCGACGTGGTCGTGACCCGCGCTGTGACACCAGCGCTCGCCGTCCTGGTGATCGGCTGCGCCGCATTGATCAGCGAGACCGGTGGGTTGCTCGATCACGGCGCCGCGCTGGCGCGCGAGCTCGGCATCCCGTGCGTCGTTGGCTGCGAAGGCGCGTGGGCACTTTCCGACGGCATGGTCGTCACCGTCGACGGCGATGCAGGTGCCGTCGAGGTTCGAGCCGGATGATCAAAGATGATCAACGATAACGAGGACGTTCAGTCGTCGTCGTCGTAGTCGGGCTCGTTCGGATCTGTATCGTCGGCCTCGTCGGGCTTGTCCACGGGGAGCGGCGTCCCGAGGCCTGCATTGACTCGCTCTCGCAAGTCTTTGCCGACCTTGAAGAAAGGCAGCCGCTTCTCGGCGACGTGAACCGTCTCGCCGGTACGCGGGTTGCGCCCTTCGTAAGCCTTGTACTTGCGTACGGTGAAGCTGCCAAAGCCACGGATCTCGATACCTTCTCCGCGTTCCAGGGCCTTCACCATGGAGTCGAAGATCGTATTTACGATCGCTTCCGCTTTACCAGCCGGCAGCTTCAGCGTCTCGGAGATTTTCTCGATGAGCTCGGACTTGGTCACCAGTAACTCCGCGTAACTGCACCTAGCTAAACAAGTCTAGGGGCGGGTAGCAAGTCTAACGTCGCGAAAAGGCGTCACATGCCCGCGTTGGTGTCGGGGATCTGGCGCTCGCTGTCGGACCGGAAAGCACGATAAGCCGAGGGGAATCGGTAGGTTGGACACCGGTGACGGGCGTAGAAGTCTACGAGATCTCTCCAGCCGATTTGTCCCTGCTCCAGACCGCTCCGGACCGCTTGAGACATGATCGTGCTGCATTTCTCGCTGCTCTCGGGAGGTTGATGACCTCGCGCGTGCCGGTCTTCGACGCCCACGAGACGGGGCGGGACCATGCTGAGGTAATAGGCAGAGAGCGGCGGAACCTCGAGCGTCTCCACGCGGGTGATCGCCAGCGCGATGCCCTCGCGCCACACGCACTCGACGCGGCGCTCGGTCTTGCCTTTGCCGATCACCATCGCGTTGAACAGTACGGGCCGTGCGGCCGTGCACCCCGTGAGGTTCGGCGTCACCGACGTGGCGACCGTGTACGCGATGCTCGACGTCGTCAGGTTCGTGACGTCGAGGACAAGCGTGTCGTCCTCCCGCATCGCCGCGAGACGAACACCCGCGATCTCGATCGCAGGTTGTCCTACCTCCAGCACATGCCGCGCTTCGTCGACGCGATACGGGAACTTGCGACTCATGTCCTCGATCGACGGTGTGCGCGTACCGGCGGACCGTGCGTCGCGCTCGAGATACTCCTGATAGACCGCGGGCGTGGCGGCACCTTTCGTCAAGAGCTGGCTCTGCGATCCCGTCGGGCCCGGAGGTGCGGGCTTTGCTGGGATGTCGACGCTCCCGCAGAAGCGCATGAAGGTCATGACAGCGACCAACACGATCGCTGCGCCGACAACACCGAGGCGAAATTGCCCGTCGGAAACTGCCACCTTGGTTCCACCTTACACGTGCGTCTGCGCTCGGGCGAAACCGTTGCTACGAAAACATTGACTCGGTCATGCTCGATGGGCCTAATCGAAGCACGGTCATGCAGGGAGGGCACCGTTTCACGCGATTTCTCGCGCCCCTCCTGGTGGCAGCGGGATTACTCGCGGGCTCCGCGGCTCCTGCCCACGCAGACAGCCGCATCGCGGAGCTGACCAAGACGCTGAGCACGAGCTCGAGTGACAAGGCTCGGATCTCGGCGGTCGCTGCACTCGCGCGTCTGAACGATCGCAGCACGATGAAGCCGCTCGTCAGCGCGCTCACCGATCCGAACCCGCAGGTTCGCGCGCTCGCCGCCAGTGCGCTCGGTCGCCTCGGTCACAAGTCGGCACTGCCCGCGCTCAAGGCTGCCGCTGATGATTCGGATGCGACCGTCAGCGCCCGCGCGAAGGAAGCTGCGATCGCGGTCGCGAAGGCGAACAAGCTCCCCGATCCGTGGCCGGTCGCGGTGGTCGCGGTGACGCCGCAGGCGCGCAAGCATGGCGGTCGCGCCGGCTTCGGTCGCCAGGCCCACGCCGTCGAGAATCATCCTGATCTGTTCGTGACGATCAACTCGTCCGCGGACGACTCACCGGGCAAGGCCGACAAGGTCGCGCGCAAGGCGCACAGCGAGATCCTCAAGCAGACGCTCGCCGCTTCGTTCAAGGCGACGCCGCTCGTGACCACGCTCGCCGCGGACGCACAGCGCTGGGGGCTCGACCCGCGCCACCTCGACCTCAGCGTCACCAAGCTCGACGTCGTGCAGGCGGGTCAGTACATCGAGATCGAGGCGCAGCTCCGGCTCGCGATCTCGGACGAGAACGGCAAGATGCTGTCGTTCCTCTCGGGCGGCGCGAAGGTCCAGATCCCCAAGCGTACGTTCAACGCCAAGTACCTGCCGAGCCTGCGCAAGGAGGCGATCGAGAACGCCATGCGCGGCATGTTCGACAAGCTCCTGAACCATCTGCGCGACAAGTCACAGAGCTAAAGGGTTGCCCGGCGAAACACGGGACTCCCCGTGTTTTGGCCCGCGCCAGGCGCTGCTCCTCGGCCGACGAGGCGCTACGCTCCTCGAATGGTCCGGTGGTACCTCGCGGTCGCGCTGATCGCGATCGGCTCCGCGAGCGTTCACGCGCAGGATGCTCGGCGCCCCGACGCACCACCGCCGCCGACGCCGATCAACGTCGTGACCAAGGCGCCGAAGCTCTTGCAGGCAGTGGCACCGGACTATCCGCCGGCGGCACTCGCGGCGGGCAAGACCGCGAGCGTCAAGGTCAAGATCCGGATCGATGACACCGGCATTGTCACCGGCGTCGATGTGCTCGAGAAGGTCGGCGACGGATTCGAAGAGGCCGCGATCGCTGCCGCGATGCAGTACGTGTTCGACCCCGCGGAGATCGACGGCAAGCCTGCCGGCATCGCGGTCGAGACGGTGATCCACTTCGTGATCGAGCAGCAAGCGGAGCCGGATCCGCCGGTGAAGCCGACGACGAAGGCGACGCCGCAGGACACCGGGCCACCGAACCACGCGGGCAACGCGAGCCTGCCAGTGACGATCGAGGGTGTCGTCGTCGAGCGCGGCACGCGGCGCAAGCTCGCCGGAGTGATCGTCTCGATCGTCGAGCTCGGCCTCGACGCGGTGACTGGCGAGGACGGCGACTTCTACTTCCACGGCGTCACCGCCGGCAAGTACAAGGTGCTCGCGATCGATCCCAAGTTCGATCGCCTCGAGCGCCCGATCGAGCTCGCGAAGCGGGAGAAGCTCGAGGTCCGGTTGTGGATGCGCCCGCGCGGCGGCAATCCGTACGAGACCGTCGTCGAGGGCGAGCGCGAGGTCCTCGAGGTCACGAAGCGAACGCTCCAGCGCCAGCAGTTCACGAGCGTACCTGGCACGTTCGGCGATCCGATCCGCGTGATCCAGACGCTGCCCGGCATCGCGCGCGCGCCGTTCGGGCTCGGCCTCCTGCTCGTCCGTGGCTCGAACCCCGACGACACCGGCATCTACGTCGATGGTCACGAGGTCCCGAGTCTGTTCCACTTCCTCGGCGGGCCCTCGATCTTCAACGCCGAGATGCTCGAGTCGATCGACCTGTACCCCGGTGGGTTCCCGGCGCGCTTCGGGCGCAAGCACGGCGGTGCGGTCGCGCTCGAGCTGCGGCCGACGAAGTCGGACGGGATCCACGGCTCCGCGAAGGTCGACTTCATCGACTCGGGGCTCTACCTGCGCGCACCGGTCACCAAGGATCTGTCGTTCGCGTTCGCGGGACGCCGCTCGTACATCGACGCGTTCCTCGGGTTCGTGCTCCCCGAGCCTCCACCGGGCGGGCAGCGGATCGTGACGCCGATCTACTACGACTACGCGGGTCGCCTCGACTACAGCCTCAAGGAGGAGGGCCGGCTCAGCCTGTTCGCGATCGGCTCGTCCGATACGCTGCGCGTCCTCGACCAGGACCCGGAATCCGCGGTGTCGACAGACCTCAGCACGTCGGTGAAGTTCTTCCGCGTGATCGGGACGTACGCGCGCTCGCTCGGCGGCGATCTAAAGCTCTCCGTGTCGCCCGCGTGGGGGCGCGACACGCTGACGTTCACGGGCGCGCAGGCCGAGGCCGCCGGGCCATTCACGAGCATCGGCATCACGAGCAACTCGCTGTCGTACCGCGCGCGCGTCCACGGCAAGCTGAGCCCGCGCCTGACGCTCGACACCGGCCTCGACATCCTGTCTCGCATCACGCGCTACGACGCGCTGGTCCCGATCGACGACACGCTGATCAATGCAGAAGGCGTCGACATCCCGCCGTCGCAGATCCTCCGTGGTGTGTCGACGCTCGGCATGGGAGCCCACATCGATCTGGGGATCGACGTGAACAAGAAGCTCCGACTGATTACGAGCCTCCGTCTCGACAGCTACCTGATCGACGGCGAGAACGTCGGCACGATCGATCCTCGGATCGTCGGGCGCTACGCGATCTCGCCGACGTTCACGGCGAAGGCGTACCTCGGTGAGTTCAGCCAGCCACCGCAGCCAGAGGCCGTGGACCGCCGGTTCGGCAACCCCAACGTCGGCGCCGAGCACGCCACGCACATGGGTCTCGGCTACGAGTGGAAGCCCAACCGGCTGTGGACGATCGATAGCGAGATCTACTACGCGCGTCGGCGCGACGTCGTCGTGTTCACCAACGACCTGGTGATGAACGACGACGGCACGTTCACGAGCACGAACTTCGTCAACTCCGGCCGCCGCGACTCCTACGGCCTCGAGATGCTGATCAAGCGCGAGATCAGCGAGCGCGCGTTCGGCTGGCTGTCCTACACGTTCTCGCGTGCCAGCCAGCGCCGCAACCCGGACAGCGACTGGTTGAAGTCCACGTTCGACCAGCCACACGTGCTCAACGCCGTCGGCAGCTGGAAGCCGGGCCGCGGCTTCGAGCTGGGCGTTCGGCTCCAGGTCGCGAGTGGCCGGCCCGACACGCCGGTGATCGGAGCGACCTACGACGCGGACACTGGCAACTACGTGCCCGTGCGCGGCGCGCTTCGCTCGACGCGAACGCCGCTGTACCGCCAGCTCGACGTCCGTGCCGAGAAGGTCTGGCTCTACAACACGTGGAGCCTCGGCCTCTACCTCGACATCATCAACGTGACGAACGCCGAGAACGTCGAGGCGATCCAGTACGACTACCGCTACAAGGAATCGTCGCCGGTGACCGGCTTCCCGATCCTGCCGACGCTCGGCATCCGGGGGACGTGGTGAAGCACCTCGTCGCGATCGCAGCGCTGCTCACCGGCTGCACGGTGTTCGAGGACCCGACGGTCGTCCTCGATCTGCGTGTGCTGGCAATGACAGCCGAGATCTCCGACCCGAACCTGTTTTCATCGCGCTACGGCCCGGATCAGGTCGTCGATGTCGACCTCGAGATGCCGATGACCGCCGACATCCTCGCGCAGTTGCGGCCGACAACGGTCTGCGCGCTGGTCGCGGATCCGAACAAGAATCGCCCGCTGCGCTGGGCGATGACACTGTGTCTCCTCGACGAGGAGGGCCGCTGCGATCGCGAGCTGCCGTTCATCGAGCTCGGCGCCGGGATCATCGGGGACCCCGAGCTCGCGTCGTCGGCGCAGCGGCCGTGCGGAAGCATCGAGCCCGCGGCGTACCCCGCGACGATCCTCGCGATGCTCCGCGAGGCCGTCAAAGCGAATCCGGTGCAGGCGCTCGGCGGCATCGACTACACGGTCGTGTTCTCGATCGGCGCCGTCGAGGATCGCTCGACCGACGTCTACGCGACCAAGCATCTGCGGATCTCGCCGCGGATCCCGGCCGAGCGGCAGGCGAACCTCAACCCGAGCTTCGACTATGTCGACGCCGCGCAGCTCGGCGGGATCGCCGTCATTCTTCCCGGCACACCGACGAACTCTCCGGCGACCGGACGCTGCGCCGAGCTCGGTCCGAGCGAGATTCCGACGCTCAATCCGGGCGCACGGCTGACGCTGTTCCCGATCGAGCCGGAGGGCACGCGCGAGGACTACGTCGTGCCGACCCTCGACGGCAAGACGGCGATGCTGACCGAGACCGTCTCGTACCAGTGGTTCGCCACGCATGGTTCGTGGTCCGACGAGTTCACCGGCGGTGGTCGTGACTTGCTCGGCAACCAGTCGCTGCTGGGGAGCGACTGGCTCGCGCCCCGAGCGATCGCCGGTGGCAGTCTGATCGTCTCCCTGTGGATGATCCAGCGCGACGAGCGCTATGGCGTGTCGTTCTTCGAGTCCTGCGTGGAGATCGCGCAGTGAGAACGTTCGCCGTCGGACTCGCGCTGCTCGCGGGATGCTCGACGTTCGAGGACGAGGACGTCGTGATCGATCTGCGCGTGCTCGCGATGTCGGCGACGCCGCCCGAGCAGGTGGTGTCGATCGATCCGTCGATGCCACCGAATCCGTCGGCGCTGCTCGCTCAGCTCGTCCCGACCGACGTCTGCGCCCTGATCGCGGACCCGGCGTTCGATCGGCGCGTGCGGTACCGCTATCGCGTGTGCATGTTCGGCGATGGCAAGCGCTGCGACGATGACTTCATCACCGTGCTCGGCTCCGGCTTGATCGAGGATCCAGACACCGCGCCGCGGGCGCAGACGCAGCTCTGCACGTCGGTCGCACCGAACGGCAATCTGCTCGCGATCCTCAGCGAGACGATCATGGGTGACCCGCTCGCCTCGCTCGCGGGAGCCGAATACATCGTCGAGCTCGCCGTCGGCGGCGAAGGAGACGACCCGGCCACGGACACGTTCGCGTCGAAGACGCTACGCGTCGCGCCCAAGATTCCGATGAGCCGCGAGGCGAACATCAACCCCACGCTCGACCGGGTCGAGGCGACGATCGAGAAGGACGACACGCCGGTCCCTCTGGCGCTCGGCCGTTGCAGCGAGACGTCGCAGCGGCTCGAGATCAAGGCGAACGCGCGCATCCGCCTGACACCGATCGAGGCCGTGACCGCGCGCGAGGTCTACGTCGTGCCGACGCTCGACGGGCGCACGATGATGTTCGTCGAGAGCCTGACCTATCAGTGGCTCGCGACGGCTGGCGGCTTCTCGTCGGGATCGACAGGCGGCGTGCGCGATACCTTCGGTAACTACCCCGAGCTGTTCACCGAGTATCGCGCGCCGAATTCAAGCGACCTCGCTGGCCCGATCGACGTGCAGCTGTGGATCATCCAGCGCGACGAACGCTACGGCGCGACCTGGTACGAGACCTGTCTGCGCGTCATCCCGTGACGGTCAGCCGCACGCGTCGCAGAGCCCGCGGACGTGGACCTCGACCTGACGCTGGCGAACGGCGCGCGGGGCACGGGCGCGCCGCGCGGTGAGCTCGAGCTCGGGCAGACACTCGACCGTGCCGCACTCGGTGCAGACGAAGTGGGGATGCGCGGTCTCGTGGCCCTCGGTCACTGCCTCGAACCGCCACACGTGATCACCGAGGTCGGTGCGGCGCGCGAGGCCAGCCTCGGCAAGGTCGATCAGGTTGCGATAGATCGTCGCGCGGTCCCATGCCTGGGTTGCGAGGCGATCGGCGACATCGCCGTGCGACATCGGTGCGTTCCTGGCGCGTAGCAGCTCGAGCACGGCGAGGCGAGACGGCGTCGCGCGCAGGTCGCGGGCGCGCAGCGCGGCACGCAACTCGTCGACGTTCTTCACCATCGCCCCCACTCTACGATACCGTGACCTGGATGTCCCTGCGCAGCCGGATCGAGACGCTCGTCCGCGTGGCGCCGGCAGAGGAAGTCGCAGATCGGGGTCTCGAGATCGATCCGCGCGAGGTCGGCCTCGATCGCAAGACGATCGACTCGATCTGGCAGGCGTGCATCGCGACCTATCGCACCGGGTTGTACCCGGCGATGGCGCTGTGCATCCGCCGGCGCGGCAAGGTGGTGTTCGACCGCTCCCTCGGCCACGTCCGTGGCAACGCGCCCCACGATCCGCCGGACGCGCATCGGGTCAAGGCGACGCCCAAGACGCTGTTCAATCTGTTCAGCGCGTCGAAGATGGTCACGGCGATGCTGGTGCACCTCTGCGATCAGCGCGGGCTGCTCCACCTCGACGACCCGGTCGCGAGGTACCTGCCGGAGTTCGGGCAGCACGGCAAGGATCGAATCACGCTGCGCCACGTGCTCACGCACCGCGCGGGGATCCCGAACATCCCACCGCAGTTCGCCGACGTCGGACTCCTGGAGCGACCGAAGGAGATCCTGACGCTGCTCGCGAACCAGAAGCCGCGCTGGCGCCCCGGTCGCCGGCTCGCGTATCACGCACTGACCGGCGGCTTCGTCCTCGGTGCGGTGGTCGAGCACGTGACGGGACGCTCGTTGCGAGAGTTCATGCGCGACGAGGTGCTCGCGGCGCTCGGCTTCGATGCCTTCAACTTCGGCGTTCCCGCGACACGGCTGTCCGAGGTCGCGATCAATGCGTTCACCGGAGGACCGGTGCTGCCCCCGATCTCGGGCCTGTTGCGCACCGCGCTGTCGGTCGACTTCGTCGAAGCGGTGCGCGTGTCCAACGATCCGCGGTTCCTCACCTCGGTAGTACCCGCGGGCAACATCGTTTCGACGGCGAACGAGGCCTCGCGGTTCATGCAGCTGCTCCTCGACGGCGGAACCCTCGACGGTGTCCGCGTCTTCGAGACCCGCACGATTCAGCGCGCGGTCGCGGAGCAGACGTACCTCGAGATCGATCTGACGCTCGGTGCACCGATCCGCTACAGCATGGGTTTCATGCTCGGCGGGCGCCTCGTGAGCCCGTTCGGTTTGCGCACGCAGCGCGCGTTCGGTCACCTCGGCTTCACGAACGTGTTCGTCTACGCGGATCCCAGCCGCGACATCGCGGTCTCGCTGATGACGAGCGGCAAGCCGGCGATGTCGGCAGGCGTCGCGCGCACGCTGATGATCATGCAGACGATCGCGCACAAGATCCCGCGCGATGGTACCGGGCCGCTACGCCGGCACTAGCGCGAAGTCGAAGCTCGCGATCCGCGTGGCCTTCTCCGTGCGCGTCGCCATGATCAGCGACGACACGATGAAGTCATCGCCATCGTTGTACGGATCGTCGTCGAAGTAGAGCTGCGTCGTCAACGAGCGGTAGCCGGGCGCGCGCAGCTTGACGTGCAGGTGCGCGGGTCGATAGCGCCGACCGTTGAGGTAGCGACCGGGAACGATCGAGCGCAGCTGCCAGCGGCCCTTCGCATCGGTCGTCATCGCGCCGCGGTACCGAAAGCCGTCGAGGTCATAGTCGCCCTTCGCGTTCGCCTGCCAGATGTCGAGGACGGCCCCGTCGATCGGCTCGCAGCTCGTCGACATCACGCGGCCGCCGAGCGCCAGACGCTCGCCCTCGTCACCGGGAGCGACGAGCACCGAGCGACTCGGCGCGCCGCGCTTGTAGAACGGCCCTTCGATGTTGTCGGCGGTCGCCAGCGCCGCGCACGTGGCGGGAACCGGCGGCAGCTCGTCGTCATCGTCGATGTGGGGCGTCGGCGCGATCGCATCGCGCGGCGCCGAACGAGCGCGGCCGCTGCACGCGGCGAGAGCAAGGGAACCGAGACCGTAGGAGAGAAGGCTTCGACGAGTCAGCATCGAAGGGTCAACGGACCTCCGCCCCGACCGGCGCACCGAAATGCACTCGGGGAAACCGCCCCGACCCCTTTTCGTCTGGTCTCGGGTGACCGGGATTGGAGTCGGACTGGGGGCGGGACCCATTCGCGGAGGCCCTCCAGCAGAATCGGTAATTACGGTGTAATTACCGAAACGCGCGGGGCCCCAGTACGAAAGGGGGGGCGTTGAGATCGCCACCAACGGAAATGGGGCAAGGACTCATTCGGAGGGCCAGAAATGGGGTCGGAGTGCCTTCTTGGCTACCAAGGCTGGGTCGAGCCGTAGACGCCTACGTCGGGTTTCGGCTGGGGCTTTGACGGGTCCGGGATCAGCGGAGCCGGAATCGGCGGGTCCGGGACGGGCGTGACCTCAGCCTTCACGGGCGCGGTGCCGGCGACTCCGCGAATCGGCGGCTCGACCGCGACCTCGACGGGTGCGGCCGGCGGGCGGGAGGGCTTGGTGCGCGGCTCGCGGCCGCTGAAGTCGGCGAGCAGGAGCTTGGCGTCCTGCTCGATCCAGTGGATGCCCGCGGTGCGCGCGGCCTCGGCTGCCTTCTGCGCCGAGTCGAAGCCCATGGTGTCGCCGAGCGGGAGCTGCGAGCGAGCGCGATCGAGGAGGAGGCGGATTGCGGGCGCGGTCTTGTTGCCGATCGTCGTGCCGTAGATGTCTGCGGCGCGCTGGTAGTGCGTGAGCGCGAGCCTGTGATCGCCGACCGCAGCCTCGAGCAGGCCGAGGTTATGATGCGCGAACGCGCGGTCGCCGTGCTCCGCGGCGACGAGGAGGTCGCGCGCCGTCGTCAGCTCGCGCCGTGCCGCGGGCCAGTCCTTCTGGGCGAGCGCCACGAGGCCGAGCGAGTTGTGGGTGAGCGCCGCCTCGACACTCCTGGGTCCGCGCGAGGCTTCCTCGATCGCGAGTGCGCTGTGGTAGTAGCTCGTCGCACCGTCGAGGTCCCCGCGCAGACGGAGGACGCCGGCGAGGTTGTGCAGATCGCGCGCGATGTCGGGGTGCATCGGGATCGAGGCCGGGCCCTCGACGGTTCCGCGTGGGAGCGTGCCGGCGCGCAGCTCGAGATCGATCGCGAGCGCGTTGCGATGCCACTTCTCGGCCGCATCGAGATCTCCCGATGCGCGTGCGACGGACCCGAGTGCGGACTCGATCGTCGCCACCTCGAGAGAGCGGGCCCCTGCGGACTTCGAGAACCGCGTGTGTGCCTCGGTCAACAGCGTCGCCGCCTCCGTGAACAGACCGCGGTTGTAGGCGACGAGGCCGCGCAGCTTGAACAGCGTCGCCACGAGGTGCGGCGGTGCCCCCGCGCGATCCACCGCTGCCGCTGCGATGGCGCCGAAGTCCTCGGCGAGCGCGAGCTCGCGGCGATCACCGGCCGTCGCGACCCGGGCTATCCAGGCGCGTGCGGCGGTCGCATCGTCGTGGCCGCGCTCGGCGGCAGCGAGGGCATCGCGTGCCGCGAGCTGTGCCTCGGTGAGCCGGCTCGCGCCGCGCAGCGTCTCGGCGTGAACGAGCAACGCCTCGGCGAGCGTCGGTGCGTGGCCGCTGCTGCGCGCCCGCTCGACGAGGGTCGTGGAGGTCGCGAGCACCGGACGCGAATCGCCGAGCGCATTCGCGGCGCGGATCGCGGGGAGTCCGCGTTCGACCTCGCGGGCGAGCGCGGCGAGCGCGGGATCGAGCGGTAGCGGATCCGCGGAGCCGAGATCCGCGGATGCACACTCCGAGGGTGGGGACAGAGCCACGAGTGCGTCGACGGCGCGCTCGACGACGAGCGAGGACTCGGTACCCGCCGCGTGCGCCGCCGCACCGAAGCGCGACACCAGCGCTCCCAGCTCGGCGATGCGTTGATCGAGACAGCGCTCGCGAGCGACGCGCTTCGAGGCCACGAGCGTCGGAGCCGCACGGCACGTCGCGACACGCTCCGCGCTCCAGCTCGCGGCCCACTGGTCGAGCGCGGCGATCGCGGGTGCACCGAGCGGCGCGAGGCGCGTCCGCATCGTCGGATTCCAGGTGGCGGCCAGCTCGTCGGAGGCGACGTCGCAGGACTTCGCGCTCGGTGCATTGCCGCGCACGAGGAGAAGCGTCGCACCGCTCGCGACGACGGCCGCCGCGAGGATGCCACCGAGCATCACCGCGGGACTGCGCTGCGCGGTCCGGGCGGCGATGTGCTCCGCGATCGCGCGCATCGATGGGAACCTCTGCGCCGGATCGACCGCGAGACAGCGCAGCACCAGCTCCTCGAGCCAACCCGGGACGGTGCGCAGCGGCGTCACGGTCTTCTTCTCGATTGCGGTGAGTAGCTCGGCCCAGGTCGCGCCAGTGAACGGCCGCGATCCAGCGAGCGCCTCGTACGCGGTCGCGCCGAAGCTGAACTGATCGCTCGCGGCGGTCGCACTTCCGCCGCGCAGGACCTCCGGCGCCATGTACGCCGGGGTTCCCGCGATCGCGGTGACAGGTGTGCCCGTCGCGAGCACGCCGCCCGTGCCGGGTGCGACCGGCGCCGCGACGCCGGAGCGTGCGAGTCCGAAATCACCGAGGCGAGCGCGTCCGTCGGTCCCGACGATGATGTTGTCGGGTTTGATGTCGCGATGCGTGACGCCGGCCGCGTGCACGGCCTCGAGCCCGCGCGCGATCTCCGCGAGCAGCCCAGCCACTTGACGCCAGGGTCGTGCCTCCGCGATCGCCCACGCGCGCAAGGTCACGCCGTCGACGAGCTCCATCGCGACGAACACGCCGTCATCGGAGGTGCCGACCTCGTGCACGCCGACGACGTTCGGGTGATCGAGCTTGGCCATCGCCTGTGCTTCGCGGACGATCCTCTCGCGCGCGTCGTTTCCGTCGGCGACGAGCACCTTGATCGCGACGCGGCGGTCGAGCTCGGGTTCCCACGCGGAGTACACGCGCCCCATCGCACCGGATCCGAGGAGGTCGCCGATCACGTAGCGGCCAAGGGCGTGCCCGCGCGCCAGGACATGCGCCGGGGCCTGCACGCGGGCAACCTGCGCCACCACGTCGCGACAGGTCTCGCACCCGTCGAGATGCCCATCGACGTCCGCGAGGATCGGCGGCGCGAGTCGGCCCTCGACCAGGCCGAGCACGATGTCGTCGTCGAGGCACCTCACGCGATCTCCAGGGTACCATCGTGATCATGGGCACGCCGCTCCACGATCGACTCGCCGCGGTCGCGCCCGAGGCGGCACGTGCGCTGGGTGAGCCCGCCGTGGCAGAGGAGGCCCTGGTGGCGTTGTGTCGCGACGCCGCCGCGACGTGGCCCGGCATCGAGGTCGAGGCACTCGCCGTCATCGAGGCGCTCGCACCGAAGCTCGTCGCCGAGGATCCGCCCGCGCTCACCGTGGCAGGCCTCGCCGAGATCCACCTCGCGCTCGCCTGCGTCCGTGGCGACAACTCCGCGATCACCGCGTTCGATCGCGCGTTCCTCGACGTCGTGCCGCACGCGCTCGCGGGGATGAAGCTGACGGCGGCGACCGTCGAGGATGTCCGCGCGACCGTGCGCGACAAGCTGCTGCTTCCCGAGCGGGACAAGCTGCCGCGCGTGCTCGGCTACGCGGGACGCGGCCGGTTGCGCGGGCTCGTCCAGGTCACGGCGACGCGCACCGCGATCGACCGGATCCGGCTCGAGCAGCGCGAGGTCGAGCTGCCCGCACGCGAGCTCCCCGGTGCGGGTAACCTCGAGCTGTCTCTGATCAAGGCTCAGTACCGCGCAGCGTTCTCTGCCGGCTTCGCACGCGCCGTCGCCGCCGCATCGCGCCGCGATCGGAACTTGCTGCGGCTCCACTTCCTCGGTGGCGTCACGCTCGAGCAGCTCGCGCAGATGTACAGCGTGCATCGCGCGACGGTCGTGCGCTGGCTCGCCGCCGCGCGCGAGGCCGTGTTCGGCGCGACGCGCGACCATGTCGCCGAGGCGATCGGTGCGCCGTCCGAGGAGCTCGACGAGATGTTCGAGCTGGTGAAGAGCCGGGTCGAGCTCAGTGTCGAGCGTCTGCTCGCATCGATCGAATCGCATCGCTAGGCCAACGGCCCAGGAGCTCCACCGGCGCATCCCGGCTCACGAGGGCCGTGATTCCGGGGACTTGTCGATTTTCGTGCGCCGGTCGGTCGGCGGGTCCGTTGACCTTGCGACCCCCACGAAAGGACCTGCCCCGATGCGCTCGATCTCCTCCGCCGCTTCCCTCCTCGCCTCCCTCGCCGTCACCGCCACCCTCACCTCGGCGTTCGCGCCGTCGATCGCTGATGCCTGCGGCGGCGGCGGCTACGGTGGCGAGATGCTCCCCGCCGTGTTCGCGGTCGACGATCACCACGTCACGCGCGAGGGCACGGATCAGCGCCGGGCGTTCATCCTGTTCGGCAGCGGCTCGCCGTCGGACAAGGCCACCTGGACCCGGCTGTGGCCGAGCTCGTTCGACAACACGCGCATCGCGGACGCTCCCGATACGACGCGGCCGGTGACGATGACGCTGATCGGACCGTCGGG
>JANOPP010000535.1:0-1714 GCA_031421915.1 Myxococcales bacterium | reverse complement strand
TTCGGGGCCCATGTCGATCACGCGGTCAGCCGTCTTGATCACGTCGAGGTTGTGCTCGATCACCACCGCCGAGTTGCCTTGGTCGACGAGCCGGTGAAGGACCTCCAGCAGCCGTTGGACGTCGGCGAAGTGCAGGCCGGTCGTCGGCTCGTCGAGGATGTACAGCGTTCGGCCCGTGGCGACCTTCGAGAGCTCAGTGGCCAGCTTGATGCGCTGCGCTTCTCCCCCGGAGAGCGTCGTGGCAGGCTGGCCGAGACGGACGTACCCGAGCCCGACGGCCGACAGCGTCTCGAGGCGCCGCTTGACTTTGGGGATGTGGGCGAAGAACTCCAGCGCCTCCTCGATGGGCATGTCGAGCACTTCGGCGATCGACTTTCCCTTGAAGCGCACTTCGAGCGTCTCGCGGTTGTAGCGTTTGCCGTCGCACTGTTCGCACGGAACGTAGACGTCAGGCAGGAAGTGCATCTCGATCTTGATCTGTCCGTCGCCCTTACACACCTCGCAGCGTCCACCCTTGACATTGAACGAGAACCGTCCCGGCTTGTATCCGCGAGCCCGCGACTCCTGGGTCTTGGAGTACAGGTCACGAATCACGTCGAACAGTCCCGTGTAGGTCGCCGGGTTCGACCGCGGCGTTCGACCGATGGGCGACTGGTCGACCGCGATGATCTTGTCGAGCTGATCAAGGCCGGTGATCTCCTTGTGCGCACCCGGGCGAGCACGGGCGCGGTGCAGCCGGTTCGCGACAGCCTTGTAGAGCACCTCATTGACGAGCGTCGACTTGCCAGACCCCGACACGCCCGTGACACAGGTCAGGGTGCCCAACGGAATCGACACGCTGACGTCGCGGAGGTTGTGCTGCGCCGCGCCACGAATCTCGAGGTACCCGCTCGGCGTCCGCCGTGTTGTCGGCACGTCCACGACCCGTGTCCCGGCGAGGAACTGCCCGGTCAGTGACTCGGCCACCTGCTCGATTTCCGCCGCCGTGCCCTGAGCGACGATCCGTCCGCCGTGCTCTCCCGCCCCGGGGCCGAGATCGACGACGTGATCGGCGGCACGCATGGTCTGCTCGTCGTGTTCGACGACGATGACACTGTTGCCCACGTCGCGGAGCCGCTCAAGCGTGGCGATCAGCTTGTTGTTGTCGCGCTGGTGCAGCCCGATCGAGGGCTCGTCGAGGACGTACAGCACACCGACGAGGGCCGATCCGATCTGCGTCGCGAGCCGGATCCGCTGCGCTTCGCCTCCCGACAGCGTCGCCGCCGCGCGGTCCATCGAGAGGTACCCGATTCCGACGTTCTCAAGAAACTGCAACCGGTCAACGATCTCACGAAAAATCAGCTGCGCGATATGCCGCTCGGTCTCCGTCAGCGTGACCTCGTCGAGCCACCGCAGCGCTCCCCGCACACTGAGCCCGCAGAACTGGTGAATCGCCATTCCGTCGATGAGCACCGAGCGTGATTCAGGGCGCAGGCGCGCACCGTCGCATGCCGGGCACGGCCGCATCGACATGAACTCCTCGATCTTCTCCCGCATCTGCTCGGATTCCGTCTCGCGGTAGCGGCGCTGGAGGTTGTTGACGATCCCCTCAAACTCCGTCGTGTACGTCCGTTTGCGGTTGTAGCGATTGCGGTAGACAACGGTGATGCGCTCGCCGTCAGTCCCGTCGAGGAACAGGTCACGCTGGGACGGCGTCAACGACGTCCACGGCTCA
>JANOPP010000534.1:0-15187 GCA_031421915.1 Myxococcales bacterium | reverse complement strand
CGGCGGCACCGAGCTGCTCAACCAGTGGGGCGGGTACTCGCGCATGGGCTCGGCGATCGTCGGAGCGGCGCTCTCGGAGCTGCTGTTCCTCGGCGTCGAGATCAAGGACGGCTTCGCCTACACATTTTCGTACGGCGACTTCGCGTTCAATACGCTCGGTGCTGGGTTCGCGTTCGCGGCGTCGATGTCGCCGCGGTTCGACGAGCTGTTCGACTTCCGCGTCCAGTACGCACCGAGCAAGCGCTACCGCGAGAAGTTCCGCGACGGCGACCTCGACATCGCCGAGGACTACTCGGGGCAGACGTACCTGGTCGCGCTCCACCTCGGGGGCATCCACACCCTGCGCGACTGGCGGTGGGGTGGGTGGTCGCGGTTCGTCGACCTCTCGTTCGGGTTCGAGAGCCGCGGCTACAAGCCGGACCCGCCGTACAAGCCGGACCCGATGGATCCGCTCAAGCAGGACTACGCGAAGAGCCAGAGCACGTTCATCGGGCTGTCGCTCAACGCGCAGGGACTGTTCGACTACTTGCTCGACGGCCGGAGCAAGTCGGCAAAGAAGATCCTCCACGGTGTGTTCGAGGTGTGGAGCCTGCCCTACACGACCCTCCCGGTCCTGAACCGCACGGTGCGGCCGGTCGGCGAAGTTCCGGACGATCAGAACTGAAACCAGATCGCGGTCGCGGTGTCCTTGGGACATGCGAGGTGCGCCGCTGCTGGTCGTGTTGTGCGTCCAGGCCGCGTGCCTCGTCCCGTACAACCCGGTCGACGACCTGACGTACCGCGAGTACCCGGACAGCGCGACCGCGGTCAGCGCGATCCTCGACGAGGCAGGGCGCGCCCGGGTCTATGCCGTCGGCGAGTACCACCCGCGCGCGATGCCGAACGCGCCGAAGTCGCCGCTCGCGCGGTTCACCACCGAGATCATGGATCTGTTGATCCCGCGCGCCCGTCACCTCGTGATCGAGACCTGGCTCGATGACGGCTGCTCGGCGACCAGCACCGTGTCGCGCGAGGTCGCGTCGGTGACGGGGCGGCCGACCGGTAGTGGCACCCAGATCGAGGCGCTCGTGATGAAGAGCGCGATGGCTCGCCTGCAGACGCACGGCCTCGGGATGACCTGCATCGAGCACGGCGCACTGCTCGATGCGATGGGTCGCGTCGACTTCCTCCGGCTTCTCGAGCTCGTGACCGAGAAGCTCGGCAAGACAGCGCGCGAGCTCGTCGACTCGGATCGCGCCGTGATCGTGTACGGCGGCGCGCTGCACAATGATCTGTATCCAGCGTGGCCCCTGGAGAGCCTGTC
The DNA here is from genome assembly GCA_031421915.1 of Myxococcales bacterium. GTDB lineage: Bacteria > Myxococcota_A > Polyangia > Haliangiales > Haliangiaceae > JABFXX01. The sequence goes on along the minus strand of JANOPP010000534.1, from coordinate 13,884 downwards.
GTACGCCCACCAGCTCTCGGAGGATCTCGGCGGTGGCGTGGTCGAGATCGACCTCGTCGTGCCCGAGGTCGTCGCGCCGATGTCGATGGTGCGGCGCGAGGGCTGGTTTCCACTGCTCGGGCTCGCCTCGCCCGAGCACGTGATCGTGTGGGAGCGCGGGCCCGAAAGCTACGTCGTGATCCTGCCGGCGCAGGACCTCGAGGCACGCAAGGTCGCGCTTCCCATCGCGGCGCTTTGACGTGCTACTCGTACCAACGTGCCACCCCGGATCGTTCGCGACACCGACGCGCCACCGCTGACCACGCCGCCCGACGACGTGACGCCGCCGTCGGCCGAGCAGATCGAGCGCTGGGCGGTCGCGTATCTGCGCCACGCTCCGCTGTCGCTGACGCTGCGGGAGATCAACCGGCTCGTCGCGATCGAGGCGGTCTCGTCGACGTCACGCGGCCCCGTCCTCGACGTCGGGTGCGGCGACGGATTCTGGTGGACACTGCGCGATCACGAGGAGCGCGAGATCTACGGCATCGACATCTCGGCCCGCGAGATCGCGCAGGCCCGCACGCGAATCAAGGCCGAGCTGACCGACGTGTCGGCGGACGAGCCGTTTCCCGGCACCAAGTTCGAGGAGATCATCGGCAACTGCTCGCTCGAGCACGTGCCGGATATCGACGCGGCGCTCAACAACCTGCGCGCCGTCGCGGCGCCGAACGCGCGCCTCGTGATGTTCGTCCCGACGCCGCGCTGGGCGTATCAGGGGCGCCTGCAGAGCTTCTTGCTCAGGCACGCGCCGCGCGTGGCGATGAGCCTGTCGGGTGCGCTCAACGGCTTCTTCCAGCACTGGCACCTCTACGACGCCAAGGTGTGGACGCGCCTCCTCGCGCAGCACGGCTGGAAGGTTCGCGCGACGTACGGCCTCGGCTCGGCGCGCTCGGAGTTCCTGTTCCGCCTGTTCATGCCGCCCGCGTTCGGCGAGTTCTTGATCAAGAAGCTCACCGGCAGCTACCCGTCGAAGCTCGCTCGGTTTCTCCCCGACGCTGCGCTCGCGCCGTTCACGCGCCTCGTGCGCTGGGCCGTGACCGATCCGCTGGTGGCCGTGGATTCTCCGACGGCGTACGAGTACATGATCATCGCGGATGCGAGCGAGCTCCCTCGATGAATGATCAGGGCGACTACTTCGCGAACCATGCGCGCGCGCGCCAGTTCCCGTGGACGCTCTATCACCAGCCTCTCGAGCGCGACCTCGCGAAGTTCCTGCGTCAGGTCTCGGCCGAGCATCCCGCCGGCGAGATCCTTGTCGTCGGTTGCGGCCTCCTCCACGAGATCGATGCCGCGCCGAGCGGCCTCGCGTTCCACGTCGTCGACATCGACGAGCGCGCGGTGTCCGCGGTGCTCGCGCGCAACGATGTCCGGATCCACTCCGGCACGGTGGTCCCGCCCGAGGAGCCGATCGACGTGTCGCTCGCGGCGACCAAGCGGTTCGCGGGCATCTACGCGAAGGAGGTCGTCGAGCACGTCCATGGCTGGCCAGCGTGGCTCGCGGGTCTGCGACGCGCGCTCGTGCCGAGCGGACGGCTGTGGCTGTCGACGCCGAACTACGGCGAGCCGTGGCTGCCCGCGATCGAGTCGACGGTCCTCGAGCTCGTCGCGCGCAAGGACGGCTTCTCGCGCCGAGATCTCCATCCGACGCGGTTCTCGCGAGCATCGCTCGCGCGCGGCCTGCGCGGCGCGGGCTTCGAGCAGGTCGACGTCAGGCCGACGCCCACGCGGCTTGCGCTCACGAGCTGGGCGCGCGCACCGCGCTGACTACTTCTTCTCGAGCAACTCGACGCGGCGCTCGAGAGCGGTGAGGCGGCGGGCAACCTCGAGGCGCCCCTCGTCGGTACGCAGCCGGATCGCGAGCTCGGCGATCGCACGCTCGACGGGCGACGCGATCGCGACCTGCTTGTGGAACCGTGCGCGCGCCCACTCCTCGAGCCAGACCCCGTGGCGCTCGCAGCGGCGGAACACCGCGTTGTTCCAGATTCGACCTTCGAGCTCGAGCGCGCACTCGGGGCACTTCGCGACCGGATCCTTGAAGCCCTCGAACGAGAGGAGCTCGTGCGACTCGGCGGCGAGAGCGACCGCGCGCAGCGACGGGTGATCGCCATCGAGCCACTCCCCGCACGCGTTGTCACACAGCAGCGAGTCCTCGCGCGCGATCAGCGGCGCCTGACACGACGGGCAGGGGCGAGGGGCCGCGCTGCGATACGGATCGGTCACGACACTTGAACGCCGCGCTCTTGGTAGATGCGCAGGATGTCGGCAGCTGTCTCTTCGATCGCACGGTTCGTCACGTCGATGACCGGCCAGTTCGGGTGCTTGCGGAAGATCTCGCGCGCGTACGCGATCTCGTTCTCGATGTGCGACCGCTGGCCGTAGCTCGAATCGTTCGGCATCCCGAGGTGAGACAGGCGCGCCTGCCGGATCCGCATGAGCATGTCGGGCTGGACGATGACGCCGAACACCTTGCGCTCGTCGACCTGCGAGAGCTCCTCGGGCGGATCGACGCCGAGGACGAGCGGGACGTTGGCGACGCGGAGGCCGCGCTGCGCGAGGTAGGTCGACAGCGGCGTCTTCGACGTCCGAGAGATGCCGACGAGGACGAGGTCCGCCTTGGGCAGGTTGCGCGGCTCGGCGCCGTCGTCGTTCTTGACCGCGAACTCGACCGCCTCGATGCGGCGGAAGTAGTCGTCGTTGATCGAGTGGAGGAGGCCCGGGACGCCGGCGGGGGCCGAGCCGATGTACGTGGCGAGCTTGCTGATCAGCGCACCGATCAGATCGACGGTCTCGATGTTGTAGCGCTCGACGAGCTGGCTGATCAGTGCGCGCTCCTCGGTGTTGACCACCGTGAATACGACCAGGGCGTGGAGCTCCGAGGCCTTCTCGAGGATGCTCTCGAGCTCGCTCTCGAGGCGGACGCGCGAGTACAGGCGGACCTGCACCGGCTCGCTGAACTGGAGCGTCGCCGCGCGAACCATGCGCTCGGCCGTCTCGCCAGTCGCGTCGCTGATGATCATGACCGTCTTCATCGGGGCCTCTATATCACGGGCAGGTGATGACGTCGCTTCGCCCCCGAGTCCTCACGCCGGTGATCGAGCACGCGCGGGCACTCGGGATCGGGTGCGGAGAGGTCGCCGCTGACGTGGGCCGACACGACCTTGCAACCGCCGCGACACAGCGAGTGATACTCGCAGCTCGCGCACGGCTCGGCGGCGGCGCGCCAGGTCCGGAACGCGCCGAACGCGCCGGGGGCGTCCCAGTACGCGGCGAGCGCGTCGACCTTGGGCCGATCGCCATCCACTGCGGGCGGGGGCGCCGCGAAGCTGCACGCGGTGAGCTGACCGCCCGGCTTGGCGCCGACGAGAAAGTCGCCGCCGGTGCAGCCGTAGACCGCGAGCTCCGCGAGCAGGGCAGGAGCGGGGCGGTGATGCGCGAGCATCGGCGTGTACGAACAGTCGACCTTGACGCGGACCGCGTGGCGCTTCGCGGCGGCCAGGATCGTCGGCAGGAACGCGCGGTGCTGGGCGTCGGAGCAGCGCAGCCCGTCATACGCACGCGCGCCACGACCGGAGGGCTTGAACCGGAGCAGCTCGACTTCGGACAGCCGGCGCTCCGCGGCATACGCGAAGATCCCGTCGAGCTCGTCGAAGTTGTGGCGCGTGACGACGACGTTGATCCCGATCTCGCGCTTCTTCGCCCGCAGCGCTCGAATCGCGGCATCCGCCCGCGCGAAGCCATCGAAGCCGCGCACCGCGGCGTAGGTGTCACCGAGACCGTCGAGCGAGACATTGATCTGGCCGAATCGATTCGCGATCGACAGCAGATGATCGAGTCCGTCGAGCCCGGAGGTCGTGAGGTTCGGGATGATGCCGCGGCGCTTCGCGTGATCGACGAGCTCGCCGAGCCACGGCAACACCGCGCTCTCGCCGCCCCCGAGCGCGACGTGGAACACGCCCGCATCCGCGAGTGCATCGATCGCGCGCGACCACTCGACGAGCCCCCACTCGTTCGGTGCACCCTCGGCGGACGCGCCGGTGTAGCAACCCTGGCAACCGGCGGCGCACTTGTTCGTGAGCTGGAGGTGCGCCTCGAGCGGCGCGGTCAGCGGAAGCTCGCCGAGCGCGGGCTCGGCGCCGGTCCACAGTGCCGGCTCGCCGGTGACGAGCCCGCGGATCCGGCGCGCGTAGTCGCGATCGACGAACACCAGCGCACGCGGTACGACCGTCTGCAGGATCGCGCCGAACCGCTCGAGTCGCGCGGTACGCGGCGGGTGCTTGCGCGCGGCGCGTGCGCGCTCGACCATCGCGAGCCCGGCGTCGACGGTGCGAGCGGCGACCTGGCGGGCTCGGCGGATCGCGGTCGACAGCACGCGCGGACTGTAGCAGGGGTGCGGCCTGCCGCGATCGCCAGCCGCTCCGCGACAGCTACTTGGACGGTGCGGCGGGCGAGACGGGTTTGCGCCAGCGCAGGATCGCTCCGATCACGGGCGTGATCGCGGCGAGGGCGGTGGCGCCAACCAGGAGGAAGGTCACGTCGACGCCGAGGCTCGACGAGTTGGGGTTCATGCCCCACTTGATCGCCAGGATCCGGCCAGGTCGCACGCCCACAGTATAGGCGCACGCTGCACGACCGCCATCCCAGTGTGGGCAGGTAGCGCCGTTTCCCGACAACGATCGTGGGTCGGCGAGAAAAGGGACTCTCGATCTTCCAGTTCGGGTCGATGCGCTCTGTGTGGTCGTCACGTCACGCAAGCGACGCAACGGTCAGCGGGGGAACTCGCTGGTCCTCGCCCTCGTGGTGATGAGCGCGCTCGGAGTGCTGAGCATGCTGACCGTGGCGAGCGTGCGGACGGGTATCCGCACGTCGGGCAACGATCGGTTCCACGCCATCGCGCTGTACGCCGCCGAGAGTGGCGGTGCTGCAGCAATCGATCATCTCCGCGGCATCGTCGATCCCACGACAGGCTTCACGGCGCTGCTCCAGGCAAACGAGCTCAACCCGGTCGAGATCGTCGGCAACAACCGCTTGCCGGGCGACCCCAGCAATCCGTTCACCGAGCAGCTCGGGGCCTACTATCGCGTCGAGATCTCGAACAATCGCGGCGACAGCGGGTTCGCTACCGGGACCGATACCGACAAGCGTGTGGTGATTCGCGCGACGGGCTATGGCCCCGATGGCGCCACGGCCGTCATCGAGTGGGACATCCAGGCTGCCGGTGGACGACTCCAGCGTCCGTGTCCTGTCTATGCGCAAAAGGGACATGGCGAGGACAACAGCGGGCGGAACGACTGCCTTGGCGCGATCGACACCTCGGAAACCTCAACGTTCGCACCATGAGGCCCTCATGACCCGCACTTCGGTCCTCGCGCTCGCGGTTCTCCTCGGTCAGGCGGCGCCCGTGTTCGCCGAGACCCTCACCTGTCCGGTCGTGTCGAGCGACACGACATTCGCGGGGACGACGGCCGCGACCGAGTGTTCCAGCACGGTCACCCAGGCGTGTACGAGCAAGAGCGGTATCGAGTACGACACCGCGGCGAGTCTGCTCAAGCTCCCGGGTGCGGCCGGAAACTTCCAACCTCCGCCGGGCGCCGCCGTTGCCCAGAACGTCTACTACGGCACCGCGGCCGACTTCGACCGCGACGGGTGGGAGGACTTCGTCGCCGCCGACAATACCGACCGCATCTATCTCATGCGGAACCAGACCATGACCTGCGGTACCGCAGGGTGCACCGGTTCGTCCACGGTTGCGCCGTCGGTGCAAACGATCGCGAGCTCGTGGTGGAGCACGCTGTCCAACGTTCGCGCGGCGGCGTTCCGCACCGACACCTCGTCGACAGGCCTCAAGCCGACCCTGACGACCACCAATCTCGAGTCACCGATGGCCGCGGGCGACTTCGACGGGGACGGTTGGTCCGACGTGTTCGTGATCAGCGCGACCCACAACGCTTCGAGCAATCCGCGCTGGCCGACGGCGGCGCGTCTGTTCATGAACACGAAGAACTGCCGCGACGCGAGCTACGAGCCGTGCGGCGCGGGAACCTTGTGTACGGGCCAACCGACCCACGGAGCGTGCAGCGGATCAGGCGTTGCAGGCAGCGGGACTCCGTATCTCGCGACCCAGCTCTCGTGCACCACGAGTGCGTCGTGTACCAGGTACTTCGCGACGTTCGCGACCTACGATCCGCGGACCGGTGCCGCCGTGACCGGCACGGGCACGACGAGCTCGACGCCGCAGACCAGTCACCCCGGCGACTTCGGTCCGATCGGCCACTCGGCGCAGAACATCGTCGTGGTCGACTTCGACAGTGACGGTGATCTCGACCTCTTGATCGGTCACGGCAACGGAACCTGCCCGGGTACGCTGTGTTCGACCACGGGGCGGGTGTTCTATTCCGGGATCGACGTGTGGCGTAACAGCTGCGCCCAGTCGGCCCAGTGGAACGCGACCACGCGCTCGTGCGCCGGGCACATTCCGGTGTTCAGCCGTAGCACCGGAACCTGCAACGGCACGAGCTGCAACAGTGTCGACACCCTCCTCCCGAGCACCGCGCACAACACCACGACGCTGGCTCCGAGCGCCAACCTCGGAGTCGAAACCACGGCGCGAGCGAACCTCGGCTTCGCCTACTCCGACATCGACAAGGATGGTGACTACGACCTCGTGGTCGGGTCGCCGGGCTGCTGTTCGAGCAGCGCGAATGCTGGCAACCGGCTGCGGGTGTTCAGGGGCACCTCGAACAGCCTGTCCGTCCATACGCTCGATACGGCAAACCCGATCGTGCTCGGTACGAGCAACTCGACGTACCCCGGGTTCGAGGGCAGCCTCACCGGCGTCTTCGTCACGGACTTCTCCGGCGACGGGTATCCGGACATCGTCACCGGCAGTGACGGCGTCGCCTACAGCAGCGCCACCGGCGGTCGCACCCGGTACTGGAAGAACACCGGCGACGCCGCGAATCCGTTCGGCAAGAACTGGCCGAGCTGTAGCTCGGCGCCAGCGTCGTGCACCAACTGCTCGTCGACCTGCAATCCGAACCCGACCACGAAGATGTCCGAGAGCTGCGGCAGTGCGAACTGTTCGAACACGGCCGTCTCCCCGCCGCAGTTCGGCGACTTCGATATCGGCTTCATGATCGACTACGACGGCGATCCGGGTTTGACCAGAGACATGGTGTTGACCAACGGCAACAACACCGGCGAGTTCTACATCTTTCCGAACCGCGCGAGCCCCACGACCGTCGCGGCGTGCGGCACGGTGGTCTCTGGAACCCTGCCGACGCCGGACAACGAGCTCACCGTCAGCGGCGCGTGCATCAGTCCAACGGCGTCGGTCCCGTCGGGAACCTCGATCACCTACTACCTCAACAACGAGGTCCCAGCGAGTCATCAGCTCGCATGTACGCAGACCTCGACGGGGTTCACGCCCGCACTGATCGCGGGCCAATGCTGCGTGTCGTTCGCTAGCTCGACCGGCCGAACGCTGACCTGGAAGGCTGTGCTCGACTCGAACACGAGTGACGGGACCAACGTGTGCACGTCGATCGGGTCGTCATCACCCCAGGTCATCAGCATCGTCGCCAACTACACCTATACCAAGGTCGGTCAGCACTACAAAGCGGGCGTCGTGATCCATGACGGCGTCTCGTACGTCGGGTCGTTCACGCAGCCGGGAAACCGCGGCCATCTCTACGGGCTCGCGGTCGGAACGGGCACGAAGTACTACGACTTCGCAACCAAGCTCGATGCGCAGACGACGCGCAACATCTATACGAGCGACCTCACCGGCACGAACCTCAACCGGATCGCGTTCGCGCCCACGTCGCCCAGCGGTGCCCTGCAGAGCCGCATCGGCGCGACCAGCAGCAGCGAAGCCACGAGCGTGATCAACTGGGTCCTGAGCCCACGGTTTGGCGTCGGCTCGGTCAGCCATGCGCCGACCAAGCTCGGGGCTGTTCAAGGCTCGACCCCTGGTGTGCTCGCGCGACCGTATCGCCCGAACTGGTACGCCCACCTGCCGATCGAACAGAAGTCAGTCTACGACACGTTCGCGAGCACGCACTCGACACGGCTCCCGCTCGTTCTGTTCGCCTCGATGGACGGGATGATCCACGCGATCATCTCGAACGCGACGAACATCGGCGACAGTCACAACGGGCAGGAGGCGTGGGCGTTCGTGCCGCCGTTCGTCGCGACCGCGATGAGGGCCGATTGGCAGGCCACGACCACGAGCGGGAAGCTGACCGTTTCCTCGTACCCCGACGGATCTCCCGCGATCATCGACTTCAGAAAGGCCGATGGCTCGATCGCTACCGCGGCGGTGATTCCTGATGGCGCAGGCTCGATGTCCGTCACGGCCCTCGACGTCACGGACACGATCGACCCCACGTCGTTCAGCGTCGCGAGCAAGGGCCCGCTTCCCATGTGGTCGCACCAGCCGGGCGATGCAGCAGCAGGCAAGGCGACCACCAAGCCTGGCATCGCGCGCGTCAAGATCGGTGACCAGGAGCGCTTCATCGTGGTCGCGGGGACCGGCGTCAACGTGACCGATGCTTCAAAGGGGAAGATCGTCGTCGGCTACGACCTCGAGACGGGGGTGCGCGTCTGGAAGTACGAGATGGACTGCGCGCTGACCAGCGATATCGTCGTGCTCGAGACTGACGACGAATCGCTCTACGAACCCGGAGATCCGGAGATCGACGGCTTCGCGGATCGCGTGCTGTTCGCCGACGCCTGCGGCTACGTCTACAAGATCGATCCGGCACAGGATCTCGCGGGTGACTTCATGGGCAATCCAGGTCTCGGGCCGATTCCGCTGACTCCGAAGAACGGTCGCGTGCGCACGGCTCTGTTTGGCACCGGCACCACGGTAGGGGCGCTCCCCAGCGGTCAGCAGCGCCCGATCGTGGGTACCATCGCTGCGCGCGCCGACACGACCACCGACATGGTCCTGTTCTTTGGAACCGGCGGTCTCGAGTCGCAGAGCCCGACGCTGGTCAACGAGTTCTATGCGGTCTACGCGAAGGACGGCACCGTGCGCAACAAGCTCACCGGTTCGTGCACGGGAGGCCGATGCGAGAAGTTCTACAACGGCGTGGTCGTGACTCCCACGTCGGTGATCTTGCAGCGCAGCGTGGATCCGGTGATCGGTGGTGGTACCTGCGATTTCGGGTCGAGCAAGATCCAGTCGTACGGGCTGAACAATCCGTTCTCTCAGATCTTCGAGCTCACGGGGTCACAGACGTCTCCGTATCGCGCCGTGACGGGCCCTCTCTACGGGGATGCCGGCGCGCTGTACTTCGCAACGGTCGCCGGGTCGATCGAGCGGATCGGCACGCCACGGTCGGCGGTGGCCGGCGGTGACAGCGCGTCGGGCTCCCTCCACTTGCTCGGCGGTGCCGAGGCCGCCAAGTACGTCAACGCGCCGTTCACCCTCCTCGGCTGGAGGACCATCCTATGACAACCCTGCATCACCGTCGTCGTCGCCAGGGAGGCTTCACGTTGATGGAGCTGATGGTCTCGTTGGTGGTCACGATGTTCGCGCTCACGGGACTGGTCGCGCTGAACGTGACGTTTTCCCGGGGCAGCAACACCTTGAACCAGAGCCAGGAGGCTGTGTCCGTGGGCAAGCTCGTGCTCGAGGAGCTGCGCGGAAAGCGGACCGCGGAGCTGCTCGCCGAGCTGACGGGAAGCACCGCGTCCGCTCCACCGTTTGATCGCCCGAGCTACAAGGCGCTCTCCGGGCGCAACGGGATGACGTACTCCGTCGATGTCTCGGTCGCCACGGTTACTGCGACGCTGTGGCGGATACGCGTCGTCGTCCGGTGGAACGACGATACCAACGAGGCGCAAGCACTACCACTCGAGCTTCTGCGCCCGAGCACGGAGGCGCTGTGAGAATGCGTCGTCGCACGGCTGGCTTCACCTTGATCGAGCTGATGGTGTCGCTCGTCGTCAGCTCCCTGCTGGCGATCATGCTCCTCTCGATCTTCGGCCGGATGTCATTCGCATTCCGCGAGCACCAGCAGATCGTCAGCATCCAGCAGGTGCTCTCCGCGGGACGGATCGCTCTAGAAACGGACGCCCGGCAGGCTGGGCTCGCAATCTCCCAGGGGTTCACGATCTCGGCGGACCTCGGCGCTAACCGTCACTCCCCGGTGCGGGTGTTGAACAGCGCGAGTGGTCCCGACGAGGTCAGCTTCTACTATGCCGATCCGACGGTTCAGGCGCTGGTCATCTCGGGCTCGGTGACGCCAACGGCCACCACTCTCGTCGTCGACGATGTCGCGGGGTTCACGGTTGGAGATCTGGTGGTGCTGTCGACCGCGGACGCACTCTCGGTGGCGAACCCGCTCGGAGAGAATGACGCGAACCTCGCCCAGTTCGTCGCGTGTGTCGTCAAGCTTGCGACGATCACGGGCACCGAGCTGACGTTCGAGACCTCGGGAGCGTGGGGGAACGCGACGAACGAGCACTGCGCGAGTCCCGTCCCCAACACGACGATGGTCTACAAGTTCGTCGCGCACCATTGGCGGCTCGACCCGGTCCACCCGGCGCTCGGGGTACTCCAGCTCGATACGACCGGTGCCTTGACGGGAACGCCGACGTTCGAGGATCAGGCGTATGGGATCACCGACCTCCAGGTCGCGACGTACTTCTTCGACGGAGACACGCTCGATACCGGCGATCCCGATTCGGATCCGCTGCGGGACTGGCAGTCGAGCGCTCGACAGACGGAGCTCACCGAACCGCTCGTCTCCACGAGCTCGTTCGTCCCGCCCCTGATGATGACGATGAGCCTGGTCGCACGCACGACCGCCAACATCGAGGGAGTGACCACCAGGAACACGCCGAGCCTCGTCGATCCCACGAATGTCGATCACAATGCTCTCGGAGATCGCGCCTCGGTCGCGGTCCCGAGCACGACCGATCCACGGCTGGGCGGCAACCGGATCTATCGGTACCTGACGTTCCAGGTCGACTTCCGGAACATGGGAGTTGGACGATGAGACGGCATCACACTGCGGGCTTCACGCTGGTCGAGATGATGGTCGTGGTGGTGATCCTGGGGATCCTCGCAACGCTTGCGGTCGCGACGATCAGCCCGAAGACCCGGCCCATCGACGTGGCCTCGGAGTTCGCCACGCTGGTCGGTGATGCGAGTCGTCTCGCGATCCGTGGTGGGCCCGTGCGAAGCGACGTCGCGATCAGCGAGAGCAGCAAGCGACGTAGCCGGATCGTCGGCAGCGTGAGCGGAATGACCGTTGCGTTCACGCTCGAGGTCCTCGTCGAGGAGGATGGTGTCGCGTTACCACGATGGGACGTCGTCCGAGGGCTCGCGGTGCCCACAGCGGTCACCGCCGAGGACTTCGCGATCATGGTGGGCGCTCGCGCGAATGTTCCGCTCTTCACCGACTGGGACAACTTCATGATCAGCTGCTTCCCGAACGGTTCGTGCTCGGCGGCATCGCTGTTCTTCTCCGCGAGTCGCGGCGCAACGGGAGACCGGCAGGCGCGGATCTCGGTGTTGCCACTCGGCTCGGCGACATTCATTCGCAACGATTGGAACTGATCAATGTGGCAGCCCCAGCACGACGGTCCCCTTGTCCTCGAGGATCTGCTCCTGGACGGGGCCGGTCCGCGGTTGCGACCGCAGGTGGATCGACGACTCGATCTCGAGCGTGCCGATCGGCAGCGCACGGGTGGGCGAGATCTCGACGGTGCCTTTGTAGCGGCGTACGAGTGCGATCAGATCGACCATCGCGTCGGTGGCGACCGCAGGATCAACGATCGTCTGTTCCTCTCCGATCCGCTGGAGGTCGACTCGAACCTTCCACCCGGCAGGCGTGCGCTCGAGCAGCTCGTAGGTCGCGGTCTGCTTGACCACGACGGGTCGCTGCGCGAGCACCGTGACCACCCGCCATCGTGCTCCGATGCCGACGGCTTCGGCGGGGACCGGCACGACGATCGAGAGCAGTCGCTGGGTCAGGTCGTCGATCGCATCGCGGCTGGTGGCGCCCGTGGGATCATCAGCGAACGTGATCCGGCCGAGCATGCCTCGGATGTCGAAGCCGAGGGTCAGCCGGCGATTCTCGCTCGCCTTCCAACCGGCGAGATAGGACAGCGCTTCGGGCGTGGCATCACCGAGGACTTCGCCGGGCAGAGGCCGGACGCGAAGCTGCGTGGCATCGACTGCTGCGACGACGAGAGCGGTGCGAATCGGAGGCAGCGTGGAAGGGAGGCTCCAGGCTCCACCGGTCATGTGGCGGGAGGTCAGGGTCATCTCGATCGATGTGGTGACCTCGGTCTCGGTGATGTCGTACCGCAACAGCGCTCGTTCGGTGGCTCCGGGCTCGAGCAACTGGAACGACTGCTGGCGCGGCAGATCGACGACGGGCTGCGGAAGCCGGTCGACTCCGAGCGGCGTCGAAGGTCGCACCTCGATCGGAGGGTTCGTCGCAGGGGCAGGGGGCGCGGCAGAGTCCTTGGAGCTGCACGCGCACACGACGATCACACTCCACCACCAACGCATGCGTTCGCGCAGCTTCCCATCCCGCGGTCGCGAAGTCACGAGCGTGGGTTTACCCTCATCGAGTTGATGGTCACCGTCGCGGTGATCGCGCTCTTGGCTGCCGTCGCGGTGCCGTCCTTCACGCGCGAGAGTCGAAAGTCAGGTGCCATCTCGGAGGTCGGGGCGGTGCTCGGAGAGATGGCTGTTCGGCAGGAGCAGTACAAGCTCGAGAACGGGGTCTACCTGGCGACTCCCACCTGCCCGGCGACCCCCTCGGCCACGGGCCAGAGTGTCGCGAGCTGCCTCGCCGCCGGTACGGAGTGGGCCCGACTCAAGCTCCGGCTGCCAACCGAGACGCTGCGCTGCACGTACGCGACGACCCTCGGCACCGCAACGTTCCGGATCGTGGGCACGTGCCTGCTCGGCGATGCTACCCAGACCTACTCGGTCACCAGCGAGGACTCCAAGATCGTGACCCACGGAGGCCCTTCATCTTCATGACGAACGGTCGGTCCATCAGGACATGACCGAACATCTACCCGACGTTGCGGTGAAATTCCGGCCCAGCAGGACACCTCGGTCGACCGAAGACGACCTCGCTGCGACCACGCCGCTCCCACGGGTCAAAGAGCTCAACGACGCGACCGCGGCAGCCCTGCTCGCGAGTGTTTCGAGGCTCGTGAACGGGAAGGAGTGCCCCAAGTGCGGCTCCGCGGTGCGTCCTCGGGCCACCGCGTGTGGGCGGTGCGGGCTCGTCGAAGCGCGGATGGCAACGTTCACGGCCGAGCGAGATGAGGCAGCCCCCGACGTGATCCGGCGCGCGTGGGATCGTGTGATCGCGCGGTGGGACGACGCCGATGCTCACGATGCGTTGTTCGAGCTGATCGCACAACGGGGCGAGTACGGCTGGGCCGCAGGTCGCTACCGGGCGCAGGCGCGGGAGCGCTCTGACGATCCGATCGCGCGACGCCACATGAAGCGGATCCGTCGTGCGATCGAAGCGACGATGGTGATCAGCGCCACCGCACACGAGAAGCCTCGCCCGTCCCCGTACAGGAATGCGCTCGCGATGCTTGTCGTGCTGCTGGCCGTCATGGCGATCGGTGCGATCTACATGTTCGTCAAGACGCCGACCTCGGCGCCCGCCAATTCGCCGGCGCTCTCGGCACCGCGGCTCCCGTCGGCCCGCTAGCGGGTCTCTTGATCTTCACCGAGACTGGCCGATTCGCCGAGTATGACCAGCGTTCCTCCCCTGCACCGATCGCAGGTGATCATGCGGCTCCCCGTCGACCACGTGACAGCGACGCTGATCCTGCACGACGGCGATCGCTCGGACG
>JANOPP010000533.1:0-2086 GCA_031421915.1 Myxococcales bacterium | reverse complement strand
TGATGCGGTACTCGATACCGGGCCCGAACACGACCCCGTTACCTGAGTAGGTTGCGTCGTCAGTCAGATCGGTCCACGTAAGCCAGGTGTGCTGGACGCCCGCGCGACCGAACACCTCGAAGTTGCTCCCCAGGGGGTAGTTGTACTTGCCGAGGAGGGCGACCTGGCGGTAGTTGACGTCGCGGCTAAGCGACTCGTCACGTAGCCCGTTGCCATGCACCTGGGCCTCGGCGGCGAACCTGCCGAGCCGGTAGCCGACGAGCAGGCGTGCGGCCCGTCCGCCAGAGGTCAGATCGTACTGGTCGTCCTGAACCGCGGCCTCAGGTCCGACGCTCAGACCTCCGTAGATCCCTGCGCTGGCGACGCTCGACATGGCAGCGAGGAGGGTGGCGACAAGGAGCGGGCGCTTCATGACGCCTTTCCCGAGCATTCGCCGTGCCATCGCGCAGAATCCGACAAGTGGGCGGATTCACGCCGCCCCACTGTGCAAGGGTCGATGGATTTTCACTAATTCAGGACGCTAGTGACGCATTCCTGCCGCGGGCCGGACCCGGGCCGCGACAAGCGCCGGGTACAGGGTCGCCAGGATGCTGATGACAACGCCGGCCGCCGCAGCCGCCGCCACGGACTGCGGATCGACGTGGATCGGGAGCCGGTCGATGTAATAGACGTCCGGGTTGAGCGGGAGGCCGAACCGCTTGCCGGCCCAGCAAGCGAGCAGACCGGTCGCGACACCCAGGACCGTACCGATCAGGCCGATCATCAGGCCCTGGATCGCGAACAGCTGCATGGTCCCGAAGTTCGACGCCCCGAGGGTCTTGAGGAGCGCGATCTCGCGAGCCTTCTCGACGACCACCATGATGAGGTTCCCGACGATCGAGAACGAGGCGACCAGGATGACGATCCCGAGCACGAGGAACATCGCGATCTTTTCGAGCTTGAGCGCGGAGAACAGGCTGCGGTTGAGCTCGCGCCAGTCGACGATCCGGTAGCCGGGGCCGAGTGCCTCGCCGAGCAGGCCCGGACCAGCGTCGGTCGGGATGAACCGCTCGGTATCATCGGCGTCGGTGATCCGGACCTCGATGCCGTCGATCGTATCGCCGCGATCGAGGAAGTCCTGCAGCGAATCGAGCGTCACGTAGACGTACTTGAGGTCGTACTCGTACATCCCCGTGAAGAAGATGCCGGCGACGCGATAGTCGCGGTTGAACGGGATCGGGGTACCGGTCGCATCAGGGTTGGACGGGTCGGAGAGCGGCGATACGACGCGGACCTCCTCGCCCGTGTAGAGGTGCGTCTGCTTGACGAGCTCGCGGCCGACGAGCACGCCGGGGAGCGCCTGGGTGCGCCGCGATAGCGACGGCTCGTTCGGGATGTCGACGACGCTGATCGGCAGATCGATGTCGTCGCCAGAGAAGTCGACCGGTGGATCGTCGGCCGACAGCATGTCGGCCGGTGGCGGATCGAGAATGGGTGCGGTCGCGCCCTCGTCGACAGCTTGTAGCTTGCCGTTCGCGTCGATGCCGATGATCGGTGCGGCATCGCCGCCGAATGGCTCCGAGGCCGGAGCAACATCGGCGTCACTCGAGTCGCCGCCGGAGCCCGTCGAGAAGTCGATCGGCTCACCGCCATTGGGCATGTCGGGCGGAGGCGGATCGAGGACGTCGGTCTTCGGCGGGGTCTGCGGGATCGAGAGATCGGTCGAGTCATCGATCAGCGGCTCGAGGCGGTTCATGGCCTCGGGATCCTCGAGATCGGAGACGAGGTCCGTGACCTTGCCGACGGTCTTGGGATCGATGCCCTTGATGATGACGTTCATGCCGTTGTTGTGCGCGGCGATCACGACCTCGCTCACCGCGTACGGGCTCGACGCGACGACGCCGGGAATCTTGTCGATGCGGTCCTTGATCGCGCGCCACTCGACGAACTCGCCATCGTCACGCGTGATCTGGATGTGCGCGTTGGAGCCGAGGATCTTGTCGCGCAGATCGGTCTCGAAGCCGCTCATGACGGCGAGCACCATGACGAGCGCTGCCGTGCCGACCCACACGCCGACGATGGGGATGACGGTGAAGAGCCCGTCGTC
>JANOPP010000532.1:0-2233 GCA_031421915.1 Myxococcales bacterium | reverse complement strand
GTGATCGACCCCCTCGCAACCAAGCTCTTGGCCGGTGAGCTCGGCAACGGCGATCACCTCGTGGTCGACGATGTCGGCGCCGCGCTGGTGTTCCGCAAATCACCCAAGGGAGCCGCCGCCTAGCCATGCCGTCCCAGATCGACTTCGATCCGAGCGCCGACTACTACAAGACGCTCGGCGTCTCCGAGAAAGCGTCCGCCGACGACATCAAGCGGGCGTATCGAAAGCTCGCGAAGGCGAATCATCCGGATTCGACGGGCGGCGACAAGAAGAAGGAGTCGCGGTTCAAGGACATCTCGAACGCCTACGACGTCCTGGGCGACGAGAAGAAGCGCGCGCTCTACGACCAGGTTCGCGCGGGCGGCGGTAGCGGCGGGATGCGCGGCAACCCGTTCGCGGGCGGTGGCGGCGTCTATACGACGCAGGGCGGCGGCCCCAACCTGTTCGATCTCGGGGACCTGTTCGGGCAGTTCTTCAACGGTGCGAGCGGCGGCCAACGTGGCCGCACGCAGCACATCGACTTCGACGAGGTCCAGGGTGTGCGCCAGCGCGCGCCGGGTCGTGACGTCGAGCTCGAGAGCAAGGTGAAGGCGGCGGACGGGACGATGCTCGACGTGAAGGGGATCGATGTCTACTCGGACGTCCGAATCTCGTTCGATCGCGCGATCCTGGGCACCGTCGCGACGGTCGCGACCATCGATGGCAAGGCCGAAGTGAAAGTGCCGCCCGGCACGGCGAGCGGTAAGAAATTACGGCTCCGCGGCAAGGGCGTACCTGACCGATCGGGTGATGCGGGTGATCACTACATCACGGTGCAGATCGACGTTCCAAAGACCCTCGACGACGACGAAAAGAAACTCCTGATCCAGTTCGTAACTCGTCTGCGCAAACGCGGGCACAACGACTAAAACGTCGTAGAGTCGGGATATCGATGTCGAAACACACCGAGACGGCGGGTCAGTATCCAGTCATTCCGCTTCGCACGGAGGTCCAGCTCCCGGGCCACGTCGGGCCGCTCGAGATTGGCCGCGAAGCATCGGTTCGCGCGATCGAAGCAGCGACCCGCGATGACAATCTGATCGTCATCATTCCGCAGAAGAATCCTGCGGTCCGCGATCCCGGCCAGAAGGACCTCCACGAGATCGGGGTTCGCGCCGAGATCGTCCAGGTCGTGAAGCACTCGCCCGGCCGGTTCACCACCGTCATGCGGTTCCTCGAGCGCGTGCACATCGATGCGCTCGTCGCGACCGAGCCGTTTCTGATCGCATCAGTCTCCAAGCTCGCCCCGGCCCCTGCCGCCAACGCCGAGCAGCTCCTCGCGACGACCACCAAGGTCCGCGACTACCTGATTGCTGTCGTCACCGACGCGCAGGCCAAGGAATCCAAGGACAAGGAGGGCAAGGAGCCCAAGGGCGAGCTGACGCGCGCCCAGGTCCAAGCGATCACCGATCCCGACAAGCTCGTCGATGCGGCCGCGCCATACCTCGAGCTCGAGCGCGACGACCTCACGGCCCTGCTGATCGAGACCGACACGATGAAGCGCCTCGAGCGCATCATCCCGTCGCTCGAGCGCCAGGCGACCGTGCTCCGGCTCAAGGCCGACATCGGCGCCGAGCTCGAGGGCGAGTCGAGCCGCACCCACCGCGAGCGCGTGCTCCGCGATCGGATGCGCCAGATCCAGGAAGAGCTGGGCGAGCAGGATGACAACGCCGAGATCGACGACCTTCGCAAGAAGATCGAAGACAGCAAAATGAGCGACGAGGTTCGCGTCGTCGCCAAGAAACAGCTCGCGCGCATGGGCCAGATGGCCTCGTCGTCGCCCGAGTACAACATCGCGCGTACGTACGTCGAGAACCTCCTCGAGATCCCGTGGAACCAGTTCACGGACGATCGCCTCGACGTGTCCGCTGCTCGCGCGATCCTCGAGGCCGAGCACTCCGGTCTCGAGAAGGTGAAGCGCCGCATCCTCGAGTTCCTCGCGGTGCGCAAGCTCGCCCCGAACAAGCACGGCCCGATTCTCCTGCTCGTCGGCCCGCCCGGCGTTGGCAAGACGTCGCTCGGCCGCTCGATCGCCAGCTCGCTCGGTCGCAAGTACGTCCGCATCTCGCTCGGCGGCGTGCGCGACGAGGCCGAGATCCGCGGCCACCGCCGCACATACATCGGCGCCCTCCCCGGTCGCATCGTGTCGGGCCTCAAGAAGGCTGGCTCGATGAACCCGGTGTTCGTGCTCGAC
>JANOPP010000531.1:0-5405 GCA_031421915.1 Myxococcales bacterium | reverse complement strand
GCGCGCTTCGATCGATCCACACGCCGCGATCGCGGAGGTCCGGATCGGCGGCGCGGCGTTCGTGCTCGCCGGCGCGTCGCGACCGGTGCGAGCACTCGCGCAGCGCGTTCTCGGTGGACCCGACGAGCTCGCCGCACCGCGCCCGCTGACGGCCGCCGAGCACGCGATCTTCGCGCTCCTCCTCGCCGCGGCGATCGAGGATCTCGGCGTCGCCGCCGAGGTCTGGCCACTCGCGGAGCCTGACCCCGACCTCGTCCGGTCCTCGACCCAGCTCGAGCTCGGGATCGACCTCGCCGGCACACCGATGACCATCGTCGCGCTGTGCCCGGGCGACCTCGAGCTACGCGTCCCGCCGCCGCGCGCGCTCCCCCCCTGGAGGTTCTACGTCCCGATCGTGCTCGGCTCGAGCGCGATCCCACGAGAAATCCTGAGCCGGATCGAGGTCCGCGACGTCATCACGATCGAGGGTGGCCTCGCCCTGTGGTTCGGCGACGGTGCGATCGGCCTCGCTGCGAGCCCCGGCGCTGTGGAGGCGAAGGTCACGACCGGCTATGTTCCCCGCGACATGGCGCTACCCGATGACGCACACGTCGAGCTGATCGTTCAGCTCGGGACGACGCGCGTCACGCTGCGGCAACTCGCAGAGCTCGCGCCGGGTGCGATCGTGGCACTCGGTCGCCCGCTGTCCGGCCCGTTCGAGGTCCGCGCCGCGGGCCGGCTGATCGGTCACGGCGAGCTTGTCGACGTTGACGGCGAGGTCGGCGTGCGCATCGTGTCCCTGCAGGAGTAAGTACATGCCGACCTACGAATATCGATGTAACGGATGCGGTCGCGACTTCGAGTACGTCCAGCGAATGTCGGACGATGATCTCGTGAAGTGCGAGGTCTGCGGCGAGGACAAGCTCGAGAAGCTGATCTCGCGGACCGCGTTCCAGCTCAAGGGTGGCGGCTGGTACAAGGATCTCTACTCGTCGACCAAGCCGGGCGACACCTCGAAGGAGTCGCCCGGCAGCGCGGAGACGCCGTCGACCTCCACCGACGCGCCCGCCGCGAAGGCGGATGCTCCCGCCGCTCCCGCGTCGAGTCCGAGCAGCGACTCGAGCAGCAGTGGTAGCAGCGGCTCGACGACGACGACGGCTCCGGCGGCGAGCACTCCGTCCAAGCCCTCGAGCGCGTCGTGACCGCGACGCTGATCGACGGCAAGGCGATCGCAGCGAAGCTGCGCGCCGAGGTCGCCGCATCGGCAACCCTCCTCCGTGCCCGCGCCATCGCACCGACGCTCGCCGTGGTGCTCGTCGGTGACGACCCCGCCTCCGCGGTCTACGTCCGCAGCAAGACCAAGGCAGCGGGCGAGGCGAACGTCGATGTTCGCGACCACAAGCTCCCCGCGACGACAACGCAGTCCGAGCTGATGGCGCTCGTCGCACAGCTCAATGCCGATCCGATCGTCGATGGCATCCTCGTCCAGCTCCCGCTCCCCGCGCACCTCGACAGCGAAGCGGTGATCCGTGCCCTCGATCCGGCGAAGGACGTCGACGGCCTGCATCCGTCGAGCCTGGGGTACCTCGCGCAGGGCAGGCCGGTGTTCTCGCCGTGTACGCCAAAGGGCTGCATGCGCCTGCTTCGAGAAGTCGGCGCCGAGCTCGTCGGCGCACGTGCGGTCGTGATCGGCCGCAGCGTTCTCGTCGGTAAGCCGATCGCGCTCCTGCTCGCGAATGCGAACGCGACGGTCACGATGTGCCATTCAAAGACCAGGGACCTCGCCGACGAGGTCCGCCGCGCCGAGATCGTCGTCGCGGCTGTCGGCCGCCCCGAGATGATCCGGGGCTCGTGGATCCGCGAGGGCGCGATCGTGCTCGACGTCGGCATCAACCGCACGGCCGAGGGCAAGCTGCTCGGCGACGTCGAGTTCGCGGCCGCCGCAGAGCACGCACGCGCGATCACGCCGGTCCCTGGTGGCGTCGGTCCGATGACGATCGCGTGTCTACTCGAGAACACCGTCGAAGCGGCGCGTCGCCGCCGCGGCTAGCGTACGACCTCGCACCACGTGGCACTGGATCTCGGGGCATCGCGCCACGGCGCATGCGGCTGCCAGAACGCTGAACCGCAGAGGCGCAGAGGCCGCAGAGTAGAAGGTAAGGGCGGCTGCGCCGCCGAGCGCGTGTGCTCGACCGAGCTCCGAGCAAATAGACCGCACGGGCGAAGCCGGAACGGTTCTGCTCTGCGGCCTCTGCGCCTCTGCGGTTGACTCTTTGAGCACGCGCCCTTGGGAGAGGGAGCGGGGCTTCGCGGAGCACGGAGTGCGCGGAGCACGGAGTGCGCGGAGCACGCTCAGGGCACGATCGTCGGGCCGCTGCTCTCGACCTTCATCGGCTTCGAGAGTGCGCGCACGAGCACGACCTGAAGCTCTGCGAACGGCGGCGGATTGCTCGCGAGCTCGTCCGCGCCGGCCGCGCGCGCCAGCTCGCGCAGCTTCGCGCTCGCGG
Organism: Myxococcales bacterium; assembly: GCA_031421915.1. GTDB lineage: Bacteria > Myxococcota_A > Polyangia > Haliangiales > Haliangiaceae > JABFXX01. The sequence goes on along the minus strand of JANOPP010000531.1, from coordinate 2,919 downwards.
TGATCGCGACCGTCGGCACCGGTGGCGACAGCTCCTTGGCGGCGCGGATCGTCGCGAGGCCCGCCTCGGCATCGAAGTCGACATCGACGACGGCGAGATCGACTTCGCTCGTCATCAGCGCCGCGGCGACCGATGCGTCGGCTGCCTGCATGATCTCCGCGGTCGCGATGATCGACTTGATCGAGCGCGCGAGGGTGGTGCGGTCCTGACGATCGCCGGACAGCACGAGGATGTGAACGCCGTGGAACTTCGAGACGAGGTGATCGATCACGCCGCCGAGCTGCGGGGGGACGTCCTGGAACTCGATGCCGAGGCCGGGTGGACCATCGGGGCTGTCTTCACCGCGGCGCCACGCAACCATGCCGACCAGCAGGATCGGTTCGGCGCCCGGAACCTGGAGCGAGACCTCGGTGATCGAGCCCGACGGGATGTCCTGGTTGGTCTCGAGGAACAGGCCGCCGCGCGATAGGTTGACCGAGTAGGCGACGAGAAACGACGACGCGGTCCGGAACTCGACCTGCACCGTGTACGGCATCCGGTCGTATTCGCGGTCGGTCACTGCCGGCTCAGTATCACGAGATCTTGATGGGAAAAGCGACCCCGGATGGCGCCGCAGTACCCGTGCGCTACCTGTGTGCGACCGCCAGGGACGGGTAGCTCCGCTGGGTCAGAGCAGGCGATCGAGGACGCGGTCGAGATGATCGAGGTTCAGGTAGCGGATCTCGATCGTGCCGCCCTTGCCGGGAGCATCCTCGCTGATCGTCACCGGGCCGCCGAGAGCCCGGGTCAGCCGCTCCTCGAGATCGCGGACCGAAGCTGACTTGCTGGGCGCGGGGCTCGGGGTGCGTGGCGGCCGCTCCGAGCTGGCGTCGCGGGTCTTCTTGACGAGGTCCTCGGTCGCGCGGACCGAGAGCTGCTTGGCGACGACCCGACGTGCGGCCGTCTCGATCGCGTCGGCGGTCTCGAGGCCGAGCAGGGCGCGAGCGTGCCCCATGGTGAGGGCCTCGTCTTCGACGAGCTGGCGCACTTCGGCCGGCAGGCGCAGGAGACGCATCGTGTTGGCGACCGTGCTGCGGTCCTTGCCGATCCGATCGCCGATCTGCTCCTGGGTCAGGCCGAACTCGTCGACCAGGCGCTGGAACGCGGCGGCCTCTTCGAGCGGACCGAGGTCTGCACGCTGGAGGTTCTCGACGAGGGCGCGCTCGAGGGCGGCACCCTCCTCGACGTCCTGCACGACGACCGGAATCTCGTGGAGACCGGCGCGCTGCGCGGCACGCCACCGGCGCTCGCCGGCGATCAGGAAGTAGCCGCCGCCCGGACGCGGGCGGACGACGAGCGGCACGATGATGCCGTGGACCTTGATCGAGTCGGCGAGCTCACCGAGCTTGGTGTCGTCGAACTTGCGGCGCGGCTGCTCGGGGCTCGGGTAGAGCTCCTCGACACCGGCGGCGAAGTAGACCCGCGAACGCTGCGGGCTCGCGAGCTCGCGATCGGCGGCGGTGGCGGCGGGCGAGGGCGCCGGTGATGGCATCGCGTGCGGTGCGACCCCACCGGGCAGCAGTGCACCGAGTCCTCGACCAAGGCCACGCTTCTTCATGTCGCTCATCATTGCGTAGCACCTCGATCGACGATCGAGTGGACCTGCATGCGCTCGAGGAACTCGTCCGCGATCGCGAGGTAGCTCTTGGTCCCCGCGCACTTCAGATCGTAGAGCAGCACGGGCTTGCCGTGGCTCGGGGCCTCGGACAGGCGGACGTTGCGCGGCACGTTCTCTTCGAAGATCTTGTCGCCGAAGAACCGCGCGACCTCGTCGCGGACCTGGTTTGCGACGCTGAGGCGGCCGTCGAACATCGTGAACAGCACGCCATCGATCGTGAGACCGGGGTTGTACGCCGCCTTGACCTTCTCGATCGTCTGCGTCAGTGCGGACAGACCTTCGAGAGCGAAGTACTCCGCCTGCATCGGGACGACGACGCCGTCGGCCGCGACCAGCGCGTTGAGCGTGAGGAGGCCGAGCGACGGCGGACAGTCGATCACGATGTAGTCGTAGTCGGCCGAGACCGTTGCGAGCGCGTCCGCGAGGAAGCGCTCGCGCCGATCGGCGGAGATCAACTCGATCTCGGCACCGACGAGGTCGGTCGTCGCCGGAGCGAGGAATAGGGTCGTGATCTCGGTGGGCAGGATGACGTCCGCGAGCGTGCACTCGCCGACGAGCGCGTCGTAGATCGTGCGCTCCACCTTATCCCGCGGATGGCCGACGCCAGACGAGGCGTTCCCCTGCGGATCGAAGTCCACGAGCAGGACGCGGTGGCCGCGGGAGGCTACCGACGCCGCGAGGTTGATCGCGGTGGTGGTCTTGCCTACGCCACCTTTTTGGTTAGCGACCGCGACGATCCGGGTCATGACGGTGCAGTAGCACCCTGCTATGACGATCCCGGCATTCGTCGTCGGAGAACGAAGGTTTCTCGCAGGTTCGCGAAAAAAAATTGGGGCCCGGATCGCATCACGCGTACTTTGTACGCAGATGTAGGACATGTGGGCATGTCCTCGAAGGGAGCACGAATGTCTTCAGGTAATCCGCGAGTTTACACGTCGTTCCAGGAGTTCGAGCGCGAGGAGCTGCGCCGACTGGACTCCCTTCACACCTCGGTCGATGACCTCGTCGAGGAGCGGTTCGCCGAGGAGCTCGATTTCGGTGGCGGCAGTGACAAGCCGCGCCGCCGCGGCCGTCCGCGCAAGAACCCCTGACCGCGGGCCGCGTATCATGTGGCGATGACCGGTCTGTGGATCGTCGCCGTGGTCGGACTCGCCGCGTGCGGGTCCTGCGGGGACGGAGATCCCCCGCCCGCGGATGATGCGCCGAGCTGCACTGCAGCGCGCGCGCCCCTGACCGGCGAGGCGACCTACTACGCCGCCGAT
>JANOPP010000530.1:0-24434 GCA_031421915.1 Myxococcales bacterium | reverse complement strand
GCGCGCGACCGACAGGAACGCGAGGCTCGCTTCGCGCTCACCGCCGATCACCTCGATCGGTGCGCCGAGGAGCTCCTGCGCTGGCCCGGTGAACTCGCTCGCATTCGAGGCCTCGCGCACCGCCTGCGTCCCTAAAACGCCGGGTACCGCGACGCCCGCTTCGCACAACCCGCGGCGGTACTCGCGGAATATCTCGCGGTTGGCCTCTATCGACTCCGCCGACAGTCGTCCGCTCGCGTCGAGGCCCTTGCCGAGGCGGCCGAACCGACACAGGTCGACCACGGGCCGCTGCTCACCGTCGAGGATCAACAACAGCAGCGTGTTCGTCCCGATGTCGATCACCGCCGTGGGCATCGGTGAACTCTAGATGATGCTAGTCGAGACGCACAACAGTCGCGACCGGCGAGGACCGCGAACGAGCGGCGAAGACCGAATGCTCACCGCTCGAGCCTCGCCCGCACCAACGAGAGTCCGCCGAGCCGCGTGAGGATCAGGCGCCGGGCAGCACGGGGCAAACGTCAGCCTCGTTCGAAGATAGTACAATCTGGTCCAGCAGTCCGCGCGGCCGAGCGCATGGCGGGCGGCCACGCAATTCAAGGTCTGGAATCTCCGTGTATTGGCTTTACTCGCCCCCGTGACGAATAGATCATTCCTACGGCGAGATGAGACAGGGTGAGCAGTGAAGCCGGGGGATACCATCGAAGGTCGGTATCGAATTATCAGTCCCCTCGGTGAGGGGGGAATGGGAACTGTGTTCCTCGCGGAGCACGTCCTGATCAAGCGCCGGCTCGCACTCAAGGTCCTGCACTCCCAACTCGCCGCCGACGTGTCGATCGTCGAGCGATTCATGAACGAAGCGCGAGCCGCGGGAACCCTCGGACATCCCAACATCGTCGAATCGACGGATATGGGATTCACTCGGGACAACGTCCCGTACATCGTCTTCGAGTACCTGCAGGGGTCACTTCTGACCGACGAGATCTACCGGGTGGGTGGCCTCCCCATACGACGCGCTCTCCGTATCGCGTACCAGATCGCATCGGCTCTCGATGCGGCGCACAGCGCTGGGATCGTTCACCGCGACCTCAAGTCTGACAACGTGTTCTTGACCGACCGCGACGACGTCTCAGATCACGTCAAGGTGCTCGACTTCGGTGTCTCTCGCTTCATCGAGCTCGAGACGGATCATAGTGGGGCTGGCATGGTGATGGGTACGCCGGAGTACATGGCGCCCGAGCAGGTCACCAGCCCTGAGACGGTCGACGTGCGCGCCGACATTTATGGGCTCGGGGTCATCCTGTACGAGATGCTCGCCGCGCGCTGCCCGTACCGCGCCGACCATGATCCGCACTCGGTGCTCCATCAGGTCTTGAACGATCCAACTCCGCCGCTCGACCTACCGGGTCTGCCACCCGGGCTCGAGACGATGATCCTCACCAAGCTACTCGCCAAGGACAGATCCCAGCGATACGCGACGATGAAAGACGTCTGCGCTGCAATCGAGACTTTTCATCTGATCATCCGGCCGGCGGGATCACGGACTCCACTCTCGGTTCCGATCGTCCGACCTCCCACCGATGCAGGAGCTCGCTCCGAAAAGATCATCAGCCTGCCGCCCGCGCCTCGCCGGACGGCGAGTCCCATCCGATGGTTGCTCGGAGCGGTGGTCGCAGCAGGCGCGGCGAGTGCGTCGATGCTCATCGACCGCAACGCGGTGGTCACGAACTCGACCTCGGTACCCGGTCTGACGTCGGAGGCTCAGAGGCTCGCCTCGGCACTCGAGAACGGGTTTCGAACAGCACAACTGCGTGCAGAGGGCATCGCGACGACGCCGATGCTCCGCGCGGCGGTCGAGACCGATGCCGCGACGCTCAAGGACATGGCCGGCGCGGACTTCCTGTTCACTCCCAAGCCCGACGAGATCCTCGAAGTGTTCCAGCTCCGCGACGGCGCATCGGTGTCGCTGCTGCGGATTCCCGACAACGCACCCCCGATCATGGGGGCAACCGGGACGACGACCAGGTTCGAGGTTCTCGGTTCCAAACTACGCGTGGTAGCGAGTGTGCCGATCACGAAACAGGGGGCCGGAGTCGGCGGTTCGCTAGCGCTCTCGATGCCCGTTGACCTGACCGCGCATCGCACCGGGATCTCCGCTCACGCGTTCCGGGCAACGCTAGTAGGGTTCGTCGGGTCGGTCGTGCTCGCCGACAAAGCCGGAGTTGGAGACACGGTCGTGATCGTGGTCCCTGTCAGTCCCGAGCTGAAACTTGGCACATTGAAACTCGAAGCGACGATCCCATCGGCAGTAGTCGCTGCCCCGCGGTTCAGGGTGGCCCGATTCGCCGGGTTGGGAATCGGCGTGGTACTGCTTCTGATCTATCTCTCGAGCTTGCTCCGTAACCGTTCTCGGGGATAAACACGATGGTGCATGAAGACATCGCTCGTTGTCGCGTTGGTCCTGGCTGGTTGCGGATCGTCACCAAAGCCGCTGGTACCTGACCCACCACCTCCTACCGGCAACGGACCGTCTGCTCAGACGCCCGAGGCTCCACCCGACACCACGCCCCCACCGACCGCCAAGAAGTCCCTCTACGACCGTCTCGGCGGTCTGCCCGCGATCACGGCCGTCGTCGCCGAGTTCGTCACGCGGACGACCACTGATCCGCGGATCAAGGATCGGTTCTTCAATACCGATGCCGAGAACCTCAAGAAGCTCCTCGTCGAGTTCGTTTGCATGGCGACCGGTGGACCGTGCAAGTACACGGGGCGCGACATGGAGAGCTCGCATGCTGGCATGGAGCTCGTCGATGACGAGTTCACCGCGCTCGTCGAGAACTTGATCGGTGCCCTCGACAAATTCAAGGTCCCGGCGACCGAGAAGGGCGAGCTCCTCGGCGCGCTCGGCCCGCTCAAGCCGCAGATCGTGACTCCCGCAGACAAGCTCAAGCCGATCGAGGCCGCAAAACTCGAAGCCGTGACGAAGCACCTCGCCAAGGTCAAGGACAAGACCGCTACCGAGCTGCTAACCCTCGCCGTCACCGCGGGTCAACGCGGCCAACGCTCGTATGCCGAGCAGCTCTTCACGCGCGCCGAGATGATCACGGGCCCCGGACCGGTTGCCAGTATCGCGTCGACGTTTCGCGCCGGCGCGCCCCCCCGCGTGATGACCGCGACCAAGACGCTCCCGGCCGACACCGCCGCGCAGCCGAAGACGGTCGGCGGTTCGGACGTGGATGACCCCGACAAGAAGCCGGCACGCGGCTCGCTCACGGGCAGCCTGCTGATCGATGGCAAGCCCCCGTCCGGCCTGGGGGTCGTGATGATGTGGCCGCAAAAGGGCTCGAAGAAGCGCACGCCGAAGCAGAGAACGATCGAGCAGCGTGGCAAGCAGTTCGCGCCACAGGTGATGGCCGTGCCGGTCGGGTCGACGGTGTCCTTCCCGAACTTTGACGCCATCTTTCACAACGTGTTCTCGCTCTCGAAGAGCAAGCCGTTCGACCTAGGAATGTACAAGAACGGCGAGTCTCGCGACATCAAGCTCGACAAGGCTGGCATCGTTCGCCTCGGCTGCAACCTGCACGCGAACATGTCCGCGTACGTGATCGTGGTCGACGCCCCGCACTACGTCGTCGCAAACGAGGACGGCTCGTTCGCGTTCAAGAGCCTCGCCCCTGGTAAGTACAAGGTCCAGGCCTGGAACGAGCGTAGCGGTGAGCCGCTGACCACCACCGTTGAGATCAAGGACGGGGCCAACGAGACGAAGCTCGATCTCAAGGCTGGCGGCGCCAAGCTCAGCCCTGACAAGTTCGGCGTCGCGCGCGAGTAACTTCGCACGCTCCGAAACGGCAAGAGGCCCGACCGTGATGGCGGGCCTCTCGTCGTTTGTTCGTCGCGAGCCTAGTCAGTCGTCATCGTCATCGTCATCGTCATTGACGTCATCGCTCACCGGCAGGCCGCTCGGAACAGTATCGGGCGTGACTCTATCGAGCCGGCGGATGCTGCCCTCGTCGGTCTGGGCGATCATGAACGCGGTGATCGGATCGACGAACTCGGGGCGGATCGGAGAACCGGCGAAGAACAGTGGGTCTCGGTTCGCGATGATGTCATCGAAGTTGTCGAGAACTCCGAGGTAACGACCGAGTAGGTCAGAGTCGATCTGGGTCGCGTCCCACTCCAGTAGATTCTCGACAGGCCCTGGGATCGCCCCGACCGGGTTGCCATTCGTGTCGAGGCTCACCGAGTAGTGTGCGACGAAGTCGCGCAGATCTACGATGTTTCCCGCGTGGCCATAGGGTGCCGTGAACTCGACATTGCGCAGAGGTGTCGTGCGGAACCGATACTGGTCGCTCGCCACGCCCGTCACCCGCATGCGAGCGAAATCATCGCGAAGCGTCGGTCCGTCACCGCCGCTGCGAGGGCCCGGCCCGAACTGAGATAGCAGCGTGTTGTGGAACCCTTGATCCGAGCCGGTGGAACCACCATGACAGTTGACACACGTGCGCATGAAAATCTCGGCACCGCGCAGGGCCTCGAGCTGCATCGCGTTGTCGTTACCGCGGAGGAACTTATCCCACGGGGAGTCGTTGGCTTCGAACTTCGCAACGATAAAGCCACCGATCGCGTTCGCCGCATGGGCGAACGTCATGTCCTCGAACCGCGTGCCAGGGTATGCCCTCTCGAACATCCTGCGGTACTTGGGGATCTGACCGAGGCGCGTCATCAGGGCGGCCCACGTTTGAGTGAACGCGCCATCAGCGATCCTGGAAAGTTCGTTCTCGTTGCCAAACCCACGCATCTCGTCTCGCGCGGTGACAGGGAACAGTGGCAACACCGAGATCGGCCCGAATTCCATCACGGCTTTCATCGCCGGTGTGAACTCGGCGCCCGCCGGCGTCCGGAACTCGCCGCCGGGAAGCCGCTCGACACGACCATCCCAGAACAGCGTGTCCATCGCGTGGAGGTTGAACAACGGCGGAGCGTTGCGCCCTTCCTCACCGTGGTTGAAGTTACCGTCGCGCTCCGGGCCGGAGCCCACACCCGTGACGCCCATCGAGACATGCCGTCCATCGCCCGTACCGAACGTAGCGGGGTGACAGGTCATGCAGGAGACATCCTTGTTGCCCGACAAGATCTTGTCGAACGCCAGTGCCTCACCCAGCTTGACCAGAGCAGGTCGGACTCTCGGAGCGTCCGGGATCGCCGTCACGCCACGGAAGGCGATGCTGGCGCGCGTACTGGCGATCAGCGCGTGCTTCTCCGCTGATAGCTCGTGGGATCTCTCCGACTCAATGGGTGCATCGACGGAGCACCCCATGACCGCCACCACAAATCCCAACGCGAGCTTCATGGTGACCGTTTGTGCACGATGAGCGCCAACGCTCGGTACCATCGCTACTAGCTGAAATTAAACGGCTTATCTAAGTAGTCTGCGAGAACCCCCTGAGGGGGTTCCCATACACTCCCGCCGCATACAGCTGTTAGCATATGAAATTATTAGATATTAAGAACGGCACACAGCCAGCGTGACCGGTTCTCATAACCAGCTTGTTTTCATCGCGTTTCAGCGAAACGTGACGGCCGTGTGTATTGAATCCAATACGACATCGACGGTGGTACGTTACCTCCACCTCACGTTGTCGGCGACGTTCGTAGATTGATGATGTCCGAAGAGACCACGACCATTGCTGTTTGCGCGGTCTCGGTGACGGCGCTAGAGCGCGTTGTCGGCGTCATCCAGGATGCCGGAAAATGGAGCGTGGTTCCGATGCACTGGCCGGATGCCAGTGGGTTGATCCAGGCTCACCACCTCGCGCATGTGTTTGTGCTCTGCAGTGACTCGCTCGGCAGTGACGCCGAAGAGCTGGTGCGCGTTCTCAACGCCCGACCGGCAACAACGCCTTTGATCGTCACTGGATCCGATCCGGCGTCCGGTGCGCGTCCGAACGTGTGGCTACCATCCTTGCCTGGCGCGGTGATGATCTCGCGAATCCTCCACCAGCTGATCGACGATCAGCCGGCCGTGGCAAGCACCAGTCAAGCATGGCGGCGAAAGTCCGACATCATCATCGGGAACAGCCTCGCGATCCGCCAGCTCCTTCACACGCTCGATCAGCTCGCGCCGTCTTCGACGCCCGTCTTGATCACGGGCGAGAGCGGAGTCGGCAAGGAGCTCGTCGCGCGAGCCCTTCACTTCGGTGGCCCTCGGGCGAAGCAACCGTTCATCGCGATCAACTGCGCGGCTATCCCGGAGAACCTCATCGAGGGAGAGCTGTTCGGGCATCAGCGCGGCGCGTTCACAGGCGCGGTGAGCTCACGTGTCGGTGCGATCGAAGCGGCCGATCACGGCACCCTGTTTCTCGACGAGATCGGAGAGATGCCGTTCGCCATGCAGGCCAAACTCCTGCGCGTTCTCGAGACCAGCGTTGTCCAGCCGGTCGGATCGGTCGAGTCACGGAAGGTCAATTTCCGGCTCGTCACGGCGACGAACCGCAACCTCGGCGAGGAGATCACGCGAGGACGGTTTCGTGAGGATCTGTACTACCGGATCCAAGTCTATCCGCTCGAGGTGCCTCCGCTCCGCGACCGTCCCGAGGACGTACCACTCCTCGTCACCCACCACCTTTCGGTGATCGCCATCCGCGACAGGCGAGTACCGCTCCGGTTGACGCCGGCCGCTCTCGAGAAGGTCTTGGTGTACGGGTGGCCTGGCAACGTCAGGGAGCTCGTGAACGTCCTCGAACGTGCGGTCCTCCTGGCAGGCGACAGAGTGATCGACGAGGAGCACGTGCTGACATCGCCGGGACCACCAGGCCTGCCGGCTTCGAGCGGAAAGGTGCTGCCGTATCGAACTGCGAAGGCCAAGTTCGAGCGCGACTACTATTCGCAGCTCCTCCAAATCGTCGGGGGCAATATCTCACTCGCTGCAAAGCTCGGAAAGAAGACGCGCAAGGAGATCTACGACGCCGTCAAACGACTCAAGCTCGAGGTCACGACCTACCGCGACGGGAGCTGACGTCCGTCGATCACAGGCCGAGCTGCTTGGCGACGATGACCTTCATGATCTCGTTCGTGCCCGCGTAGATCCGCTGGACGCGTGCATCCATGAAGGCGCGCGTGACCGGATACTCGAGCATGTAGCCGTAGCCGCCGAAGAACTGGAGGCAGGTGTCGATGACCTCCTGCGCCATGTCCGTGGTCCAGAACTTCGCGATCGAGCACTCCTTCACGAGGTACTTGCCTGCCACGTGCTCGCCGACGACCTTGTCGACGTAGGCGCGGCCGACCTCGACCTTCGCCAGACACTCGACCAGCTTGAACTGGGTGTTCTGGAACTTGCTGATCGGCTTGCCGAAGGCCGTGCGCTCCTTCGTGTACTTGATCGTGTCCTCGAGGACCTGCTCGGCGCAGGTCACGGCCCCGATCGCGACGGCGAGGCGCTCCTGCTGGAGCTTCTGCATCAGCATCATGAACCCGCCGCCCTCGGCACCGAGCAGGTTCGTTGCCGGGATCCGGCAGTCCTCGAAGAACAGCTCCGAAGTGTCCTGGGAATCCATGCCCATCTTGTGGAGGCGCTTGCCCTTCGCGAAGCCCTTGCGGTTCGCTTCGACGACGAACAGCGAGATGCCCTTGTGCGCGTTCTTCGGATCCATGTCGGTCTTCGCCGCGACGACGATGAGATCGCAGAGCTGACCGTTCGAGATGAACGTCTTCGCGCCGTTGATCACGTACTCGTCGCCCTGCTTGACCGCCGTCGTCGCCAGCGCCGCAAGGTCGGAACCGGTGCCGGGCTCGGTCATCGCGAGCGCGGTGACGAACTCACCCGAGGCGCAACCCGGAAGCCACTTCTGCTTCTGCTCCTCGGTACCGAACGAGTAGATGTACGGAACGATGATGTCGGAGTGGAGGGCCATCGCGAAGCCGCTCTCGTACGCCACCGCGAGCTCCTCCATGATGATCATCGAGCAGATGAAGTCTGCACCGGCGCCGCCGTACTTCTCGTCCATCCACGGACACAGGAAGCCCTGCGCTCCCGCCTTGCGCCAGACCTCGCGGTCGACCTGCCCCTGATCGCGCCACCGCTGCTGGTGCGGTGTGATCTCGCGCGCCACGAACTGCTTGAACGCGGCGCGAAACGCCTTGTGCTCGTCGTTGAACAGGGTGCGGTCCATGGCACCGGTCTTAGCATGCTAGCGTCCGGCGCCGTGTCGTGGACCGTCGATGAACCAGGGGTGACGCTCGCCGCATTCGTGAAGGCGAAGGCTGACGTCCCGAACTCGGTGGCGAAGCGACACATCACCGCCGGCAAGGTGTTTGTCGACGGCGCGTGCACCACGACGATCGATCTTCGCCTCGCGCGCGGCCAGGAGGTCGAGCTCCGGATCCATGCACCCAGGCCGCACGATCCGGCGAAGGAGGGCGTGCTCGTCTACGACGATGCGCACGTCGTGGTGATCGACAAGCCGAGTGACGTCAACAGCGTGCCATACGAGGACCGCGAGACCGGCACCGCGATGGATCTGATCCGCGGCGCGTGGCGGCGCCAGGGCAAGGCTGCGACCACGGTGGCGCTCCACATCGTGCACCGGATCGATCGCGCGACCTCGGGCCTCCTGATGTTCGCGAAGTCGAAGAAGGCGGAGCAAGGGCTCGCCGCGCAGCTCCGCTCGCACGCGATGGAGCGGACGTATCGCTGCGTCGCGCACGGCGTCGTGACGTCGCGGCGGATCGAGTCGTACCTCGTCGAGGATCGCGGCGACGGCATGCGCGGCTCGACGACGCGCCTCGAGCAGGGCAAGCGCGCGGTCACGCATGTCGAGGCGCAGGAGGTGATGCGCCACTCCACGCTGTGCGCGGTCCGGCTCGAGACCGGCAAGACGCACCAGATCCGGATCCACCTCTCGGAGGCCGGGCATCCGCTCGTCGGCGAGCTGGTCTACATCCGCGACTACGAGAACGCCGGCGGCAAGCTCCTCACCTCGGGCCGGCTCATGCTGCACGCCGCGACGCTCGGCTTCGAGCACCCGATCACCGGTGCGCGGGTCGCGCTATCGTCCGAGCTTCCACCGGACTTCACGGCCGTGCTGGAGCGTTTGCGATGACCTTCCCCGATGACCTCGTGATCCGGTTCGCGACCGCCGCCGACACGGCAGCGATCCTCAGCTTCATCAAGGACCTCGCCGAGTACGAGAAGCTGTCGCACGAGGTCGTCGCCGACGAGGATGCCCTACGTCTCTCGCTGTTCGGTGTGCGGCCCGCAGCCGAGGTGCTGATCGCGGAGGTCGGCGGTGCGCCCGTCGGCTTCGCGCTGTTCTTCCAGAGCTACTCGACGTTTCTCGCCAAGCCGGGCCTCTACCTCGAGGATCTGTTCGTGCGCCCGGCGGCGCGCGGCGGCGGCATCGGCAGCGCGCTGCTCTCGGCGCTCGCGCGGATCGCGATGCAGAGGCACTACGGGCGCTTCGAGTGGTCCGTGCTCGACTGGAACGAGCCTGCGATCCGGCTCTATCAGTCGCTCGGCGCCGTCGCGATGAGCGAGTGGACGGTCAACCGGCTGACGGGCGCACCGCTCGCTGCTCTCGCCGAGCGCTGGCCGCATCCCGTCGGCAAGACCTGATAGCGTTTCGCCCATGCGCGCTGTTCCGCTCTTCGTCGTCGCGCTGGTCGCGAGCTGCAACAAGGGCCCGTCGTGCTCCGAGCAGAAACGCATCGCGGGCGACAAGATCCGGATCGCACGACTCGCTGCGAGCGACACCAAGGCCGAGCAGCAAGCCTTCAACGCCGCGGCGCGGAGGCTCGAGGAGCTCCGAGAATTCCAGGTCAAGCTGATCCAGGGCATCAGCCAGGTCCGGACCGCCGCCGCCTGCTCGCCCAAGATGATCTGCTGCGACAAGGTCGCGGCGTGGATTGCCGCCGAGGCCAAGGCTCCCGAGGGCGAGCGCCCGACCTGGCGGCTTCCGGCGTTCGGTGACGCGAACAAGCTCGCACCGCCCGAGCTCGCGAAGCACATGGTGACCTACGACAATGCGGCGGGCCGGCTCGCCTCCCTGCTCCAGAAGGGCGGCGACGCGCCACTCGCAGAGGTCACCGCCGCGTGCAACGAGGCGAATACCGAGATCGATCTCGTGCGGAGCATGTCACCGAACGTGGTCTCGACCGCGGTCTCTGCCGCGGAGGCCAATCACAAGGCGACCGGCGAGACGCTCGAGAGCGCGAAGGGTCGAGCGGCGATCTTCCAGCAATGGGAGGACGCCCTCGTCAAGGACACCAAGTTCGAGGTCCCGCCGCCCTCCCCGACCGAGCCGGCCAAGGTCAGCGAGGCGCGCGCCGCGGCGAAGTCGGTCCAGGGCTGCTTGAAGTAGCCGGCGCGTCCGCGACGGTCACTTGCTCGGCGGCAGCGCGTACGTGACGGTCGCGTGAGCGACGAGCACATCGTTCGAAAACAGATCGACCGCGCACACGGAGAGCCGGCGACCGAGCCGCAGCATCGTTGCAACAGCGGTGACGTCGACCGGATCGGGCCGCGACAGGAAGTGAATGTCGAGGTTCGCGGTGGCGGCACTCGCGACCGGGCCCGCGTGCGCGAGCGTGAGGTAGTACGCGGCCGTGTCCGCGAGGGCCATCATCGCGGGGCCAGAGATCGTGCCGCCCGCGCGCAGGAGCTGCTTCTTGAACGGCATGCGTAGCGTGATGTCCTTGTCGCCGAGCGCGGTGATCGAGTTGAACGTTCGCCAGTCAGGGAACGCCTGATCGAGCAGCGTTTCGATCTCGGGGATCGTCATCTTCGGCATGCGCCGCGAGCTTACTACGCGACGATGACTTCGCTGCGACCGCCGCCGCGCTGTACGACGCGCACGTGCGCACCGACGCGCTCGACGAGTGCCGGCACGTGCGAGATCACGCCGACCTGACGACCGCGCGCCTGCAGCGCATCGAGGACGGACAGCGCACTGTCGAGGGTGGCCGGGTCGAGGGTGCCGAAACCCTCGTCGATCAGGAGCGTGCGCACCCGGACGTCGTGCGCCGACATCGACGACAGGCCGAGGGCGAGCGCGAGCGAGACCAGGAAGCTCTCGCCACCCGACAGGCTCTGCACCGAGCGGATCTCGTGACCGAGATCGCGATCGATCACCTGGAGCTCGAGGTCATAGCCCGGCACGCGTTCGAGCTGGTAGCGCGGCGCGAGCTCCTCGAGGTGCGAGTTGGCGACCGCGAGGAGGCCGTCGAGGGTCAGGCTTTGCGCGAAGCTGCGGAACAGCTTGCCGTCGTGCGAACCGATGACCTCGCCGAGGATCCGATCGACATCCGCTGCGGCCTCCGCGCTCGCGAGCTGGACGAGAGCGGCCACCCGGCGTGCGCGTGCATCCTCGTCAGCGGCGAGGATCGAGGCGAGGCGACCGACGGCGGCCTCGGCGTCGACGAGCAGTGCGGCGATCGTGGCGATCTGCTCGACATCCTCGATCGACGCGGGACGGGCCGCCGCGTGATCGTCGACGAGGCGACGCCGCTCGGTCACGACCGCGCGCGATGTGTCGATCGCACGCTCGAGAGCAGCAAGAAGTTCGACGAGGACCTCGACGCGCGACGGGTCCGCCGACAGCAGCGTGCGTAGCTCTTCGAGATCGAAGCCCGAGCCCGAGTGCGCGATCTCCAGCGCGCCGACGGCGGCGGCGAGTGCGGCGACCAGCTCGACCTCGCGCTTGTGACATTCGGTGAGCCGGGTCTGGTGCTCCGCCACGGCGCGCTCACCATCGCGGGCCGCGCGATCGATCATCGCTGCGGCGGCCGCGAGAGCCGCATCGGCGACCGCGACCCGCTCGGCGCGAGCACGCCAGTCGACCGCGAGCGCGGAGATCCAGAGACGCGCGTCGTCGTACGCGCGCGCTACTGCCACACCGGTCAGGGCGGCGCCGCGCGTCCGCGTGCGGGCCAACGGCGGCACGGCGCCACGTCCGCCGAGAGGAATCGCCGTCGCCGCCCTGACGATCGCGGGCCCGACGGTGTTCGGCGCAGCCTGGGCCCCACGTGCCCCCACTGCGTCGCCCGCGAGCTCGACCGCCGCCCGGTCCGCGCGCACATTCGCCTCGTCTTCGACAGCCGTCCACCGCGCGATCGCCGCATCGAGCTCGACCGCGAGCTGATCGCGGCGCTCGATCCGGCCCGCGCGCTCACCGAGCAAGCCCTGGATCTGCGCCTCGAGATCCGCCGCGCGGCGCTCGACCTCGGCGAACCGGGCGGCGAGCTGATCGACCGCGGCCTGGCAGAGCTGGACGTCGGCCTGCGCATCCGCGGCTGCCTTGGTGGCGGCCTCGGTCTGGCTGCGCGTGGTCCGCGCCTCGTCGAGCCGCTTCTTCCCTGCGGCGTGCAGCTCGACACCGAGCGCCTCGGCTGCCTGCGATGACGGATCGCCGACGAGCGACAGCTCACCGATCGCCTGGAGCTGCTCGCGCCATGTCGCGATCGCGGCGTCACTCGTAGCGACCGCGGTCGCGCGCGACTTCGCGAGGCGCCCCTGCTCCGCCGTCCGCTGGGCGGAGCGCGCGTCGATCGCCGCGATCGTCGCCGTCGCGACTTCGAGATCGGTGGCGACCTCGGTGAGCTTGGCGGAGGCGGCGGCGATCACATCGTCGAACGCACCGCGATCCCGCCACGGATGCTCGGCGGCGCCGCACAGCGGGCATGGCTCGCCATCGACGAGCTCGGTGCGCGCGTGCTCGTAGCCGGCTGCCTTGCGCAGCTCGTCGACGACGCGCGTACGCTCCGCGCGAACGACGACAGCGGTTGCGCGCGCGGTCTCGTTGATCAGGCGCAGATCGTGGTCGAGGACCCCGTCGGCCTTCAGCTCGTCGACGCGGCGATCGATCTCCATGCGCGCGAGCGCGGCCTGCCGCGCGTTGCTCGCGAGCGCGACAAGGCGATCGATCTCGGCGAGGCGGGCGCGGGCCTCGTCCTCGTGGCGGCGCGCGGCGTCGAGCGTGAGGCCACGGCGCTTCTGGAAGCCGTCGGCCTTGCGCTGCGCGTCGGCGTGCTTCGCGGTCGCGAGCTGCTGCTGCTCGACGACCTCCTTGCGGGTGAACGCGTGCTTGTCGCGCGCCGCGGTGTGCTCGGCGAGGATGCGGTCGAGGCCACCGATCGTGTCGGCGAGCTGCGCGTGCTGTGCGAACTTCGCGTCGAGCTCCGCCCAGGTCGCCAGCTCGGCGGCGAGCGGGGTGCGCGCCTGCACCCACTCGGCGTCGGCGAGCACGATCTGCGCGAACGCCTCCGCTGCGCCGATATCGAGGGCTGGGGCCGGTACCGCGCCCCCGAGCTCTGATGCCGGCGTGTTCGGCAGCAACTGCTCGCCAATCGGCTCGCCGCCGCGCGCGGACCGAGCGCGCGCCGATGCCGGCGTGCCCGACGGCTGCTCGCCGGTGGCCGCCTCGACGCCGCGTGTGGTGCGAGCGCGGGCTGCAATCGAAGGTGCTGGTGCGAGGCTCGCTGGCAACGGCCGTTCGACGAGGCCCGCCGCGATCCGGGCGGCGCGGATCGGAGCGTGCAGCTCCGCGAGGCTCGCGCGACGAAGGGTGATCGTATCGAGACCGCAGCGAGCGTCTGTCGCGTGCGCGGCGGCGGACGATACCTCGGTGCGCACGATCGCGAGCTGGCGATCGAGACGCGCGGCCTCGTCCCACGGCCCACGCAGCAGCTCGGCGCGGCGGCGCAGCGCGAGCTCCGAGCGCTCGGCCTGCGCGTTCGCGACCGCCGTCTCGGCAGCGCCAGCGGCAGCGACCGCGTCGACGAGCGCGGCGTCGCGGCGTGCTGCCTCGGTGACCCAGCGCGCGGCGGTCTCGGCGGCCGAGTGGCGTGCGCGCGCGGCGAGCTTGGTCTGCTCGGCGAGGACGAGCTCGGCCTCGGTGGTGCGGCGGGCTTCGTCGTCGAGGACGGCGATCGCGTCTGCGGCGATCCGGCCGGCGGTGAGGTGCTGGAGCGCGACGTTCGCACGCAGGTGCGCCTGGACAGAGAGGCGCGAATAGATCTCGGTCCCCGTCATCCGCTCGAGCAGCTCGCTGCGATCCTTGCCGTCAGCGCGGAGGAACGTCGCGAACTCGCCCTGCGCGAGGAGCGCGGAGCGCCGGAACTGATCGAAGGAGAGGCCGAGCCGCGCGTGGATCGCGTCGAGGGTCTCGGTCTTGGTGCCGCCGAGGCGCTCGCCGCCGTCGAGCGAGGTCAGCGCGACCTGCTGCGGCTGGATCGTGCCGTCGGTCTGGCCGCGCGCGCGACGTACGGACCACCGCGCACGATAGCGACGACCGTCGCCGGACTCGAAGTCGACCTCGGCGAAGCCGGAGGCAGCGCCGCGCCGGAGCAGGGTGCGGACGTCCTGTGCGCCGAGCGCACCCGGATCCTCCTCGCCGCGACCGACGACGACCCGGCTGTGGTTCGTGAGGCGTGGCGTGCGATCGAACAGCGCGACGCAGAGCGCATCGAGCAGCGTGCTCTTGCCCGCGCCGGTGTTGCCGACGATCGCGAACACGCCCGCCGCGCCGAGTGGGCCGTGCTCGAGATCGATCTCGAACTCGCCCGCGAGGCTCGCGAGGTTGCAGCCGCGGATCGCCAGGATCCTCATGACGGCGTTCTCTTCACACCGGGGTCAGCGGCGTCGCCGGAGACCTCGGAGATCAAGCGCTCGAAGCCCGCGCGCACCTCCGCGCTCGGTGGCTCGGCGTGCTTGCGCGACCACAGCCGCGAGAACACGTCGCGCGGATCGAGCTCGGCGAGCCTGGTCGCGCCCTTCAGGAGATCCGCGCGATCGGCGAGCGCGGCACCGTCGCCGGTGTGCTCGACGTGGAGATACACGAGGCGCGCGCGCTTGCCCTCGAGCGCCGTCTCGATCAGCGCGCGCAGCTTGGGCTCGGGCTTCTCGAGCGCGACCACGACCTCGAGGTACGGGCGCGCCGGGTCATCGACGGTCTCGAGCGGCGGCAGAGCGTCGAGGGCACCGAGCACCTCGCCGAGCGGAGCTGCGCCGCGCTTCGGTACGCGCACGATCTCGGTGGTCTGCGGGATCGGGAGCGAGCGGATCTCGCTCACACCGCCACCCGAAAAGTCGACGGACACGATCTGATGCCGATAGCTCGCCTCGTCGAGTGCAAGCGCGATCGGCGCGCCCGCGTAGCGGATCGTGTCGCGACCCACGCGCTGGCCGCGATGGATGTGCCCGAGGGCGACGTACGAGATGTCGTCGGGGAACATCCGCAGCGATGCGGACTCGACGCCACCGATCGAGACACGCCGCTCGCTGAGGTACGCGGTATCCGCGCCCGCGGCATAGAGATGCCCGGTGACGATCAGCGCCTGGTCGGCGCCGCGACGAGACCGCGCTTCCGCGACGACCTCGGCGTAGATTGCGGTCAGCGGATCCTCGACGTCCGCCGGCACATCGACGGGCCGCAGGAACGGCACCGCCGCGACGAGGCCACGACCACCGGCGATCGGGATCAAGATGCGGTCGAAGTCGAGCGCGCCGTCCGCGGTGCGCGGCAGGCCACCGACCACGTGAACGTTCAGCTCGCGCAGCACGGGCGATGCGGCGCCGAGGCGCGCGGGCGAATCGTGGTTGCCCGCGATCGCGATGATGTCCATCGCCGGCATCGCGCGCCGCGCGGCAGCGAGCAGCTCGAACCACATCCGCTCGGCGCTCGCGGGTGGCGTGCCGCTGTCGAACACGTCGCCCGTGATCACGAGCGCATCGGCGGCCTCGCGAACGCAGGCATCGACCAGCCACCCGAGAAACGCGCGGTGCTCGTGCTCGCGCGTGACCTCGCCGCGGAGCGTGTGCCCGAGGTGCCAGTCCGAGGTGTGGAGGATCCGCACGAGCAAGAGGATCGCAAAGGGGTCTGACCCGAGTAGGGGAGCGATCTCCAAGGGTTCCGACCGCGCACTACCGGTAGGGTCTGCCGGTCTCCACGGCTCCACCGGCCGGGACTGGTCGTTTGTCTTTCGAGGTTGGAGACCGCTCAGCCTGTGAGAAGGCCGTGAGGTTCGAGCGTTGCCGCCCGGTCCTACGATGGGGGGATGCCCCACTCCCTGATGTCCCGGTTCCTCGTCGGTGGTCTGTTCGTCATGCTCGCCACCGGCGTCGCGATCGCCGGATCGATCAACGTCTACAACTCGGACACCGAGGTTCACACGATCGAGCTGAACTGCAGCGGCTCGAAGAAGACCGTCGAGATCAAGGGCTCGACGACGGCGACCTACACCTTCCACTCCACGCACAAGGATTGCGAGATCACCGGCGGGACGATCGCGTTCCCGGTCAAGAAGCTCGAGGACAACCAGAAGTGGAAGATCAAGGACGGCAAGGCGACCAAGAACTGAGCGGCAGTTGCGGACGGCCGGCTGGCGCTGGAATGACGTTGCTTGACACGGCGAAGTGTCCCGGTCCTACTGAGTCGGTGAGGCATCTGTTGTGGATCACCGTCCTCGGCGCCTGTTCGGTCAGCCCGGAGTCGCCGCAGAGCAACGCAGCGTTCAGCGGCTCGCCAACCGTGCGCTCGGCGCGCGCGACGTCGGGCGACACGTTTCACGGCGGCGCTCCTCAGCACAAGTGGGTGATCATCCTCGGCACGACCGAGGGCTGCGCCGGTGACGACGTGGCGTCGGTCGAGATCAACACGCTCTCGGGCGTCAACGACATCCCGCTCGGACCGATCACGGTGCGCCCCGAGGAGAACGTCGTCCCGGCGCTGCCGTCCGCATTCCTCAAGTTCACCGGCACGACTGCGACCGGCGGAACGGTGACGATCGACGCGGGCGGCTCGTTCGTCGTCGGCTCGTTTGCGATCACGACCGCCGCTGGAGAGCTCACCGCGACGTTCGGCGCGCCCGTCTGTCCGTGAGCCCGGCTAGCTCGGTGTCGGCTCGGTCTTGCCCTGCACCTCGCGAAGGAACTGCTCCTCCGTTGCGCTGAGGGGGCGGCCCTTGAGGCGTTCGAGCTCGTCGCGCGAGAGGCCACCGAGCTTCTGGCGATGGCGCGCCATCGTGACATGCGCACGCGCCATCGACGCGAGGACCTCTTCGTAGGTCTCGAACGTCACCGGCGAGCGCTCGGGGTGCGCGCGGACGAGCTCAGTGATCCGCGCCTGGTGGCGATCGATCACCTCGCCGATCGGCGTCTGCAGCGGGAGGCGCTCGACCTTGGCCTCGGGCGGCGGTTCGAGGCGATCGACGCCGTGCGTGTTGCTCGTGACGAGGAACGTCCCCTGGATCTCGCTGACCAGCTCGATCACGCGCAGGTGACGCGGGAACAGCTGGACGAGCTGGAGCATCGAGACGACGACGCCGCGCGGATGCAGGTGATACGCACTGGCGCGAATCATCCCGCCCGCGTCGGAGAACAGCCGCAGGAACGTCCGGTTCTGCGGATAGATCCGCGACAACGTCAGGTCCTCGACGTCAGCGAGCCAGCGGTACTTGCGATGCTCGAGCTCGCGGCGCGCGCGATCGTAGAACTCGAGATCTGCCTCGGGGAACGCGGCCGGTGTCACGCGCACGAGCTCGTGCGGCTCGCCGTAGACCGCGTCGAGGCGCGCGCGCAGCTGGGCACCGCCGAAGCCGCGCGGTCGTCGCAAGCCGAGGGCAACGGCCACTGCGAGCCACAGCCCCATCATGAGGAAGAATACTTCCACGCGCGCATTGTGCCCCGGCAAGCGCTCGCGCGCACTAGACTCAGCGCCGTGAGCTGGCCGATCACCTGGGATGATGTCGTAGCCGCTCGCGCACGGATCGCGCCGTACCTGTCGCCGACGCCCCTGCGCCGCTACGCCTCCCTCGACGAGGAGACCGGGTGCCGCGTGCTCGTGAAGCACGACAATCACCTACCGACGAACGCCTTCAAGGCGCGCAACGCGCTGTCGTTCATCACGGCCTTGCCGCCGGAGCAGCGCCGCAGGGGCGTGGTCGCGGCGACCCGCGGCAACCACGGGGCGGGGCTCGCATGGGCGGGCTCACAGCTCGGCGTGCCGGTCGTGATCTGCGTGCCGGTTGGCAACAACCCCGAGAAGAACGCCGCGATCCGGGGTCATGGCGCGACGCTGATCGAGGAGGGTCGCGACTACGACGCGGCCGTCGAGGTCGCGCAGCGACTCGTCCAGGACCGTGGCCTGGTGATGGCGCACTCGACGAACGATGCCCACGTCATCGCCGGTGCCGCGACGACGAGCGCGGAGATCTGCGAGCAGGCGACCGATCTCGACGCGATCGTCGTCTCGATCGGCGGGGGCTCGCAAGCAGTCGGCGCGCTGGTCGCGACCCGCGCGCTGCGCCCCGACGTTCCGGTGTACGGCGTGCAGGCTGCGGGGGCGGCGGCGATCCACAACTCGTGGCACGCGAAGGAGCGGCGGACGAATGACGTGGCGAACACGTTTGCCGACGGGCTCGCGACGCGCAGCACGTACGACTTCACGTTCCCCGCCCTGCTCGAGGGCCTCGCCGGCTTCGTCACCGTGACCGAGCCCGAGATCGCCAGCGCCGTACGGATGCTGATCCGCACCACGCACAACCTCGCCGAGGGCGCGGGTGCCGCGGGACTCGCGGGGCTGATCGCGCTGAAGCCTCAGCTCACGGGAAAGACGTTCGCGATCATCCTGTCGGGTTCGAACATCGACGCCGAGACGCTACGCCGCGTGATGACCTACGAGCTGTAGCTCAACGGCGCGCGCGCGTATTCGCGAGCACACGCGTCTTCACCAGGCGCACAACGGCTCGGCGCATCGCGGCGAGCTCCTCGTCGGCGAACCGGCGCTCGTCGAACGGAGGCTTGTCGCGCTTGGTCTTGTTCATGATCGAGATCGCGTACGTCGAGTGAGGTAGTCCGAACACGTGGCCGAGCTCGTGCGCGAGCACGATGCCGCGCGCGTTCGCCGCGAGGATGACGAACTTGCGATCGCCCTTGCGCCAGGTGACGCCGTAGACCGGCTCGTCGGGGTCGTCGACGTTCTCGAGCGTGCCGGTGACGAACACGTGGATGACGGCACCCTTGACGTGCGTGCCGAGCGCGCTGCGATCCGCGCGCGTGCGCAGGTGCGCGGCAGAGTCTGCGTCGGAGCCCGCGATCGTGAAGCCGACGTCGAGCGCAGCGAACTGGCGATTCGCCGTCGCGAGCTGCCCGGCGATCCACTCGGCGGATACGACGGGCGCGTCGTCGATCGCCGCGACGTGGAGCTGCAGCGCGAAGCAGGTCGCGCGCTCGCACGCGACCTCGTCGGCGTGTGCGACGCCCGCCAGCAAGATCACGATGGCGAGCGCCCGCATGCCGCGATGCTAGCCGATCAGGCGCATCGCTTCGAGGACGACGGTGCCGCACACGAACGCGATCCGCGCCAGCATCGGCGCGATCACACTGCGGCCCGACGCGACGTACATCCAGCCGAGGCCGATACCGAACAGCATCGCGCCGATCCGGATCGTGATCCCACCCGGCGTGATCACCGCCTCGGCAAAGCCGCCAACCATGATCGCGAGCGCGCTCTGCCCCGGTGACAGCTCGAGCACGCGCTCGACGATCCAGCCGCGCAGCGCGAGCTCGGCTGCGATCGCAGCGATGGTGACGATCGTGAGCACGAGCGCCATCTGGCTCGCGCTGCCGCGAACGATCGGGAACGTGGACCACTCGACCGCCCGCATCGTCAGCGACTCGACGAGCGGCGCCCCGAGCAGGAGCCCGAGCCCGAGCCCCGCGGCACCGGCAACCGCGCCGAGCAGCGCCGTCTCGGTCCCACCGTGGAGCACCTCGACGAAGCTGCGACCGCGCAGCCACCGCGAGATCGACGCGCAGACCACGAGCGGCAGCGCGATCGGCATCATCTGCGGCCACGGGATCACCGCGATCGCGACGACCATCACGATCTCGATCGGCACGAGGCCGCGGCGCTCGCGAGGCACAGACACGAGAGGTCTACGCTAGCAGACGCCCCGCGGTTACCCAGCAATCGACACCGGCTCGCGCGCGGTCCTTGGGTCAAAGATTTCAGCGAAACCATGACGTTGCGGTGCAACAGGCCTCCCCGTCATGCTGTCGACGTAGGGATGCAAGCACGCCTCGTCGCGCTCGTGGTTGGGGTCATGGCTGCGTCCGTTGCTCCCGCGGCGGCAGGCCCGTCGAAGGAGCAGCTGGCGGCGCGAAAGGCCGAGCTGGAGAAGAAGCTCGCCGATCAGGGCTACACGATCGTGGTCGAGGCGCCGTTCGTCGTGATCGGGGACGAGTCGCCGAAGAAGGTGCAGTCGCGCGCCTCGTTCGTGCGCTGGATCGTCAAGCTGATCGAGAAGGACTACTTCGCCAAGCAGCCCGACAAGATCATCGACATCTGGCTGTTCCGGAACAAGACCACCTACCGGCGCGGCGCGAAGAAGTTCTTCGATGACGATCCGGAGACGCCGTACGGCTACTACTCGCCAAGTGACAACGCGCTGATCATGAACATCGGGCCGGGCGCTGGCACGCTGTCGCACGAGCTGGTGCACCCGTACATCGAGGCGAACTTCCCCGACGGCCCGGCGTGGTTCAACGAGGGCCTGGCGTCGCTGTACGAGCAGCCGCGCGAGAAGGACGGCCACATGTGGGGCACGACCAACTGGCGCCTCCCCGGCCTGCAGGGAATGATCAAAGCGAAGTCGATCCCGAACCTCGCGACCCTGATGGGGACGACACGCGAGGGCTTCTACGAGGCCGCCTACGACTCGTATGCGTATGCACGCTTCCTCTGCCAGTACCTGCAGGACCACGGCAAGCTGATCGAGTTCTACAAGAAATTCACCGGCGACCCGAAGGACCTCACGGGCGTCAAGGCCCTCGAGGCCGTGGTCGGGATGGACGTCACCGCGTTCGATGCCGTGTTCCAGAAGTGGGCGATGACGCTCCGTCGTTGATCATCAGCGTGCCAAGGTTGCGCATGCGCAGCCTCCTGATCGTCGCCCTCCTCGCCGCCTGCGGCGGCACGTCCACCCCCAACGAGACCAGCCCGACGCCGACGACGCCGCCCGCCGGAGCTGCCTGCGTGATCGGCGGCTGCAGCGGCACGATGTGTACCGACGTGGAAGGCATGATGTCGACCTGCGAGTACAAGGCCGAATACGGGTGCTACGGCGCCGCCGAGTGCAAGCGCCAGGACAACGGCTCGTGCGGTTGGACGCAGACCGCCGAGCTGACGGCGTGCCTCGCGAACCCGCCGCCAATGCAGTAGGTCAGCGCCGGACGCCGGTGATCGTGACCGCGACCTGAGTCACCTCGTTATCCTCGGCGACCGGGAACGAGACGCGCGCGAGTGCTTTGGTGACACACGACGCGATCCGCGGATCCTTGCTCGTCGCGTCAGTGGCCTGCGCACCGCCCGACGGACCGATCACGATCACGACATCGACGGAGCCGCTCGCGCGCTCGAAGCACACCTCGAGCGGCGCCGACTGCCGACGCAGCACGCGCCGCACCTGCGACCGCTCGAGTCCGCCGGCACCGACGTCGACCCGATCGAACGACACGTCGATCACGGGAGGCCTGAACGGAACCGCGGTGGGCTTCTGCACGAAGCAGCAGGTCCCGTTCGCGACGCAATCCCACGGCAGCGGGCCGCGGTCGGCCGAAACGGGCTGCGCGGCCGTTGCGACCAGGAGGGTCACAGCGGCCGCGTTGCCGAAGAGGTTGCTACCGAAGCTCACTGACCCGCAGCGTGGAAGTTGAAGGGGTAGTTCACCTGCACGCTTCCACCGTTTTTCGGGGCGGGGAAGTTGATGCTCTTGATGACACCCGCCACGCAACTCGCAACCTCGCCGTTGAAGCCAGAACCGTTCGACGACATGACCGTACCGTTCGCGGCGATCAGGAACTGCACCGACATCGCACCGCCGAGGCCCGGGTTCGCGAGGAGCTGCTTCTCGTAGCAGTAGGCGATCTTGTCGACGTTGCGCTTGATGTAGCGCTTGATGATTGCCTTGTCGAGATCACCCTCGGAGGTCGGCCGACCGAGGTAGCCACCCGGGTCAACCGGCGTGCGCTTGCGCATGCCCGGGCCACCACCGGGTCCACCCCAACCCTCACCCTTCTTCGTGCCGGTACCGTACGTGCCGTAGTGACCGGTGCCGAGCGTGCCGCACGGCTCCTGGGTGCAACCGCCACCGGGGCCACCCCAGTCGTGGACACCACCACCGAACGAACCGTGACCCGCGCCTTCGCTGCCGAACAGCGGACCGTAGACGTTCGCACCGTCGAAGCCGTTCGAGAAGTCAGCCGTCGAGGCGAGCGCGTGGATGCCACCGTCGAGCACCGAGGCCGAACCGAGGAAGCCGGCGTTGCGCGCGGCCTCGATCGCTTCCGCGCGAGCGATCGACGGCGGCTTGTCGCTGGTCTTCTTGACCTGCATGTGACCGTCGACGCGCTGCTCCTTGGGGTCGCCAGCCGCACCTTCAGGGAGCGCCATCTTCGCGCCCTCGCCTTCGGTGCCACCACTGTTGCCGAGGTCCGACACCTCCTCGGGCGGCGGGACGTCTTCCTTCTCGGTGGTCTGGCCCTTCATCTCGGTCGCTTCGTTCATGCCGAGCGTGAGGTTGACGCCCGACTCCTCCATCGGGACCGTCTGCAGGAACGCCCACACACCCATGTGCACCGCGAGCGAGCCCGCGAAGTACGCCATCGTGCGGTTCTCCATCGACCACAGCGGCGCGGACTGCGTGCGCGGCTTCGCGACGGCGGAGACCAGGAACGTGGTGTTGCCCGAGCGCGCGCGGATCTTGGCGTTCATCGGGATCGGGACCTCGATCGCGCCGGCGGTGGTCGCCGAAGGGCGCGCACGCCCCGTGGCCGCGAGCTCGGACAGCGGCGTCGACGTGCCGTCGATGATCATCTCGCCGTCGATGCCGTTGCCGTAGTTGAAGACGAAGTCATCGCCCGACGGCGCGACGAGCGGGAAGTCCGCCGACGGCGCGGTCTCGAGCGGCTGCTCGACCCCGGGGGCCGTGCCGACGCGGAAGAACGGGCTCTTCTTCTCGCCGCGCATGCGGACGAGGCCGGCCGTGACACCGAGGAGACCGAGCGCGAGACCGCCGAACGCGAGGAAGTCGAGACCGTTGGTCTGCGCGACCGGACGGAACGAGTACGCCGGCTTGTGGAGCACGCGCGTGTGGTAGTCGAGCGCACCCTTGTTCTTCGCGGCCGCGTTGACCGACGTCGCGAACGCGATGCCGGAGCTGAGGAGACACACGAGGCCGGCGGCGAAGAAGCCCCAGGTCTTCGATGTGACCTTGCCACCCTTGGGGTCCATGCAGTGCTTCACGGTGACGACGGAGTCACCGAGCATCGCGGCAACCTCGACAGCCTTTGCACCGACGAGATCGTTGGTCTCGGTCTGCGCGTACGCCGGCGCGGCGAACATCGGCGCGGCGACCGGAGCCGGAGCGGCAACGGCCATCATGCGCGGAGCGGGAACGGGCGGCGGGGCAAGGGCGGGCATCGTCATGGTCTCCATGGGGGTGACAGTCGGGACAACCTTCAGCACGGTGTCGGTCGCCGCGATCGAGAGCTCGATGGTCATCGCGCCCACGGTGAGCGAGTCACCGTGCTGGAGGCGCGCCTTGTTGATGCGCTGGCCGTTCACGAACGTGCCGCGGGTCGAGCCGAGATCGATCAGGCTGACCTCGGTACCGGTGACCTCGATGATCGCGTGCATGCGACTCACCGACTCGTCGTCGATCTGCAGGTGCGCGGACGGCACCTTGCCGATCTTGATGACGCCAAGGGCCAGCTCTTCCGTACGAACCAGCTGACCGTTCTTGAGAATACGAAACGAGAGAGCGAGCTTCGAACCCATGGCAAACCTCCGGCTTTGGCGCGTGGGCGCCTGGCGCCGGCTGGTCCGCGACTACCTCGCGCGCAATCGCGCGCGTGACGTCGCGGCTTCTCAGCCGATGCAACCGCGCAGCGTCATTGCGTTGCGGTCGAGAACTGAGACAGCGGCCTAGTCAGTTGGTTCCGGGTTTCTTTTGTGTTTCCGCTTGACCAGGGGAAAGGCCTAGTTGCGAGAAACCCTGCAACCCCGCCGATGTAGGTGATGTCACTCTCCGTTCGATCCGACGAGAAAACGGTGTCCGGCGGGGGTGATCCGGCATAGGTTCGGCACCCTCATGACGACCTCCAATCGGCTACTTGTCGCAAGCCTCCTGTTGTTCGCCGGCGCTTGCGGCGACGACGGCAACTCCAATCCCGACGCCCCTCCGGGCGGCGATTCCGGCCCCGGTGCCTGCACCGGCGCAGTCGGCGAGATCACCAGTTACCCGGGCATGTATGCGGGCACGGTCGTCGGAGGCGTCGCTGACTTCACCGTCGCCGAGATGTCGTGCACCGAAAATACCGGCGACCTGTGGTTCGACCCCGTCGGCGAGGACGTGATGATCAAGCTCGGCGGCCTCACGGCCGG
>JANOPP010000529.1:0-3644 GCA_031421915.1 Myxococcales bacterium | reverse complement strand
CCGATCTCGACGTGCTCGGCAAGGTAGACCTTGCCCATGCCGCCCTCTCCGATCAGCTCCATGATGAGGTAGCGACCGTCGACCGTTGCACCGATCAGATCGGGCTCGAGCTCGTCGTCGTCCGGCGCCCGAGCCAGTGCGGCGGCGGCGCCGCTGGCGTCCGCCGAGGAGCTCGGGAAGTTCCGGCGGTCATCCGCCTTGCGACGATCATCGCGCTCGTCACCCCGATCGCTCGCGCGACGGCCGATCGAGCCCGGCTTGCGGACCGGCGGCTCGCCCGAGACGTCCTCGGCGGCGATCGCCCCGGACTTCTCGATCATCTGGCGCAGCTCGTCGGTCGGCGGCAAGGTCAGCGCGCGTGTCCGGACGCGTGCGAGCAGGTCCTGGCGCTCCTTGCGCTCGCGATCGATGTCCTCGGCGAACAGCTCCTGGAGGAACGTCGACATCCGCGTGCCGTCGGTGGTCGGCGCGTTCTGCGCGAGCCACGACTGCAGCGCCATGCGCATCTCGTCGCAGTCCTTGTAGCGGTCCTCGCGCTTGCTCGCGAGCGCGCGCACGCAGATCTCGTCGAGCTCGACGGGGACGCGCGGAGCTCGCTTGCTCGGGCGCATCACCTCGGGGTTCTTGGCGCGAGACAGGAGGTCCTGCGGCTGATCCTTGCCCGGCGGGAACAGCTGGCGTCCCGTGAGCAGCTCCCACAGGACGATCGCTGCCGCGTACATATCCGATTTGCCGTCGAGCTTCTCGCCTCGCGCCTGCTCGGGCGACATGTACGCGACCTTGCCGTAGATGATGCCCGGCGCGGTCTTCTCGAGCTTGAGCGTCGACGACGCCAGACCGAAGTCGGTGAGCTTGACCTCGCCCGTATACGAGACGAGGACGTTCGGCGGCGAGACGTCGCGGTGAACGAGGTTGAGATCGGGGAACGAGTGCGCGTAGCCAAGGCCCCGGCACAGCTCCTTGGCCACATAGACGGCAACGTCGATCGGGAACGCTACCTGCTTCTTTGCGCAGCGGTTCCACACGGCGCGCAGGTCACGGCCCTCCACGAAGTCCATCGCGAGGAACAGCTCGCCGCCCACCAGGCCGGCGTCGAACACGGGAATCAGGTTCCCGTGTGACAGCTTCACGACAACTTTCGCTTCATCGCGGAATCGCGCGACGTACTCGGCGTCCGCCAGATGCGGAAGAACCGTCTTGATGACCATCAGCCGTTCGAGGCCGCGGTCTCCGGTGACGGCGAGATAGAGCGCACCCATGCCGCCCTGAGCAAGGGGTCCCAGCAAGTGATACTTGCCGAATTTCCTGGGATAATGCTCCAGGTCTCCCTCGTGGAGCGCCACGCAGTACGAAGCTACCACGCGCACGAAAGCGCTACCAATTCGGGAAGCCCGTCGATTGAGTCCGTAATTCGAACCACCTACTATGTCGATCCCCGCAGGTTGTGCTGCGGAGTGAGGGGAACACCGACATGGCTGGCGAGCTCGTCCTCGTGATCGATGACAGTCCGACCATCACCAAGGTCGTGCAACTGGTCCTGACCAAAGCCGGTTACCAGGTGGCAACAGCTCCCGACGGCGAGGCCGGTCTCGTAGCCGTGCGGTCGCAGCGTCCCGACCTGATCCTCCTCGACTTCGTGATGCCACGAATGAACGGCTACCAGTTCTGCCGCGAGCTCGTCGCAGATCCGAAGCTCCGAGATATTCCGGTCGTCCTGATGTCGGCCAAGGGTGACCAGGTCGGCGAGCGCTTCGTCAAGGTGATGGGCATCGTCGACTACATCACCAAGCCGTTCTCGCCCGAGGCGATCACCGCCGTCGTGCAGCACACGATCGGCAAGTACGGTCCCGCCGGCGGCGGTGAAGAGGACAACCCGTCGCTCGTCACCGGTGAGGATCTCGCTGCGAACGACGACGCCGATCGGACGCACGCCAAGAGCGCCGCGCTCGGCGTGCTCCGCAACCAGCTCAGCGACATCGTCTCCGCGCGGATCGCCGCGCTGTTCCAGCTCGCGGAGACCTCGCACGATCCGGACGCCAAGATCGCGACCGATGCGACCGCGATCCGCGAGGCCGCGCGCACGTCGCTCGACGATGCTGCGCTCCACAAGATCATGTCCACGCTCGACCTCGGCCTGTTCGGCGAGGGCACGCCGGGCCTGCGCGGTGATCTCCGCGTCGTCCCGCTCGCCGAGGTGCTCCAGCTCCTCGACGTGCAGGAGCAGTCAGGCATCCTGACCGTCGAGCGGTCGGGCGCGCGCGTCGACATCTACTTCCGCCGCGGTCGCGTCGATCAGGCGGTCGCCGACGGTGTCCCCGAGGAGTTCCTGCTCGGTCGGTTCGTCCTCGACGCCGAGCTCATGCAGCGTGGCGACTTCGAGTCCTTCCTCGAGTCGCGGCGAGACAAGTCGGGCGCCAGCCAGCGCCTGATCGGCCAGCAGCTGGTCAAGCTCGGCCTCCTGGCGGAGCAAGACCTCAAGTCGTGCCTCACGCGGCAGTCCAGCGAGCTGATCTACGAGATCCTCCGCTGGCGCCACGGTCGGTTCCGGTTCGCCGCGGGCCTCGAGCTGCCTCCGTCCGTCATCGACGCCGCTCTCGGGCTCGATGTCGAGGCGGTGCTTATGGAGGGCTACCGTCGCGTCGACGAGTGGCACCTCATCGAGCGCGCCATCGACAACTTCGATGTCGTGTTCCTGCGCAACGAAGACTCGGTCGCGCAGATGGGCCGCGGTCGCCTGACGCGCGAGGAGCTCGCCGTCCTCGAGATCGTCAACGGCAAGAACACGGTGAAGGACATCATCCGCAAGTCGCGGATGGGCAGCTTCGAGGTCAGCAAGATGCTGTACCGCCTGCTGAGCATCAAGCTCGTGCGCCGCCGCGTCCTGCCCGTCGCCGTCTGACCACGGGCACCACGACCGCGAGCGTGACCCGTCAGATGTTGCACGACTCGGGCGCGGCGGGCCCGATCGTCGTCTGCGGCGAACCACGACAGATGCCGGTGATGGTGCCGTCGACATCGGGAATCCTGATCCCGCCGCCGAGCTCGGGCCCGCCACAGATCGTGGCACCCGAATTCAGATGGGGATCGTCGGGGACCCCGGCGTAGTCCGTTCCTGTTCCCGACACGCCGTTGGTCTCGGTCACCGGCAAGGTCGGCGCCGACTGGGACGGATTGTCGCTCGCCCACCAGTTGTTGTTCGAGAACACGAACGTTGCCGGTGCCGTGTTGCCGCCGACGTTGACCGCGGTCGCCAGGGACGCCGCTGCGAACACGAAGCTGTTGTTGAACACGCGGCCGTTGCCGGAAGGCTCGAACGTGTAGCCGGCTTGCGTCGGCGTCTCCTGGAGGATCCGCAGGTGCCAGCGCTGCTGGCCGCGAGCGAGGTTGTGCGCTGCGAGGCAGTCGATGCAGCCGACGAACGCGAACGGCGTGGCCGACGTGCCGAGCCCGGTGATGATGTTGTTGAAGGCGCGGATCCGGCGGGCCTCGGCGTTCGGGGCGGTCGTCGACAGCGGCGGGCGGAACAGCGTGAGGTCCGTCGAGCCGCCGAGGTTGATCGCGCGGCTGCCGGTGATCCCGATCCGGTTCTGCCGGATGTCGATGTCGGTCGAGCCGCCCTTCGCCTGCACCGCGTTCTCCATCCG
>JANOPP010000528.1:0-24127 GCA_031421915.1 Myxococcales bacterium | reverse complement strand
GGTGAACATCGGGTTCGGCATGCCAGCCACGGTGATCCCGCTCGGGCACGTGCCGTCGGCGTCGATGCTGGTCACGTTGGCAGTCATCGTCACGCTGTCGTTGAACAGGGTGCCGCTGCCGCTGCCGGTCGTGTTCGGCATCGCGAACACCACGATCACCGGCGGGATCGGGTTCAAGCCGCCGGGCGCCGCCGCGATCGCGATCGCCGACGCGCCCACGATCACCGCGAGCGCGATCATGCGCCGGAGCCACCGACGGGTCGTCATAGCCGTCCGATCACCCCGAGCGTCGGCACGAAGATGTTCGTGTCGATCAGCGGGTCGTCGATGAAGAAGAAGTGCTCGTAGCCGAGGTCAGCAGCGACGCTGAGGTGGCCGTTGATCCTCAGCTCGACACCGGCGGCAACGCGCAACCCGATCGCGAGCCTCTTGCTCGTCTCCATCCCCATGTCGTCGACCTCGTCGTAGGCGAAGCCCGGCACACCGAGCGCGAGGTACGGCCGCAGGAAGCCGGTCAGCAGCCGGTAGCGCATGCCGAGGTAGCCGCCCGTCGAGTCCGACTTGAGGACCATGATCTCGGCCTCGAGGCGCGCGCGAGAGACCGCGATCCCGAAGCCGGCGGCGAGGCCGCGTCCTTCACCATCGATCCGCAGCACCGCGATCACACCCGAGCTGATCTTCGGTGTCGAATCGACGTGCATGTGGAGCTTGCCGTCGTCGTCGGAGTCGTAGCGCGGCACGATCGCCGAGATCTCCGGGCCGGCGGTTCCCGAACGCACGCGACGTTCGCGGCCCGCGCCGTTCTCCGACGCGTACTGGGTACCGGTGATCAACCAGCCGTCGACGTGCTCCTCGATCAACAGCGGGCGAGCATCGGGCTCCTCGATCAACAGCGGCTTTGTTGGGGGCGCCGGCAGGATCGCGCCCACGATCTCGACCTTGAGCGCCGCGAGTACTTCCTTGTTCTCGCCCTCGAAGCCATTGATCGTGAGCTCGTTGCTCGCGGCATCCTTGCGGATCCGCACGAGGTGAATGCCGGGCCGCACCCGGGTCAGGAGCGAGCTGCCGACGGGGATGAACGGCCCACCGTCGATGGAGATGTCGGAGCCGCGCGGAGCCACGCGGATCGTCAAGATCGTGAGCTGCTCGTCGAGGCGGAGCAGGATCTCCTTGACCTCGGCGACGCGCTCCGCACCGGTCGATGGATCGAGGAGGTAGCGCTGGTAGGTGTTCGCGGCGTCGGCGAGCCGCCCCATGTCACGCAGCGTCGACGCGATGTTGAGGAGGATCTTCGGGCTCGGGAACTTGCTGTAGGCGTCGAGGAAGTTCGCGAGCGCCTGATCGTACGAGCGCGCCTGCAGCTGCTTCACGCCCTCGGTCATCAGCGCCTGCGCGAGCGCGCGGATCGTCGGCTCGTCGACCGGGATCGTCGGATCCTGCGTGATCGCCGCGAGCGCATCGGCGAGCTGCTTCTCGTCACGGATCTGGGCGAGGGGCGCCGTCTCGGTCACGGGCTGCGCATGCGCGGTGCTTGCGGCCAGAACGGTCGCGGCGAGCGTACGAGAGAGGGACGACATCACGGTTTCTTCACCTTCGGGAGCTCACCGACGTCGAACTCGCACGGCGAACCGTCCGGGCTGCGACACGGCGTCGGATGGGTCGTGCGTTCGGGTGCGGTCACGAGACCATCGTGCTTCACGGTCTTCGGCGTCTCGCCCTTCAGCGACCGCGGGCGTTTGGGCTTGGTCTCGTCGGGTGGCTCCTCGATGACCTGGATCTCGTCGGGTGCGGGCGCGGGCACGACGACAGATGGCGGCGCGACGGCCTTCGGTGGGGTCGCGATCGGCTCGGCCACGGGTGGTTTGGCCGGCTCGGCGCCGGAGTCGCGCGTCATCACGAAGATCCCGATCCCGCACGCCAGGGCGACGGTGATCAGCGCTGCCACGATCGGCATCGTCGACGACTGCTTGGGAGCTGCGTGCTGCGAAGGATCGACGAGGCTGAGTCGCAGCGAGCGATCCGCGGACGGGCGTGGCGTCGGAGGGATCGCGGGTGGTAACGGAGCCGTGATCCCTTGCGACATCGACATCGTGAACCGCTTGGTCTCGCCTACGCTCAGCTCCGCGAGCTTGGTCGACAGCGCTCCCGTCAGTGCGTTCAGTGCGTTGTGGACCTCGAAGGCGTCCTGGTACCGGTCCGCTGGCTCCTTCGCGAGCAGGCGCAGCACGATCGCTTCGAGCATCGGGTTCAACGACGACAGTCGCTTGCTCGGTGGCTCGGGCTCCGCAAACAACTGAAGCGCGATGATCTCGCCGGCGCCTTCAGCGAGGAAGGGCGGCTGTCCGACGAGCATCTCGTAGAGGATGCAGCCCAGCGAGTACAGATCGGCGCGGTGATCGATCGTACTTGCTTCACGCGCCTGCTCGGGCGCCATGTACAAGGGCGTGCCCATCAAGGCACCGGTCCGGGTGCGGCGCACGCTCGTCGACGAGAGGTCGACTTGCTTCGCGACACCGAAGTCGAGCACCTTGGCGCGGTCACCGGATCCTCCGCCGTCCGGCACGAGGAACACGTTGTCGGGCTTGAGATCGCGGTGGACGATGCCCTTCGCGTGCGCGGCGCGCATTGCAGCGGCGATCTGGCGTCCGATCTTCTCGGTCTCCACCTCGGAGAGCCGGCCGAGCCGCCGGATCCGCTCGCCCAGCGGTTCTCCATCGAGCAGCTCCATGACGATGTACGCGCGACCGTCGTCCGTGTAGCCGAAGTCGTAGACATCGACGATGCCCGGATGACTGATCGAGGTCGCGGCGCGCGCCTCGTTGATGAATCGCTCGAGCAGCTCTGCGTTCGCGGTGAGCTCCGAGCGCAGCATCTTGACCGCCGCCGGTTTGCCGAGAAGCGCGTGCTGCGCGCGATACACCGATCCCATGCCACCGCTGCCGAGCTCGCTCAACACGCGGTAGCCCCCGAGTACCTCCCCGACCATCGATGTCGTGGCGCTTGGTCGCGTGTCGCTCATGGATAGTTCGCGAGCCAAGTATGCGACCGTCCTCGATTGTCTTCAACAGCGGCGCGGTAGGTCCGGGTAGGACCCGGCGTGGTACCGTGCGCGCAGGATGCCGAGCTTTCAGCGTCACGTGTTCGTCTGCATCAACGAGCGCGCCGCCGATCATCCGCGCGGCTCCTGCAAGCACAGGGGCGGCGTCGAGGTGCGAGATCGCCTGAAGGCCGAGCTCAAGAAGCACGGCATCTCCAAGGCCATCCGCGCCAACAATGCGGGATGCCTCGATCAATGCGAGCAGGGCATCACCGTCGTCGTCTACCCGGAGCAGGTCTGGTATGGCCATGTCACCGTCGACGACATCGCCGAGATCGTCGAGAAGCACCTGATCGGGGGAGAGGTCGTTACGAGGCTGCTGCTTCCGGAGCAGCCCCACCTCGGCGGTCGCACGGTGTTCCCCGTGCTCGAGGTCACGTCGTGAGGCTTGCCGCGATCGTGCTCGTGACGATCGCATCGATGACGGCTGCTGTTGCCGATGGAGACGAGCCGCCGAGCACGGACCCCGACGACGAAGCGACGCGCGCGGGCGACGCGAACCTCGAGTCGCAGGCGAAGCGGCGCGGCTTCTTGCTCGGCGCCTCCCTCGGTCCCTCGGTCACGATCGGCAAGTCGATCGGAACCGGAACGGGCGCAACGCTCGCGCTCCGCCTCGGTCAGGTCGCGACCCCGCGGACGGTGATCGCGTTCGAGCTCAACGCGGGGGCTCAGGTCCGCCGCGTCGGCGGCGTCGGCCCCGATGGGATGGGCACGGAGATCCGCACGAACAGCGTCGCGTCGTTCCTCGCGGGCGCGCAGTTCTGGTTCGGTCCGTCGATCTGGATCCGGATCAACGGAGGGTTCGGCGTCACGACGTGCGAGAAGTGCAAGGACGGGACGACCGACACGCGGCGCGGCGGGCTCGCCGGGGGTGGTGGTCTCGGCGTCGACATCGTGCGCTTCAAGGGGCTCGTCCTCGGAGTCGAGGCCTACAACGTCACGCAGATCACCAAGGACGGGCTCCAGACCACGCTCGTCTCGGCGCTGTCGCTGACGCTCGACTAGGGTGCACTGCCGAGCGCGAGCTCGGTGATCGCGGTTCCGTTCGCCGGGATCGAGACGGCGACCTCGACCTGCTGGCCGCGCCACGTTGCGGTCGCGACGAGGTTGCACGCGGGCAGATCTTCGATCAGGAACCGGCCGCCGCGGACGACGACGAGCCTGCGATCGAGCGCGCGGGGAATCACGCGCCGAGCGTCCTCGCACAAGATGCGCGTCAGCGTGAACGAGCCGGTCTCGAGCAGCGTTGTCGTGCCCTCGAGTCGGCCGACGCCGGGTAGCACGAGCTTGATGCTGCGATCCGGAGAGCGAACTGTCGCGGCGACAAACCCGCGACCGGGTGTGTGCGCCCGCACCGAATAGCGACCGGGCGGAACGCGATACACGCCCCACGTCCCCTCGCCGTCGGTGCGCTCCTGTTGCCCGATGCCTCCGAGATCGAGCGGCGCGACATCGAGGTAGGCGAACGGCACCACCTCGCCAGCCGCGTCCACGAGGACACCTTGGAGATCGGGTGTGGTGTCGGGCAACTCGAGCTCGACCTTGTCGAACACGGCACCGTCGGTGCACGCAAACGTCTCGCTCGCCGACGGTGGCGACGCCCACGGCCAGGCGCGCAGCGTGATCGGGCCGAGGGTCGTCGTGACCCAGCGGAACGTTCCGTCGGCTTCGATCCGGCCCGACGGATCGAAGTCGCGGTCGGTGAATCCAATCTGCCGCTCGATCGCGCCGTCGCCGGCAGGTTGCCCGCGCGGGTCGACGACGCGACCCGCGATGATGCAGCCGCGCGCGAGAAAGATCGTGTGCTCGATCGTTCCGTTGATGGTCTCCTGATCGACGTCGTGCACGCCGGCGAACGTCGGATGCGTCGCCGCGAACGAGTACGAGCCCGGCGGCACGCGCAGGAGAAACCTGCCGTCTCGATCGGTGGTCGCCGAGTCGGTGCCGAGCACGGGGCGCAACGTGGAGCCGATCGGCCTCGTGAACGTCTGCGGAGTCTCTGGATCCGCACGCACGACCGCGCCCGGCAACGGCAGGCCGTCGGGATCGAGGACGCGCCCGGAGATCTTCCACGTGGCGACCACATCGAGATCGACTCCGTCGAGATCCGTCGTCGCGTCGAGGCGCAGCATCAGCGCCTCGTCGGGAATCCCGGCGACCGCGACCGATGGCAGCTCGGGCAATCGGGTGCGATCCGCGAGAGCCGCGGAGAGCACGCGCTCGCCGCGCACCGCGACGTGATAGGTCCCGGCGGGGAGCGTGATCGTGTACCTGCCGTCACTCCGGGTCGGCCCGAATACGTCGCCGCCTGCGCCGCGGAACATCACCTCGACGGCAGGAACCCCGTGGGCCTCTGCATCGCGAACTGTTCCGGTCAGCGTGACGGTCCCGGCGGCGCGCGGCGCCTGTGGCGGCACCGAGACCTCGACCTCTGCGGGCGATCGCGTTCGACGGATCGCGATGATCACGACCACCGCGGCGACGACCGCGAGTGCGATCGCGACCAGCGGCCGTGTGCTCCGGGACATGCCGAGACTGTGACCCGTCGGTTCAGGTCACGCCTGGACTTCGATCACCACGGCGGTGATGTTGTCCTTGCCGCCGCGCTGGTTCGCGAGGGCGATCGCAGCCTCGGCACACTCGTCGAGATCGCCATCCGCGCACAGATCGGCGACTTCTTTGTCGTCGTTGAAATAACCGTGCAGTCCGTCGCTGCACAGGACGAAGCGATCGCCGGGCGCGACGTCGAGGTCGGCGGTATCGACCTGGACGTAGTCCTTGTGGCCGACGGCGCGAGTGATGACGTTCTTGCCGGCGGCCTTCTCGGCCTCCTGCTTGGTCATCATGCCGTGCTTGACCTTGTAGTTGATCAGCGTGTGGTCCTCCGTGAGCTGGAGGACGTTCTGCCTGCGAACCCGATAGACGCGGCTGTCTCCGACGTGGACGGCGAACGCGAGGTTCGCCCGGATCAGCAGGGCAGACAGGGTGGTCGACATGCCCTTCTTCTCGGGGTCGAGCTCGGCCATCCCGAACACCATGTAGCAGGCGCTCTTGACCCCGGTCTCGAGGAGTCGGCGGATCTCCCACACGCACTCGCTATCGCCCGCGATGACCCGTTCCACGAGGCGATCCAGGTCACGCGTGGCGCCGGTGACCCACATCGCGAGCTGTTCGACGGCCTCGCGGCTCGCGATCTCGCCCTTGTTATGTCCACCGACACCGTCGGCGACGATGTAGAAGCCACGCGCGTCGTCGCGAAAGAACGCGTCTTCGTTGATCTGGCGCTTACGACCAACGTCCGTCCGAGCAACCGATGTCAGCTTCACCCGGAAGCATCCTATCATGGCGACTTGCCAGGCTGCTTGCTACGATCACCTTGGTGAGTGAAGGACCCGAGCTCGTAGCGGTCATCCGCGAGCGTTCAGGCGAGATCCTGTCGAGCTGGATCGCGCGCTTCGAGCGCTCGCCGCTGCGGTTTCGGCGTGCCACCAAGGCTGCGACCCACACCGCTCAGGTCTCCAACCTGATCGAGGCCCTCGTCGTGGCCGCCGGGACGGGGGAGCTCAAGCCAGGCTCGGACGCGACCCGCGAGCTCGAGCGGAGCGCCGCCTTCCTCGGGGCCCAGTTCGCAAGCGAAGGCGCCACGGCGTTCGATATCGCCGCTCTCCTGCTCGAGCTGCGCGACGTCCTCGGCGGGATCGTCTCGGCCGAGGATTCGATCCGGATGACCCGCCTGTTCGAATGGCTGACCGTCGTCGCATGCGACACGTTCGCCGCCTCTGGCCTCCAGAGCCTCCGCGAGCGCGTCAACGATCAGCTCGAGCTCGGGACGCCCATTGTCGAGCTGCTCCCGAAGGTCCCTGCCGTGTTCCTCGTCGGTGCACCGAACGCATCGGTGATCGATGGTCTGCTGTCGCGCGCCTGGATGCTCGCGGTCGGCACGGGTGCACCTTGCCTCATCGTCGACACGGGCGGCCTCGCGGA
Source organism: Myxococcales bacterium (assembly GCA_031421915.1). Taxonomy (GTDB): domain Bacteria; phylum Myxococcota_A; class Polyangia; order Haliangiales; family Haliangiaceae; genus JABFXX01. The sequence goes on along the minus strand of JANOPP010000528.1, from coordinate 17,046 downwards.
GAGCGGGGAGCACAACTTCGACGTCGGCTATAAGGGATTCCTGGAGCAGGCCGAGGGCAGCGTGCTCCAGGTCCTCCTCTCCAACTCGCGCAGGCCGCTACGCGAGCGCACCGCCGCGGCGACCCTCGAGCGCGGCCTCGCGTTTCAGCACTTCGATCGACTCGACAGCGCCGTGGCCCATTCGCTGGAACGAGCAGGGCATCTGCTGATGCGGCGAAGCTGACGCGGCACTTATTGATGCGCCGCCGGTGATCGGGCTCCCGACGGACCCTGTGATACGATTATCGCCTCCGTGGGCGACTTTCCGATCGGCTTTGGCCGGTATCAGCTCGTCGAGAGGCTTGCCCTGGGGGGCATGGCCGAGCTGTTCATTGCGACCTCGCCCGGCGAGCACGGTTTTCAGAAGAAAGTCGTGATCAAGCGCCTGCTTCCGGCGCTCGTTCACGACGAGACATACAACGCGATGTTCATCGACGAGGCCAAGCTCACGGCCCGTCTCGTCCATCCCAAGATCGCGCAGACGTTCGAGCTCGGTAAGGTCGACGAGCAGCTGTTCATCGCGATGGAGTACATCGACGGGATCGATGTGCTCGCGCTGCTCCGCGAGTTCGCCGCGCGCCGCCGGCGCGTCGAGCCGCAGCTCGCAGCATGGATCGCTCACGAGACGCTCGATGCTCTCGACTACGCCCACAACGTCCGTGGTGATGATGACAAGGCGATGGGCATCGTCCATCGTGACATTTCTCCGTCGAACGTTCTGCTCAGCCTGCGCGGCGACATCAAGCTCGTCGACTTCGGCATCGCGCGCGCGAAGGATCCCGACCGCGCGCACAAGAGCAAGACCGGCACGCTCAAGGGCAAGTACGGGTACATGTCCCCCGAGCAGGTGATCGAGCAGAACCTCGACGCCCGCAGTGACGTGTTCTCCGTCGGTGTCGTGCTCGCCGAGCTGCTCACCGGGCGCCGCTTGTTCGCGGCTGCGAACGAGCTCGACGTGCTGCTGATGGTTCGCGACGCCAAGCTCGGTCGGTTCGACAAGTACGGCGCGGATATCGAGGCGGACCTCCAGGACATCGTTCGCAAGTCGCTGAAGAAGTCTGTCGACGAGCGCTACCAGAGTGCCGCCGCATTCCGCGATGCTCTCAACGAGTGGCTGTTCCAGCATCGCCACCGAGTGACGTCGAAGGTCGTCGCGGATGTCGTCGACGATCTTCGCGTGGCCGTGCTCGAACGCCGGCACAAGCAGGAGGCGCCGCCTCCCGCCGAGGGTGTCGCGATCGGTCGGTCGCCCAGCGAGGATGCGACTCCGATGATCATCGTCGATGGCGGCGACAGCATGCCCGTCATTCAGATGAGCTACGAACCGTCGGCCGCCGAGGATGTGCCCGCGTCGAACCGGTCGGTCTCGGTCAGTGATCTCGCTGCCCAGGCGCAGGCCGCGGTCGGGCGCACGCCCACGCCGTCGAAGCGCGCCGAGACCGTGGCCGGTCGGCCGCGTCAGGGGATCGCGGTTCAGGTCCCACCGAACGTCCCAGCTGCGGGCACTACCACCGGCGCAGCGCCCGTGAAGGCGCGCACGGCCACTGGCTCCTCCGTTCGTCACGCGCTGGAGAAGGACTTCGCCTCGCCAAGCGATGCCTCCGGCGTGATCGAGGTGCCGATCGCCGACACGATCAGCGCCGCCGTCGAGGCGATCACGCTTCCTGACGACCACCGCTCGGGTCCCTCCGAGGACTCGCAGATGCGCGCGTTCGACGACCTGACCGAGGAGCCGGCGGTCCGCTCGCGCGACATCAAGTTGCCGTCACCCGAGGAGGCGATGCGCAAGCGTCCGCCGACGCCGCCGGCGCTCGGTGACATCGCCGAGGCGCCCGATGATGCCGGCGAGTTCCACGTCACGTCGCCACTCCGCGTGTTGTTCCGGCTGATGACGGCGCGCGCGACCGGTCTGCTCGTTGTCGCGGTCGGCGGGATCAAGAAGGAGATCTACGTCCGCGACGGTCAGCCCGAGTACGTGTCGTCGAACGTCGCGAGCGAGCTGTTCGGCAACTACCTCGTCGCGAAAGGCGTGCTCAGCGAAGGCGAGCTGGCGATGGCGCTCGCGATGATGCCGCACTACGGCGGCAAGCTAGGCGACACGCTCGTCGGCCTGGGTCTCCTGAAGCCGCTCGAGGTGTTCCGCCACCTGACGCGTCAGGTGCGCTCGAAGATCATCGACGTCTGCACGTGGAACAAGGGTGGCTTTGGCTGGTACTCGGGTCGCGAGAATCCGCGCGAAGCGTTCCCCCTCGACTTCAATGCGTTCGAGATCCTCGGTGCGGGTGCGATGGCGCTCTCGGACGACCACATCGAGAGCTGGATCGCGAAGAACGGCTCGCTCAAGCTGCGCGCCTCGCGCACGCGCCGTGTCGGACCGGAGCGCTTCGAGGTCAAGGGACTCGTCCAGCTCTGCGATCTCCTCGACGGCAAGCGCACGATCGGCGATCTCGTCGAGATGCAAGGCGATCGCAACGAGCGCCTCAAGACCGGCCGGATGCTGTGCCTCCTCGAGGCCTGCGATCTCGCGCGACCGAGCTGATCGCGACCTAGAGACCGCAGGCCGCGATGGCAGCGGCGAACCGGTCCGGCGCGTGCGCGTCGATGCGGATCCGCTCGAGGCCGAGCGGGAACGTGATCGACGCGGCGTGGAGGAAGAAGCCGTCGTGACCCGCGAGCGGAGCACCGCCGTACAGGACATCACCGGTGATCGGGGCGCCGACGTGCGCGAGGTGAGCCCTGACCTGGTGCATGCGGCCCGTCTGCGCGGCGCAGCGGACGAGCGCGTGGGTCTCCGACGCGCGATCGACGGTGAACGACGTGTACGCGGCAAGCCCGTCGGTTTGATCGACGACGACCTTCTTGCCGCGCTGGACGAGCGGCGCGTCGCACTCGCGCGATACCGGGCGACCATCGACGAGCGCGAGGTACAGCTTGTCGACCTGGCTCGCGCCAAAGGCCTCGCGCAGCGCGCGGTAGGCGTCGGGCGTGCGCGCCACGATCAGGGGGCCCGAGGTGCCGATGTCGAGGCGATGGACGAGGCCGCCCTCGCGCGGGTCCTCGCCGATCGCGATGCACTCGGGCCAGCGGTGCGCGATCGCGTTCGCCGCGGTACCGAGCTCGCCCGCGCGCAGCGGTTGTGATGGCATCCCTGCCGGCTTGTTGATCACGATCAGCTCGGGGCGCTCGAGCAGCACGACGAGCTGCCCGGCTGCGGCGGGATCGGGGAGCGGACGCATCGCCTCGCCGGTGATCGGCGTGCGGGTCAGCTCGATCACGTCGCCGACGTTGACGCGATCGCCCTTCTTCGCGCGCTTGCCGCTGACCTTGACGCAGCCCTCGTCGAACAGCTCGGCGATCTTGGTGCGGCCAGCGTCGGGGAAGTGACGGGTCAGCTCCTTGTCGACGCGTCCGGCTTCGGTGGCAGTGACGCGGACGGGATCAGCGGTTTCGGTCATACGGCCTCGAGGATCAGGGCAGGTGCGGTGGAGCCAGGAAGAATCTCGGTCTCGTCGGCGGCGAGCTCGACGAGCGCGTTGCAGCCGACGAGGGATGACAGCATCGCGGAGCCCTGCTTGGGGTGGGTGTGTGCGATCAGGTGCTCGCCATTGCGGACGATCGATGCGCGCAGGTAGTGAGCCCGACCCGCTTGCTTGCGATAGCCGCCCACGAGCTGCACCGGGACGCGGGGACGCTCGATCTTCGTCGCGCCCTGCATCGCGAGCAGTGCGGGACGGATGAACAGCTCGAACGCGACGACCGTCGATACGGGATTGCCGGGTAGGCCGAACACGGGAGTGCCGCCATGGTCGCCAGGCCGCATGCCGAACGAGAACGGCTTGCCCGGCTTCATCGCGACCTTGTAGAGCTCGAGCACGACGCCGATCGCGGCGAGTGCAGCGTGCACGTGATCGCGGTCGCCAACGGAGACGCCGCCGGTCGTGATCACGACGTCGTAGTCGAGCGCCGCGGAGATCAGGCCAACGAGCGCACCGACGTCGTCGGGCGCGATGCCGACTCTGTGCGCGATGCCGCCGGCCTCCGCGATCAGCGCGACCAGCGCGTGGGCCGACGAGTCGACGAGCTGCCCGGGACCGGGCCTGGTGGCGACGTCGACAAGCTCGTCACCGGTGGCGATCACGGCGACGCGCGGGATCCGCGAGACGGGGACCTCGGCGAACCCGAGAGCGGCGAGCACGCCGAGCTGCCACGCCGCGAGGCGCGTGCCCCTGGTGATCACGATCTCACCGATCGCGATGTCCTCACCGGCGCGGCGGATGTTCTCGCCAGGCGCGGAGAGCGGTAGCGTGACCTGATCGCCGTCGGTGGTCGCATCCTCCTGGATCACGACCGTGTCGAGCTCGGGCGGCAGCGGCGCACCGGTGAAGATCCGCACCGCGGACTTCTCGGCGACGGGCGTTGCGAGCAGTGCGCCAGCGGCGACGACCGCGACGACCGGCAGCGTGGCCGGGAGATCCGAGGAGCGCACCGCGTAGCCATCCATCGCGGAGTTGTCGAAGCCGGGCAGGGCGCGCTCGGCGACGATGTCACTCGCGAGGACCCGGCCGAGCGCAGCGTCGATCGAGACGGTCTCGCTCGCGAGGCGCGGCACCCGCTCGATCACGGTGCGGGTGGCATCTGCGACGGACAGCACGCGCGCACTATACGCGGTAGGCTCGCGTTCCATGAAGGGTGCGCCGCTGTGCTTGTTGTTCCTCACGACCTGCTGTCCGCCGGAGGCGGCCAAGCCGGTGACGCCGGTCGTCGTGACCGCGAGGCCGAAGGTCGAGCAGAAGGATCTCGCCGCTCCCGGCGAGGTTCATCTCAAGAACGTCCGCCAGCTGACGTTCGGCGGTGACAACGCCGAGGCGTACTGGGCGTTTGGCGGCGACAAGCTGATCCTCCAGACCAACAAGAGCCCGTACAAGTGCGATCAGATCGAGGTGCTCACCGTCGCGGACGGCACCTCCAAGCTGGTCTCGACGGGCAAGGGCCGGACGACGTGCAGCTACTTCCTCAAGGGAGATCAGGAGATCGTGTACGGCTCGACGCACGAGTCCTCGCCCGTCTGCCCGACGCCGCCCGACATGTCGAAGGGCTATCTGTGGGGCCTGTTCGACTTCGACATCTACAAGGCGAACGCCGACGGCACGAACATCCGCAACATCACGCCGAACACGCCGGGCTACGACGCCGAAGCGACGGTGTGCACGACCGACGGCAGCATCATCTTCACCTCGACGCGCTCGGGTGATCTCGAGCTGTGGCGGATGGACGCCGACGGCAAGAACCTCAAGCAGCTCACGAACCAGCCCGGCTACGACGGCGGCGCGTTCTTCTCGAACGACTGCACGAAGATCGTCTGGCGGTCGTCGCGTCCGCAGGGCAAGGATCTCGAGGAGTACAAGGCGCTCCTCGCCCAGAAGCTCGTCAAGCCGACGCGCATGGACCTCTACGTCGCGAACGCCGACGGCTCCGACGCGAGGCAGATCACGTACCTGCCGGGTGCCTCGTTCGCGCCGTTCTTCTATCCGGACGGCAAGCGCGTGCTGTTCTCGAGCAATCACACCAACCCGCGCAGCGCGGAGTTCGAGATCTTCGCGGTCAACATCGACGGTACAAACCTCGAACAGATCACGTTCAGCGGTGGGTTCGACGGCTTCCCGGTGTTCTCGCCGGACGGCAAGACGCTCGCATTCTCGTCGAACCGCCGCGATGTCATCGACGGCAAGTACCGCGTGACCGGCACCGCCGCCGGCGAGAAGGACACCAACGTGTTCCTCGCCGACTGGGTCGACGCCCCTGCCGCGACCGCTTCGACCGAGACCGCGAGCGCCGATCGGATCGCGACGATGATCAACTACCTGGCCGACGACGCCCGCGATGGTCGTTCGGTCGGATCGAAGGGTCTCGACGACACCCAGATGATGCTGACGGAGGCGTTGACCGCGCTCGGCGTCGAGAAGGGCAACAACGGCAGCTGGCTGCAGCCATTCGAGGTGACCACCGAGGTCAAGCGCGGCGCCAGGACCGCGCTGACGATCGACGGCAAGCCGATGGCCGATGCCGACTTCGCACCGCTGGCGGCGAGCGCGAGCGCGTCGGTCAGCGGTGACATCGTTGTTGCGGGCTACGGCCTCGTCGACGAGGCGAGCAAGCTGGACGACTACAAGGGCAAGGCCGTGAAGGGGAAGATCGTCCTCGTCAACCGGTTCACACCGAGCGAGCCCAAGCTCGATCCGACGACCGCGGCGCGGCTCGGTGATCTGCGCCACAAGGCGTTCATCGCGAAGCAGAAGGGTGCGAAGGCGCTGATCGTCGTCGACAATGGCGATCCGAAGCAGACCGAGGCCGAGCTGCCCAAGCTCGCCGCCGCGGAGAGCGAGTCGCAGATCCCGATCGTCGTGATCACCCGCAAGGCGGCCGCGGGCCTCGAGAAGGGCAAGCATCCGGTGAAGCTCACCGTCGCGCTCGAGCCGGTGCGCACGAAGACCTGGAACATCGTCGGCGTGATCCGCGCGGGTGCGGTGATGAAGCAACAGCCTGGCGTCGTGGTCATCGGCGCGCACATGGACCACCTCGGAATGGGCGGGCCCAATGCGCTCGATCCGCAGGTCAACGACATCCACAACGGTGCCGATGACAATGCCTCGGGCGTCGCGGTCCTCGTCGAGGTCGCGCGGAACCTGGTCTCGAACAAGGCGACGCTCGCGCGCGACGTCTACATCGTCGCGTTCTCCGCCGAGGAGATGGGCGACCTCGGCTCGTTCCACTACACCAAGAACCTGCCGACGAAGGATCCCATCATCGCGATGCTCAACCTCGACATGGTGGGTCGCATGCGGATGAGCCAGCTCCACGTCAACGGCGGCGACTCCGCGAAGGAGTGGAAGGACATCGTGACGCCCGCGTGCAAGGCCGCGCGGATCGAGTGCACCGTGACCGGCTCGGGCTACGGTCCGTCGGATCACATGCCGTTCTACGTCGCCGGCATTCCGGTGCTGTTCTTCTTCACCGGCAACCACCTCGACTATCACACCGCCAAGGACGATGCGTCGAAGATCAATGCGATCGGCGCAGCCAAGGTCGCTGCGATCACGAGCGAGGTCGCGATGGCAGTCGCGAAGCGCACGACGCTACTCACCTACGTGAAGTCTCCGCCCGAGCTCTTGCGCGGTGGCGACCTGCGGCGGCGCGGCGCGTCGCTCGGCACCGTGCCGTCGTACAGCGAGGATCCGAACCAGCCCAAGGGCGTGCTCCTCTCCGATGTGGTGCCCGACGGCCCCGCGTTCAAGGCCGGCCTCAAGGGCGGAGACCTCGTGACACAGGTCGGCACCACCGAGATCGCGAGCGTCAGCGATCTCATGTACGTGCTCAGCGCCGCGAAGCCCGGCGAGAAGACGACGATCACGTTCATCCGCAACGGCAAGACCGAAAAGGTCGAAGCGACGTTCGGTACGCCGCGCTCGCGCTGAGGGTGGCGACCTTCGCTGCGCGCATGCGACGGCTGCGACGCCTGCGACGACGACGAATTGCCGTTTCTCCGTCGCGCGCGGCGCGCTAGCTTCGCGAGCGATGTCGATCACTCGTCGCGATCTACTCCGCTCGGGCGTCGTCCTGGGCCTCGCTGCTTCGTGCTCCTCCGGATCCTCGTCCGCACCGTCCCCGCAGGCCCCGCCTTCGCCAGCGCCGATCCCGAAGAAGAAGATCCTGATCCTCGGCGGCACCGGCTTCCTCGGCCCGCACACGATCGCAGCCGCCACCGCACGCGGTCACGCGGTCACGATCTTCAACCGCGGCAAGCGCGAGAAGTATCGACCGCTCGAGATCGAGGTCGAGCACCTCTATGGCAACCGCGATTCCGAGCTGCCGGCCGACGAGGAGAATCCGGCCAGCCCGAAGGGGCTCGGCCAGCTCGAGGGCCGCCAGTGGGACGTCGTGATCGACAACTCAGGCTACTTCCCGCGCCTGGTGAATGCATCCGCAAAGCTGCTGGCGAACAGCGCCACGCAGTACATCTTCATCTCGAGCATCTCCGCCTACGACGAGGTCCCAGCCGCCGGTGGCGACGAGAGCGCGCGCCTCGCGGAGCTCACGGATCCGACCGTCGAGGACATGGGGAAGGAGTCCGAGAACTACGGCGGCCTCAAGGTGCTATGCGAGCGCGCGGCCTCCGCCGCATTCGGCAACCGCGCCACGATCGTTCGTCCAGGCTTCATCATCGGGCCAGGCGATCCGACCGATCGCTTCACCTACTGGCCGGTCCGCATCTCGCGCGGTGGTGACGTGCTCGCTCCGGGCGCGCCCGATGATCCGCTGCAGTGGATCGACGTGCGTGATCTCGCGGAGTGGCTCGTCACAGTCGCCGAGCAAGGCACGGGCGGGACGTTCAACGCGCTCGGTCCCAAGACCCCCGCGCGCTGGGGCGAGGTGCTCGACACCTGCGTCGCGGCAGCGCCGGGTGCGAAGCTCCAGTGGGTCCCGGCCGCCTGGCTCGACAAGAACGGCATGGGTGGCGAGGACTCGTTCCCGATCTGGATCCCGCCGACCGGAAAGTACGCGGGCTTTCACCGCTGGAACAACGATCGAGCCGAGGCGGCAGGTCTGACGTTCCGTCCGCTCGCCGCCACCGTGAAGGAGCTCCTCGCCTGGTACACCGAGGACGTCCCGCGCCGCGTGCGGATCACCAAGGAGATGGTCGAGGCCGCCAAGGCCAAGGGCGCCCCTCCGCCGAAGACCGGCGGCGATCCCGAAGCGCTGCGCGCCGGCCCCACGCGCGAGCGCGAGCAGGAGCTCCTCGCGGCGTTCCGCGCCAAGCGGTAGGCCTTGCAAAACTGGGGTCAGGCCGACCTTTGATCCCGGGATTCTAATGGTGGCCTGACCGGCCTGACCCCATTTCTGAGACCCAAGCAGAGGGTTACGAGACGGTCCAGCAGCAATCAATCCGCTGTGGCGCAGTACTCGAGTTCGACTCGGGGTCAGGCCGAGCGATCTATTCTTCGTCGAGCTCGTCGAGCTTGGCTTGGAGATCGTCGGTAAGCGCGGTCGTCTGCGCGAGGGTGTTCTCGGCGTCCGCGAGCTGCTTGCGCAGCGTCTCGACGTCGCGCGTCTGGGTTGCCAGCTCGCCCTTCACGGTGCGCAGCGCCGCCTCGAGGCGGTGCTTCTCCGCCTTGGTCCGTGCGCGCTCGGCCTCGACGCGCTTGCGCTCGGCGGCGGCTTCCTCTCGTGCGGCCGCCTCCGCCGCTGCCTTGCGCTTGCGCAGCTCGGAGAGCTCGTCGTGTGTCGGCTTCGCGTCGTCGTTGTCATTGGCCGGCTTCGCCGCTCGCGTCGGCGCGGGTTCGCCGTCGCCGGTGTCGTCGTCCTCGGGTTCGGGCGGGTTCGCGATCCCGACCGCTTCGAAGCCCGGAGGATCGCGATCGGCGGCGAGCGCGCCCGGCGGGTCGGGATCCCATGTGCCAGTCGCGGCGAGGGCGGCGATGGTCTGCGTGACCTTGCGCAGCGTGCCCTCGGTCGCGCCGTGGCCCGCGTCGGTGAGGATCGTCGTCGCACGAGCGCGGAGCTTGGCGATCGCCTCGCGATGCGCGGCCGTCGCGCGGAGGTCACCCGTGCGGAGCGTCGCGGCGGACGCGAGCAGCGCATCGAACGCGTCGCGCGCGTGCCACCACAGTTGATTGACGGTCCAGGCCGACGTCGTCGGGCGACCGAGCTTGGCGAACCGCGTCGCGCCCGCCTTGTCGCCGCTCGCCTTGAGCACGGCGGCGAGGCGCTTGCGCTCCACGACGAACGCGCCATGGGGAGCCTGGTAGAGCTCGGCCACGGCGTCGTCGTACGCGGACATGAACGGATCGTAGCAGTGCGAGCGGGGACGCACGCTGCCAGGGCTAGCGGGCGCTCACGCGCGGCGCTTGTAGAGCAGAATCCCTGCGGTGATGAACGCTCCGAGCGCCAGACCGCCGAGGATCATGCCGGGGATCGTCAGCCTGCGAGGAAGGCTCTCGAACACGGTTTCCTCGGGGCAGGTGGTCGACTCCGAGGGAGCAGCGACGGTCCGGATCCAGCCGGGCGGATCGCTCGCGGGAAACGAGTCCATGCTGGACTGAGTGACGACATCGACGGTCGGTTTGGTGGCCATGGCCATGACAGGTGCAGTCGATGTGCCGTTCAGGCATGGCGAAGACGGCGAATGCCCCACCGAGCGAACAGCAGCGCACCGAGCGCACCTGCGCCGATCGCGATCTTCTTGAAGACGGACGGGAGGTGGATCGGGGGAACGGGCGGCGTGACCTGGGTGACCTCCTTTGCGACGTCGTCCCACTCGATCACGAGGGCTACGTAGTCGGGACCGGTCTCGGCCGGCGCGTCGGAGTGAAGCCAGGGTGATTGGTTCGGCATACCCGGTGATGCAGCAACTCATATGCCGGCGTGCGTGCGAGAACGGCCGACCTTGATCTTCGCGGAGATCCGCGCATCCTCAGTGAATGGCTGAGCAGCGGATGGGCGGGCGAACTCCCGTGATCGCGGTGAGTCTCGCCGTCGTCGCTGTGGTCACGGTAATGATCGCGATGATCGTGGTCGCGACGCGCGGTGGTGCGAAGACCACGGGCGCCGATCCGCGACCACTCGCGGAGCAGCAGCGCGGACCGCTCAAGCATCGCGTGCAAGCGACCGACGTGATCAAGCTCGATCGCGACACGCTCGCGTCGACGACGCACCAGAACGGAACGTCCGGGGTCAAGGTCACCGATGTCGAGCTGCGCACCGTGCTGGCGCTCGAGCCGTCGGACGTGATCACGGCGATCTCTGGCCGTCCGATCAAGCGGCAGTTCGATGTCTACGACGCGCTGCTCGGCGCGAGCATGATGAACGCGACGGCGCTCTACGTGGAGATGATCCGCGACGACAAGCCCGTGCTCGTGCTGTGGGAGCTCGACGGCGATCTGCGTGCCGCGCGAACGGGTTCGCGGAAGTCGCGGGCCGGTGGACTGTTTCCGTCATCGCCATCGTTCCCGTCGTCGCCCTCGTTACCGGTCGCACCGGTGCCGGATCCGCTGATCGACACGATCAAGAAGATCGACGACTTCACCTACGAGGTCCCGCGGTCGACGGTCGACGCGGTGTTCGGCAATCCGATGGCAGTGTCGCGTGGCGCGCGGATCGTTCCGTCGATGAAGATGGGGCAGCCGAATGGCTTCAAGATCTACGCGGTGCGTCCAGGCTCGTTCTACGCGGCGATCGGTCTCAACAACGGCGACACGATCCAGTCGATCAACGGCTACTCGCTGACCGACATGACGGCGGCGCTCGATCTCTACGACACGCTCAAGGGAGTCGACTCACTCCGGATCGAGCTCGAGCGGCGTGGTCGTCCCGAAGTCGTGAAGATCACGGTCACTCGCTAGGGATCGGCTCGACGCTGTCAGACGCGTCTGGTACTGAACGAGTGTTCCCCTATGGTGCACCGTTGAGCGACGACCTTCGCGAGTTTCTCGCCAACGCGCGCGCGCAGCGATCGACGACCGCATCGTCGTCGGCGCGCGTGCTCTCGCTCGACGAAGTCGATCGTCTTGGGCTGCGCGGTGGTCAGGATCGGGCCCCCGAGCCGTGGGGTCTCGCGGCGCTGCGCGGGAGGTTGGTCGAGCTCTCGGCGCGCGGTGCCGCGGCGACGCTGACGACCGCGATCGACATCGTGCTCGAGGCGCAGCGCGAGGCGGAGCCGGTCGCGTGGATCGTGCCGTGGTCGAGCGAGTCGACGCGGACCTCCAGCGGAACGTTCTACCCACCGGATGCGGCGGATAGCGGCGTGGATCTGTCGGCGCTGGTCGTGGTGCGCGCACCGACAGCGGTCGCGGCCACGCGATCCGCGGAGCGCCTGCTGCGCTCGGGGGCGTTCGGTCTCGTGGTGCTCGATTTTGGATCGGCGAGCACCGAGCTGACCCGGATGCCGGAGCATTTTCTCGGCCGGCTGGTGACGCTCGCGCAGGCGCACGATGCGGCGATCGTGTGTCTGACCGAGAAGGCGAGTGATGCGGGCTCGCTCGGTTCGCTGGTGTCGCTACGCGCGGAGGCGCTGCGTGCACGGGGTCGTGATGGGTTCGAGATCACCGTGCGCGCGCTCAAGGACAAGCGGCGTGGACCCGGCTGGTCGCGCGCGAGCAAGGCACGTGGCCCGGCTGGGCTGTGAACAGCGCCTCGATCACCTGCGTTCTAGCTCCGTCTTGTGCACCACATTGCACAACTCACCGACGAATTCCTCGTCGGTGAGTCGGATGATTGTCTTCGAATGACGTGCGCGGCGCTGTTAGAGCACATGTGGTTCTGCACCACGGCGACTGCATTCGGGGCGAGCGACTGCACACGGCCGTGAGCACGCACATGATCGCGGTCGTACGTCGTGATCGCGCGTCACGCCAAGCGCGCGTTCGCGTTCGGCATTCATCAGCGCACACGGTGAGCGGACGTAGTTGGCTCGATCGCTGCTGATGTTCACGCACGTATGGGGAACATCTGCGCGAAGAGCGCGGCATCGGCCGCGCTGTGTCTGACGCTGTTCGGTTGTGCCGTCGATGGTGCGAACGAGCCAGGTCAAGATCCGACGAGCACGCCCGGCCTCGACGACGATTTTGTCGCCGCTGCGAGTGCGCATGATGTCCCGGTCGATCTCCTCGAGGCGATCGCCTACGTCGAGACCCGCTGGCAGATGGTTGTCGGTGAGTCCGAGCATGAAGGTCGCCCGGCCGGCGCAGGCCTGTTCGCCTTGTGGGGCGACAACCTCGCGGCCGGTGCGGCCGCCGTAGGCGTCTCCGAGGACGTCGCCCGAATGGACCTCACCTCGAACATCGCAGCCGCCGCGGCGCGGCTCGCCGGGTTCGCGGAGACCCGTGGGATCGCCGGCGATGACCTCCTCGCCTGGCAGCCCGTGATCGCCGATTTCTCGCAGAGTGACGACCCCGATGTGCGCTCGGCCTACGCGAGCGACGTGTTCGATGCTCTCGCGACCGGTGCGAGCGCGACGGCGGAGGACGGCACCCTCATCGCCTCGTTCGACGCGCACCCCGAGCTTGGCGCCCCGCACGCCGGTCAGCCGCGCGGCACGGGCGGCGACTACGCAGATGCGATCTGGCGCGCCTCGCCCAACTTCTCGAGCCGCGGCGGGACCGCGGTCAGCCTCGTGGTGATCCACACCTGCGAAGGTGCGTACTCGGGCTGCTGGGGTTGGCTGAAGAACTCGTCGTCCGGCGTCAGCGCGCACTACGTGGTCAAGGAGAACGGTTCCGAGATCACCCAGCTCGTCCGCGAGGCGAGCAAGGCATGGCACGTCGCGGCGAGCTACCAGTGCTCGCGCGTGAACAACACGCAGTGCGCCAAGAACAACGTCTCGACCAACAACTTCTCGGTCGGCATCGAGCACGCGGGCTTCGCGTCCCAGACCTCGTTTCCGGCCGGCCAGATCGAAGCCTCGGCGAAGCTGACCTGCGATATCACGCGCGACCAGGGCGTGCCGCGGGATCGCAACCACATCGTCTCGCACGGCCAGCTCCAGCCGTCCAACCGCGTCGACCCGGGCCCGAACTGGCCGTGGGCGCACTACATCGATCGCGTCCGCGCGCACTGCGGCGACAATGGTGGCGGTGGTGGCGGTGGTGGTGGCGGCAGCACCCCGACCGGCTCGATCATCATCGACAGCAACAACGCGAACAACGATCAGAACGTCGGCAAGATCGAGCTCGCGGGCACGTGGACGTCGTCGACCAGCACGGCCGGCTACTACGGTAGCGGCTACTGGACGGCGAACTCGCAGGCGACCTCCGCGCCCGCGACGTTCTGGTTCTACCTGCCGACGGCCCAGACCCGCACGATCGACGCGTGGTGGACCGGCGGTTCGAACCGCGCAACCGGGGCGCCGTTCGTCGCGTTCAACGCGTCGGGCACCGAGGTCGGTCGCAAGATCGCCAACCAGCAGGCGACCACCAGCCAGTGGGCTACTCTCGGCACGTGGAGCTTCTCCGCCGGCTGGAACAAGGTCGTCCTGTCGCGGTGGGCGGACTCGGGCAAGGTCGTGATCGCCGACGCCGTGCGCGTGCGGTGAAGCGCGGCGCCTCCGCTCTCGAACGCGTCTCTGCTCGCGGTCTCTGGCTCGCTCTCGTTCTCGTTCCGGTGCTCGCCGCCTGCAAGGGTGAGCCGCGTACGAAGCCGGTGATCGCAACGGGGTCCGGTTCCGGATCGAGCGCGCGCATCGTCGCGGACCCGCCGCCGGATCCCCGGCTCGCATCGCTGCCGGGCGAGCTGTGGTTCGTCGAGGACGAGCCGGAGCACACGCTCGTTCGCGTCGTTGCCGGCACGCGTACCGAGATCAAAGCGCCGTTGTTTCCGTCCACCGCGAAGCTCCCCGATGGTCGGCTCGTCGCGATCCGCTCGCGCGGCGACGGCAGCCCCGACAGCGAGCAGCTCGTGCTCGTCGCCGCGGATGGCACGCAGACGCCCGTCGGTCCGTCGGCGCCGCAGGTCCGCGATCCCGTCGCGGATGCCACGTCGATCATCGCTGCGCTCCAGCTCGAGGGCCGCAGCGATCTCCACCGGATCGATCTCGCGACCGGCGCAGCGAAGCGGCTCACCGACAACAAGGAAGGCAACTTCCGCCCGGTGCGGCTCGGCGCCGACTCGATCGTGTTCGTGTCGAGCCGCGACGGTGATTCGGAGATCTATCGGATGCCGATCGCGGGTGGGGCACCGACGCGGCTCACCGCGTTCCACAAGGACGACTGGGATCCCGCGCCGTCACCCGACGGCACGACGATCGCGTTCACGAGCGATCGCGCGGGGTCGCCGAAGCTGTTCCTGATCGCCGCCGACGGCACGGCATTCCGGCGGCTCGGCCGCGTCGCGCCGACCGAGGGCGATCGCGAGCTCGAGGAGTCGAGTGCGCAGTGGTCGCCCGATGGCACGCGGATCGCGTACCTCCAGCGTCACCAGAGTCGCTCGATGCTCGCGATCCGCACGCTCGACAGCAGCGTCCTCTACCTGACTCCGTCCGGTGCATCGGATGCCGAGCCGGTGTGGTCGCCCGATGGTGCGTGGCTCGCCGTCGTCCGTACGGTCGGTCGCGACTCCCAGCTCGTCGTGATCCCCACCGATCGCATGACCGACACCTCTCCGATCGTGGTCAGCCGCGGCGCCGCGCAGCTGCCCCGCTGGTTCAAATAAGGCACTCGGACCCCCTTTTCAGTGGTCAGCCGCGGCGCCGCGCAGCTGCCCGCTGGTTCAAATAAGGCACTCGGACCCCCTTTTCAGGCGCGGTTGAAAACGGGGTCGGAGTGCATTTATCCGGATTGAACTGTTTGGATTGACAGGAGGTTCCGGATGACTGAACACTGGTTCAGTGTCTCGCGTCGCGTGTCTCGATCTGCCGGCGCTGCCGCTCCAGCTGGTGTGGCGAGCGGAGCCTGCGTGGCGCGCGCATCCCGTCGTCGTGATCGATGACGATCGCCCGCAGGGCGTCGTGCTGTGGGCGTGCGAGCGCGCGCGATCGGTCGGCGTGCTCACCGGCCAGCGCTACGCGCACGCGCTGTCGCTGTGTGCCGGGCTGCGAGCGCGCGTCGTTCCACCCGAGCAGATCACGGCGGCGATCACCGAGCTGCGTGCGGTGCTGCACGAGCTGTCGCCGCGCGTCGAGCCGGGCGAGCCCGGTACGTTCTGGCTCGACGGCGAAGGACTCGAGAGAATCTTTCCAGAGCGGCAGGGACCGATCGGGACGGAGTGGGGCATGGCGATCGGGCGCGCGATCGCGAAGCTCGGGTTGCACGGTGCGATCGTCGTCGGGTTCTCGCGGTTCGCGACGTACGCGATCGCGCGCGCAACGCGGCACGGCGTCACCGTGCTGCGCAGCGACGCCGACGAGCGGACCGCCGCAGCGAACGTCCCGCTCGCGCGGCTCGACATCCATCCCAAGCTGCGTGATGCGCTCGCGCGCCTCGGCGTGAGCAGCGTTGGCCAGATGGTGCGGCTCCCGGGCGGCGGCATCCTCGAACGGTTCGGCCGCGAGGCACACCGGCTGTATCAGCTCGCGGCGGGCGAGCGCTGGGATCCCCTCGTGCCGGTCGCTCCGCCCGAGGCGCCCGACGAGCGCGTGCTGCTCGACGACGAGGAAGATGACATCGAGCGCCTCGTGTTCGTGATCAAGGCGCCGATCGATCGCCTGCTCGATCGGCTGGCCGCGCGCGGTCGCGCTCTCACCGCGCTTCACCTCGAGCTCGCGCTCAAGCATGCGGTCGGCAAGATCGAGATCCGCGCGGACTGCATCAAGCCCGCGGCGGCCACGCTCGACGGTCGTGCGCTGCTCCGCCTCGTCCACCTCCGGCTCTCGGGGATGCCGCCGTCCGCGCCGGTCAACGCGATCCGTGTGTGGGCCGATGATGTCGGTGCTTCGCGCGAGCAGCTCGCGTTGTTCGCCGCCAGGCCGCGCCGCGATCTGCGCGCTGCCGACGAGGCGCTGGCGAAGCTGCGCGCCGAGCTCGGTGATGATGCGGTCGTGCGTGCGGTGCTGCGCGAGGGGCACCTGCCCGAGGCGAGCTTTGGCTGGGAGCGGCTCGTCCATGTCGTCACGGCGCAGCCGGATCCGAGGCTCGTGCGTCCCCTCGTGCGGCGGCTGCTGGCGCGCCCGCAGCCGCTGCCGCCGCAAGTCCGTGTCGATCGTGGCGCTCGGCGCGATGACGGCTGGCTGCTGTCGGGGCTGGAGCAGGGTGCGGTGGTGAGGATCGTCGGGCCGTATATCGTGTCGGGCGGCTGGTGGGCGAACGCGTCGGGGGAGACGCATCGCGAGTACCACTTCGCGGAGCTCAAGCGCGGCGACTGTCTGTGGGTCTACTACGATCGCTCACGCCGCCGCTGGTTCTGCCAGGGTGCCGTCGAGTGATCACGGTGTACTCTCGCTTTCGTGAGTGACGACGACAAGCCCGCCTACGGCACCGCCGACCCAGATGCGCCGGTCTCGCGCATGGACTTCGAGCGCGCCGT